>DGKB01000020.1 GCA_002386905.1 Akkermansiaceae bacterium UBA4581 | reverse complement strand
AAACTAATAAAAACTAATAAAAACTAATTTAAGTTAAATACAAACAAAAAAAGCAACACCAGAGGTGTTGCTTTTTAAATGCAATTTAAAATTGTTATAATACTATTAAAACAGCCTCGTATTTAATGAGAGCCATCACATAACGGTGCATTATTTGTCTCTTTACAACCGCAGAAAAATACTTTCTTAGATTCAGTAGCTGTGTATTTTAATGGGGTAAAATTAGAACCTTTATGCGCCCCATCACAAAATGGTTGAGTAGCACTCTTACCGCAAGTACACCAAAAATAAGTTTTACCTTCTTCTACCTCTACACCTAGAGGACCATCTGTTGCTCTTACTGGCTTTTCACTCATACTTATAAATAAAGGCTTCAAACTTAAAAATCAAGTCAAACTAACCTATTAAACAGATTATTTTTATGATGTTTATAAATTAATTTCTCTTATTACCTTTGCTCGCTTGCCTTTAAACTCTACCCTTACTCATTCAACCGCTACTTAACGAGTCCAATTATAGGACTGCATACCGATGCCATAACCCTAGTTGCTGAAGTGATTGAATCCAAGGTTAAGCCCTCACAACCATGGGGAACTCTAGCTCAAAATGCCTTTGGTGAAATACCTGCTATCAATAGCTGCAAATCCCAAGGGTATATCTACCAATCCATTCTAGCCATTGGTAGGCAAGATATTGATTTTCAAGGGTTAACTCCACCAGCAGGGATTACCATACTCAGCTCTAGCAGCGACCATCTCATCATCCAGTCAGACGACCTCATTTCAATCGGCACTCAACTACTATTCCAAGTCGACTACAGCTCCCTTACCCGTGCCATGACTTCGCCTTATATCACCAAAGAGTTTATCAATAGTAATGATTTAAGACATCCACAAGCTACTCACAGCTAATCCTTGCTCTTCTAGCTCTTTGCGAGGTCCTTTGCCTGCAAAGCATCCTATATCTATCACTACAGCAAGCTGAGTGACTGCTGCATTTTGCTTCTCAATTAGTTTTTTTGCGGCTTTAGCTGTACCTCCTGTGGCTAACACATCGTCAACGAGTAGTATTTTATCATCCTTATTGAGTAAACCTTGTGAGAGCTCTATAGTCGCCTCACCGTATTCTAAACTGTACGAAACCGTGTCAATAGGTGGTGGTAATTTCCCCGCTTTACGAATAGGGATAAATCCAACTCCTAAGCGTTGTGCAAGTGCTGTTCCAAATATAAAGCCTCTAGCTTCTATACCAGCTATTTTGGTAATAGCTCCTTTGCCTACAATTTGCTTTTCAAGCTCATCAATAAGTAAGCTAAATAATTCAGCATCAGCGAGCACTGGAGTTAAATCCTCAAATAATATGCCCTCTACAGGAAAATTAGGAACTCGATGAACGGCTTGCTGTAACTTGCCAATAGTACTTACGTTGGATGCTGCGCTCATGGGCAAAACTTAACCTAATTTCTCACATAAAAAAAGCTCGTATTAACAAATACGAGCTTAAATTTATACTTAGTTTCTTACATTAATCTAAGTAAGAACAAATATACTGGCAGTTATCCGCTCCAACAGTGATGGTAAATCCTGAGTTTTCTGGCACATCAAATGATTCTCCTGCTTTGTGCTGACTAGCTTTATCTGCACCATCGAGTAGAACGGTACATGAGCCATCAATAATGGTCATAATTTCAGCTTTTTCTGTACCAAAATGGTACTCACCTTGAAAAATCACACCAAAAGTTTTGCTAGATCCATCTTCTAGGGTGATTCCATGAGAAACCACTTTGCCATCAAAATAAATATTAGCCTTAGGGTTGGCTGTCACATTTTTAAATTCCATGATGAGCTTATAGCATAGCTCTTTTAGCTGGTAAAGGGCTATGCATGAGTAAGTTCAATTTGGCAGTTATTATTAAACACTATTTTGTCATAGGCTGCTTCATGTAAGCTGTGATATCAGCTACATCTTGAGCGCTGAGCCCTAATTGCTCAGCAGATAACATAAGAGAGCGAGGGAAAGCTGTGACTTTTTGAACTTTAGCCGCAGGAATGAGTTGCTTTGCTCCCCCCGTAGTTAAAATAACATAGGGGTCTCCTTTGCTTAATAAGACACCATGTATTTCAGACTTATCTTTCATTAGGAGCAACGAACCTTCGTAGCCGTGAGCTATATCTGTAGAAGGATTAACTATTGAATTAATAACTACTTCTTTTGATTGATTTAAGCCCCATCCATCAAGTGCAGGGCCATAACTGGGGCCGACACCATTAACATGATGGCAAATTGTACAGAGCATGATGGTGTTTTTTCCTTTAGTTGCATCCCCTTTTAGGGCTAATACATCTGCTACATCGTAAACTTTTGGACTAGTTGGTTCTGGTACAGTCGATAGCACAATTGGGGAATCGGGATTATAAATACCTAGCGCTATGAGTGCCTCTTTAACACCAAAACTCACCCAATCTCCTGTCATGCGCTTAACTAACCATTCTTCAGCTTTTCCTTTAATTGGCGACTCTTCAGCTATCAAATCTAGCATTGCGTCAGCTGCTTTTTGGTCAGAAATAAACGCAATTGATTCAACTGCAAACTCTCTTTGCTGATTAGTTAGAGTATGACTGTTAGCTCTTAGTTTTAAATCATTGATAGCTTCTGTAGACCACAACCTCCATGTAAGCCTAGTGAACTCATCAGACCAACTTGTTGGGGAACCTGTAACCATTGCAGCTTTTAATGCTAACCAGATGGCATCTTCCTTATTAGCTGAGCCTAAACCTATAGCTTCTATATAGTTTTTATCATATTCATGATCACTGCTTTCTTTATAGCTCTGCGCTATTTTCACTAAAATTGGTGCTGCTTGCTCAGCTGTATAATGGCGCATCGAAAGTGCTATATCCTTACGAATAGCAGCACTAGGGTCATCAGCTAACTGTTTAGCATAAGGTAACATATTTGCATTAGCATTAAATCTACGCAAAGCTCTATAAGCAGTTAACCTAGTCATCACCTCCTTACTCTTGAGTAATGATTCGCATTTTTCTAAGCCTTGCTTACCTAAATAGGGTAATAACCAAATAGCTCTAGCTGCTATATATTGATTGGTATGGTTTAGTAATTCAACTACAGACGAGTAAGATTTTTCCTTGCCCTTTTTTAATTCTTTAAACCCAAGGTAACGCACATTAATTGCTGGGCTTTTTAGAGCTGTGATTTGCCCCTCTATCGTTTTTATATCAAATTTTGGAATGCTTGGCTTAAAACCTTTTGGTGCAATTCTATAAATAGCTCCAGCAGATGATTTATCTAAAGTTTGATGCCCACCTACCCTATCGTCTAGCCAATCAGCAATATAAATAGCTCCATCTACACCTACAGTTATATCAGCAGGCCTAAAAGCTACAGGATTTTGCTCTCCTATAAAGCTTTTTATTTTTTCACTCTTATCCTCTAAACGTTGGTCATTTTTAGCCCATTTAAGGAAATCAGCGCCGTAATAGTTTTTATTTGGATTGCTAGTTACAAACTCTCCACGCTCTAGCTTGTAACCTGCACCATGGATTTCTGGTTGATAATCAAATATAACATTTTTACCAGCTTCACAAGATAGGTAAGTACCATTCCACTTTTCATCTAGAGCTCCGTTTTCATAAAAGACCACACCCGTTGGTGAGCCTCCACCATAAATATCACCTACATCGAAGGTACCTGGATCATCTTGGCGCCAATGAGCTCGTTGATGCTCTTGACCTAAACGCTTCTCTTCCTTGTAAAAACGCTTACTGTCACGAGTAAAATACCCTGCAGATCCGTACTCTAACACATAAGAATTTCGACAAGCAGGAGGGTCGTCATTATCATTTTGAAACATTTCACCAAAAGAATTAAGTGTTTGCTCATAGCTATTTCTGTAGCCATGACCCACAATCTCAACATCGGTGCCATCAGGGTTCATTCTTACTGTAAAACCTGGAGACCATACATAACCGTCATCGCTAGCTTTTCCTAGTTCTGCATCTTTATCAGAATACCATTTGCCGTTTTTATAAGGTCCAGTAAGGTTGAATTTTTTACCTGAATTATCGGTAAAGATAGCTCCACAATTACCTTGATTAAAATACCATTTTCCATCGGGACCTGCTGTTAAAGAATGTAATGAATGATCATGGTCTAGGCCATTAAAACCAGTTAATAATTCTTCTTTCTTATCAATTGCAGGATCAAACTTAAGGTTTCTGTCTATATCTGTATATTTAATTAGACTAGGCGGTTGAGATACCACTACAACATTATCAAATACCGCAATCCCCAATGGAGACCTTAATTCAGGGTCTTGAACAAATACTTGAGTTTTATCAGCTACCCCATCTTGATTGGTATCAGTTAATATAACGACTCTGTCACCTGCTTTTCTTGGGGCATGCCTACGGTAGTTAACTCCTTCAGTCACCCAAATACGACCAGCATGATCAATATCCATATTAGTAGGATTATAAAATAAAGGCGAGGCCGCCCATAGAGTCATCTCTAATCCTTCTGGCACAACAAAGTTCCTAATATCTACAATATTAGGAGCTTCTTTTGGTGGCCATTGATTTTCTGCTTTTTCAGCAAAAATTATTGGCTGAAATCCTAATATTAAGAGCGATAACTGAGAAAGAAATCTTAAATTTTTCATATTTATTTATTTATTTTATTTATAAATTCTTGAGGCATCACATATTCGAGCATAGCTTTAGTAGGTAATCTTATAGGGTTTGGTGTAGTCTCGTCCAAATTTTCATTAAGCTCTTCTAATGTAACAGGCTCAAATTTAACCCCATCTTTGGGCACCTCTAAACGAGCAATCCAAACAATGGCATTGAGCACCATTTTAGAAATGCCCTCAATAGCCCAGTTATGATGGAAATGCCCTCCAGAAAAACCGACTCCTCGACCTTGGTGTTGTACGTCTCTACACCACATAATGGCTTGCTTTGTGTTGAAAGCATCTGCGGCAGCTTGAGTTTGAAATTGTTTGCTCCCTAACTTAGTAATTTTCTCAATAGTTGGGGTATCTGTCACTAACGCGTAGCAATCTGAGCAAGATTTATCGTCATGAGAGCTTGCCATTTTAATATTAAAATAAAATTCATCCAATGCTTTGACTGGCTCATCAATACCATACGATACAGGATGACCTTCTTTAGGTGTTAAATCTGCAACCCAATGAGAATTAATTGATTGACTATTATTAAAGTAACCTCCTATCCAATCCATAAAGTATTGCTCGCCTATAGCCTCTGCAGGATGTACTCCGTAATGAATAAACATAATACCCATTCCTTGTTTTACTTTTTGATCTAAAAAGGCATAGTTTTTCTCGGTAAAACCTTGGTAACCTTTCTTTTTATTACTACGAGCTCCACCTTGATCTGCATAAACTACACACACATCTACATCTTCAAATATACTCTCATCCTTAGGCCAGCCATACCAATGAACTTTAGCTTCTATATCTAAGCCACTTTTGTTGAGTGCTTTAGCTAATAGTATGGAACCTGCGCGGTATTCGTGCTCACCTTTTTTATGGCTAGGAACACCCGCTAAAAACAATACTTTTTTGGTCTTAGATTCAGCAAAACACAACGATACTGCAAAACAAAAACATAATATGATAACAGCTGTTTTCTTTATATTCATCATATTTATATAAAATAAATATGAATTCATTAAAAGCTTAAACTTCTAAAATTAGTTGACCATAAGCTTCTATTTTTAAACTTATAAATGCACGCTTTATTTCTTATATCTCACTAATATTTTATAAATAAACGCTATTATAAAAAAGATGATTTGCACCAAAACAATAGAGGCTCCAGCTGGCAAATCAACCCAATAAGACATCAGTAAACCTAGGCTAGCACCTATAGCTCCTAATATTCCACTCCAGCAAAATAGCGCTGTTACTGAATGAGTGAGCTGCCTTACTGTAGCGCCCGGCATAACAATAAGCCCTATTGCAAGAATACAACCTACAGCTTGAAAAGTAGTCATCAACACCATGATAAGTAAGGCAAACACACCATAACGTATAACATTAACAGGGACTCCTAAAGTTTTAGCCACCTCAGACTCAAAGAGTACCATCAAAATAGAGCGCCTAAATAAAGAAAAAACGACCACAGCTAAAACACCTACAGAAAAACTTAACCATAAATCAGCATTAGAAAGGCTTAATATATTCCCAAATAGCCAGCCTTCTAGCTCTTGCTGCAATTGAAGTCGATTCAGCATCGCAAGCCCACCTGCAAAACAGCCAGTGTAAAGTACTGCCAAAACCGTATCTTGATCTAGTGGTGTTTTTTTGGCTAACCAGACTGAACTTAAGCCCATAAGAAGAGCTACAGAAACAGCACCAACAAAAGCACTCCAAGCGGTTAAACCCACCAACCATACAGCAAGCACAATCCCTGGCAGTAGACTATGCGAAAGTGCACTGAGCTTAAGGGGGCTACGGTTCATTACGACATAAGCGCTGACAAAACCATTACTAAATCCAATAAGTAAAGCCCCAACTAAGGCTCGCTGATATAACTGACTATCTAAAAAATCTACCATAATTTATCATTAGTCTATTATGCCTAAGCATTGTTTAACCTCCTCTTGCTTCATAACTTCTGCCACATCGCCAAACGCGACCTGCTCCTTATTCAACACTAAAGCTTTATCAAAAGTTTCATGCACCGTGCGTAAATCATGATGTGAGGAAATCACTAGATGACCTCGATAACTTAAAGTGTGCATGAGCTCAATGAGCTGACGGCGTGACTCTACATCTAAACCATTAAGAGGCTCATCTAAAATCAGAACGTGAGCTTTTTGAGCAATAGCACGCGCAATAAAGGCTCTTTGAACCTGCCCTCCAGACAACTCATCAATCTGACGTTTTGCTAAATTCTGTAAATTCATCAATTCTAAAGCTTGATCAATCTCGTCTTTATCATGCTGACTGTAATTGCGAGTGTTGCCTACATAAGGGTAACGTCCCATAGCTACGACCTCTCTTACGCTAAAAGGCACGGCAGTCTGATGCTTATCTAATTGTGGGAGATAGGCAATTTCTTGTGTGGATTTAGTCAGAGGTTCTCCACGCCACAAGACTTCGCCTTGATTTAAACCTTTATTCACGGGGATTAATCCTACCAAAGCTTTGATTAAACTACTCTTGCCAGCACCGTTAGCTCCTAACAAAGCAAGGCGATGCCCACAAGTTATGGAAAAGTTTAAATTACTAATAGCTTTAACTTGAGCTGAATAGCTCACACTGAGATTTTTCACTACGAGTTCATGCTCTCCACTATGATTATGATTACAGCATTCCATGATTAAAATTCTATAATTTGTTCGATACTAGACTCATCATCACTCCAAAAAAACCATGACTTTTCTTCTGCTTGCCCTAGGTTTAACTTAAGCTCAAATGCTTGCTCTGCTTTAGGCTCTAACCAGTCTATTTTTAATAAATACGTAGTGGAACCTTCTGGTAAATGCAAATCCAACCAATCTTCACCTGACATCTCTAGTGGTTTGAGATTAAATACGGGTAACTCTCCTTGGCTGGTTAAAGCCACTAAGTTTAATTGCTCAATAGGCATGGTAGCGCGCCAACTGAGCAAGCCTGCCACCTCTTGCGTGAGTAAAGTATGAGAAGCATCTAATTTTTTATGCGATAACTGCTCATGTTCATTTAATGCGAAAGGACGAATAACCCATGACAAAGGAATCAATGCTAACAATAATAAGACTAACCATAGAGCCGTTTCTAAAATAGGTCGAGAAAGCATACTAAATAACAACTAAAAACATTTAAAACTTAATATCATACTATACCAGCCATTAAAACAACTATCAAAAAATCAATTCTAATTAAAATTTGCTATAGCTGTACTAATTATTGGCTAAACCTTTGACAATAGCTGATATATTGTGTCGCATCATCGCTATATAAGAATGAATATGTTTAGTCATATGACCATCAGCAATCAGCTCCTCTCCCAATTTAGCTCCTGTTTCTTGTGCAATTTGTTTGAGCATTTTAGGGTTGCTTAGCTCTTCGCTAAACAAGGTTTTAATTTGATATTTCTTAATAATCTTCATGTGTTGCATCAGATGCTTAGAAGCAATACTATTCTCGGCAGTCATACCTTTGAGGAATAGAGGTTTAAATCCATACTGATCACATAAATAACCAAAAGCAGCGTGGTCCGTAGCTAAATAACGTTGTTTTTTAGGTATCGTGGCTACTTGGGTTTTAACCCAATAATTTAAATCATTAAGCTGTTTAATATAGTTTTTTTCTCTTTCTTTGTAATAGCCAGCATTGACAGAGTCCATTTTTTGCAGACGCTTACTTAATACTTTAATAGCTCGTTCAACATAATCTACTCGATGCCACCAATGAGGATCTACAGCTATATCAGTATGTGCATCACAGCAAGCATAGCGAGCCTCTTGCTCACTAAGCTTGCGTGATGGTACAAAACGCCCTAGATCTAAGACTTGCTGATGAGGTTTAAGTTGTTCTTGTAAATCTGCAGCATAAGTTTCAAATCCCTTACCAGAAAAAACCCATAAATCTGCTTTTTCAAGAGCCAATATATGTTTAGCTCCAGGCTCAAATTGATGTAAGTTTTGTGAACCTTGAGCAATATCTATGACTTGAACCTTATCGGCACCTATTTCTCTTGCCCAATCAGCCACTAATGGGTGAAAAGCAGCTATTTTTAACCCAGCTTGAAGCTGAGCTAAAAATATAAACAGCAAACTTATAAGTAATTTAATAATCATTTAAGGTTTTGATTGAAGCGTTAGTTATAAGTTATGCTGTATTGAGAGTATAGCTCTAGTTAGCCCAACTCCAGCCAAATTGCAACCATACGCTCTGCTCTTGTTCACCTGAAGCTAGTTCATCAACATCGCCCTGCAGTCTAATTAATCCAGCTTGATCATTAGAAAAATTAAGATAACGAGTTAAAGCAAGACTGTAACGTGTACGCTCATCAATCTCAACACCAAATTCATCTTCTGCGGCTACATAGCCTTCAGACAAACCTTCTATATAATCGACACGAGCACTTGCCTTCCACGCTGGGTTCCAGCTGTAATTTATACCAGCTCCTAAACCTATATGTCCACTAGAACCAAATGGATCATCATCTTCCTCGTGAGCCCACTCTACTTCTCTGTAATACCATGACCCGAGCAACTCAATTTTTTTACCTCCATCTTCATAACCATTACTATCGTAGCTATATTTAATATCAGAGGCTAGCAACCAAGAATCTCTATCATCACGATAACCATTTTCACCAAAAGCTCCACTCACTAACCACTGGTATTGATGAGCATCACTATAAGCATAATCCCAAGCTAGTTGAGCGCTAAATACTCCAGAGTTAGCATTAAAATTAGCGTTTTCTGCGCCATGCCCATGATCATCTCCTTCTTCTTCGTGGCCGTGATCATGTTCAACTACCGAGCCATAAGCCAAGCTTAAACCAAAGCTTGACCCACCTAGTTGAGTTTTTGTTGATAATTGTGCCCCATCTAAGAGTAAGCCTTCCTCACCTAAAAACTGTGTATTGATTAAAGTTTGATTTACAAAATCCCAACCATGTACGTGCACGTGATTTATATTACCTAATAAAGGCAAAAAACGTCCGGCCTTTAATTCTGCCCCTAATGGCAAACCTACCCACTCTATAAAAGCTTCTTCAACCTCACTTTCTAATTCATCTTCTAGCGACAAAAAACTATTGGTACGAAAGTTAAGTCTAAGTTGCTCATTCCAACGAGCATTAAAATCAAGCTCAAATCCTTGCAAACTAAAATTCTGGTTAGGGTCATGAGCATGGGTTGCTAGTTCCTCTTCCGATACACTTGATGATCCTAGAGCAACGTTCAAAAATGCTTGCACGTCTAACTCCAACTCATTTGCCTGAGATACAGACAAAGCCAACAGGCATGAAACAACTATTTTTTTCATAATAATATTTTGCTAAAAGTATTAATGCAATTAGATTGCAAGAACGTAGTTATCCTCAATCTGTATTTGAGTCAAGCTATTAATGCATATTGATTGCATTAATCTTTATCTTGTACAAGCTTTACATTATCTAGGCTCTATGAATAAACTCAATTTATGAAGTTAGATGATATTTTAAGTAGCATTCGCAATAATGGAGGGCGAATAACTAAAGTAAGAAGAGCTATTTTAGAAGCTTTTTACCAAAGTGGTTGCTTAGTTTCTCAAGAAAAAATTGTTGCTTATCTCGCTACGAAAGAGCTAACCCCTAATCCTTCTACTATTTTTAGAGAATTGCAGTTTCTCTTAAAAAGTAAAATCATCACAAAGAGTACAATCAATAAAGTTCATCATTATGAGCTCAATTCTAACCATCGACATTACCACTTTGTCTGCTCTAAATGTCAGGGCATTACTGCTTTGCACCTTCATAACCCTCTCATTTCAATCATGAAAGAGTTAGAACAGCAACATCAGTTTAAAATCCAACAACATAGCATCGATTTTAAAGGTATTTGCATTTCTTGCTCATAAATAAAAGGCGCTTACGCCAAGAGACTTATCTAGCCTAACTCACCTTCATTTTTTCTTATGCTTACTAAATTTTATCAATGGCTACATGGAAAATGGCCTGCAGGCTTAGTAGAAAAAATGCCTATTGTTGGTGAATCAGGCAAAACCAATGTTTCAGGTATTCGAGTGGTGGGTGATTTAAGTGGAGTGCCTCTACTTAAGTTTTCATCACAAACAGGCGTAGATGCCATTAATGCTATTCTTGCTGAATCTGATTTTTTAAAAAAACAGCAATCCAAAGCAGCCGACACTTATGATGTAGCTATTATTGGTGCTGGAGTATCAGGGATTTCTGCTGCTATGCAAGCTAAACAAGCAGGCCTAAATTATTGCCTACTTGAGGCCTCTCAAGCACTCACTACCATTATTAATTTCCCCAAACAAAAGCCTATTTTTACCTATCCTACAGATATGATTCCTAGTGGCGGGGTTCAGTACAGTGAAAAATCTGACATTAAAGAATCACTACTCGATGATATTCATGAGCAAATACAGTCCGCAGGACTAGAGATCACTACTAATCGAGTTGCTAATATTACAGGTAAAGTAAATAACTTCACTTTAGAGTTAGAAGATCAATCCTCCATTAAAACCCTTCAAGTCATCATTGCCATAGGGCGTAGCGGTAATTACCGCAGATTAAACGTTAATGGTGAGGAACTTGACAAAGTTTCCAATCGCCTACATGACCCTAAAGAATTCAAAGAAAAAGAAGTTCTCATTGTCGGTGGCGGAGATAGCGCAGCAGAAGCTGCGATTGCTTTAGCTGAATCCGGCGCTCACGTAAGCCTAAGCTGTCGTAGCCCTGAAATCACTAGACCTAAGCCAGAAAACACTCAAAATCTCATGAGCTTAGCTAATCAAGGTAAAATCAAGCTCTACCTTGGCTCAAAAGTTAAAGAAATTTCTTCAGACCAAGTCCATCTCACTACAAAAAGCAATGAATCAAAAACTATTAAGAATGACGCTGTATTTATTCTTATTGGACGTGAAGCTCCGCTTGATTTCTTTAGACGATGTGGTGTTGCTATTCAAGGTGAGCGCAACTTAAAGTTTTGGCTTACCATGGTTATTTCATTAGCTATCGCTACATTTATCTATCAATGGAAAAAAAGTGGCACATGGTTACCTATCGCTGAATGGTCACAACAAAAAGGTGTCTTTCCTTATGGTCTAGAAAAAATCTGGGCTAGTTGGGGTGGAAATTTTGAGAATCCTGAACATATCTTAGGCACAATGAAATTTGTAGTCGGAGATCCAGGTTTTTGGTATTCATTGCTTTACTGTATATTTATTGTTGTGTTCGGTATTCGTCGCATACAACGCAGACAAACCCCTTATGTTAAGAGGCAGACTTTAACTTTGGCTGCTTTTCAGCTAATCCCTCTATTTTTACTTCCCTATATTATTTTACCTTGGGCAGGATTTAACGGAGCTTTTGACTCAGGTATTGCTAAATATTTGGCCGATGAGTTATTCCCGATTGCCAACTACGGTAGTGGACGTGAATACTGGCGAGCCTTTGGCTTGATTCTTGCTTGGCCGTTATTTTTCTGGAATGTCTTTACTAGTGAACCTATGTGGTGGTGGCTTGGAATTAGCCTTTTCCAAACTTTTGTAATTATTCCGTTTATAGTAATGCGTTGGGGTAAAGGCGCTTACTGTGGTTGGATTTGCTCTTGTGGAGCTTTAGCTGAAACCCTAGGCGATACTCAGCGCCATAAAATGCCACATGGGCCTTTCTGGAATAAAATGAATATGGTTGGTCAAGTTTTCTTAGCTCTATCTTTCATTCTTCTTATTCTAAAAATCTTAGCTTGGGCTCATATTCCATTTGCTAAAGACTTATTTAATGGCATATTTTATGGGGGAGATACAGCTATGGCATGGAGTTATGTCTGGTTTGTTGATTTACTTTGGGCTGGGATTTTAGGTGTTGGCTTATACTTTCATTTTTCTGGTCGTGTTTGGTGTAGGTTTGCCTGCCCTCTAGCTTCGCTCATGCATATTTATTCACGCTTTGGTAAGTTTGCCATTTTTGCAGATAAGAAAAAATGTATTTCATGCAATGTATGCACCTCAGTTTGTCACCAAGGTATTGACATTATGAACTTTGCCAATAAAGGGCTTCCTATGGAAGACCCTCAATGTGTGCGTTGTTCTGCTTGTGTCCAGCAATGCCCCACTGGCGTACTTAGCTTTGGTCGCTATGACATGAGTGAAAAAACTGCTAACAAAAAAAACCTAGACAGAAGCATTATTTTTGATTCTTTACCAGCATCACTAACGCAAATGACAGAGACTACCAGGCCAACTCAATAGCTTAATCTATTCATTTTTTCATGTCTAACATCTCTGTAAAAACTCAACCCATAGCAGCTCATTACGCCGTTATTATACCTGTTTATAACGAAGAAGAGTGCTTACCTATTTTGCTTGCAGAGTATCAAGCAAAACTTGATGAGCGTTTTATTCTAGTTATAGGGCTCAATGGGTCCACTGATAATAGCCAAGCTATTGCTCTAGAGCATCATTGCTTGGTTGGTAGCACAAATAATAAAGGTTATGGTCATGGCTGCATGGCAGCTATAACTGCAGTCAAAAATAGTCATTTACCTATAAAAGCCTACTTATTTGCGGCAGCTGATGGTGCTAGTGCTCCACAGGACTTATTACGCTTAGCTCAACAATACGAACAAGGCTATGATTTTGTGATTGGGCAGAGACTATTTGTGCCTCATGGCTGGTGTCAATTATCTTTACAGCAAAAACTAGGCAATGCTGTTCTTGGCTTATGGGCAAGCCTGCTAAGTCTTCATATTTGGTCAGATCTAGGACCTACACGCCTTATTGATCGCGATTTATTTGAACGCATGGATTTACAAGAATTTATTTGGGGATGGACTATCGAAGCTCAAATTAAAGCCGTCAATCTCAAAAGCTCTATCAAAAGCATACCTGTACGTGAACGTCAGCGTCTCGCAGGTATTCAGAAAATTTCTAATCGCAGTGTCGCTCACTCTTTGAATATAGCTCTAGAAATTATAAAAGCAGGTTACCGTAGTCGCTTTTATCACTTGGAGAAACTCATCAAATAAGCTACTAATTAATTTTATGCGTATATTTATTCTTTTTATTTCTATTTTCTCTTTAGCGTTAGCTGGAGAATCATTAATTGTTATTGGTGGGCCAAGTCTAGTTAATTCAGAAAAATATCGATATAAAAAAGATAGGCATGATTACTACTGGGCTAATTTTGTCGATGCTGCAAAACTCCAAACAAAAGTCATACGCAAAAAAAATAATCAACAAAAAATTACTTGGCTAGCTTATCACCCTGCGTATGAGCTTAGATCTAAAGAAGAAGGCTTTAATCTGGTCGACAAAGTTGAACAAATCGCAAAATCATTAAAAGTGGACTTAGTTTGGTTTAAAAATAAGTATGGATTTGCAAATACATTTAATGCCTTTCCTAAGGATGGAATTGATACTTTTGATTACTTTGGGCATTCAGATCAACATGCTTTTTTATTCGATTATAGCACTACAGTTATTATGGGCTCTGCTTGCTGGTTACACCCTAGTGATTTTAGGCTACTTTTACCTAATAGAATTAAGCCGAATACTAGGTCTACAAGTTGGGGTTGCTTTACTGCTAAAAAAATGAGTTTTGCCTGGGAAAATTATTTTGATAATAAGCTTATTGGGGCTTATGGAAAAACTAATTATATGAAAATCAACCAAGGAAAGTTACCATTTTGTAATGAAGGCTGGAATTAATACTTAATATTTATTAAGCATATCCTAAAAAAGCTATATATACATATAGCATAAAACCTTTACTAATCCTCTAAGAAACCGCTATAAAAAACAAAAAAATAAGTTTTTTTTTACAGCAAAAAATAAAGGGGAAAAGCAAAAAAACCTATAGAGAAAAAGAGGTCGGTTATCATACCTTTAACTATCCTTAAACATCTACTTTAAAACATCAAAATTACTGTCAATAGTAAAAAAAAAATAACCTGTGAAACACTAGTGAAAATAGACTAAAAAATATTCTCAAATATCATGTCAAATTTTAATCTAGTTTTATATCAAAAAATCGTTAATAAATAGCATCTCAATTTCGTGTGATTAGCACCTTTTAGGCTTCACCTTATTATTTGTTTGTCGATTTTTTTTATTCATGATTTTACAACTCTCTCATTCTTCTCATTCTATCTCTCAAGAATCGTGGGAAAAGGTTATTAAAACCTTTAAAAATCAAATTGGGTCTAATGAGTTCCAACGCTGGTTCACGGATATTCATGTTGATTTCATTAATGGCACCTGCTTCATGCTGGTTCCTGACGACATGTCTATCGCTTGGATAGAGGCTAATTATCTAGAAGAGCTTAAAGCTATCTTACCCCTAGTAGGTGATCAGCATAGTGATGTAAATATTGTATTTAAGATTCAAGACTACCAAAATAAAGCGGCAGACATAAACACTCAAACAACATCGACTTTAGTAAAAAATACAGTAAAGAAAAATATTAGTGCTAACGATATTGCTGGACAAGCTGAACTCTTAGCTAAGAAAAAAACTACTAAAATAAAACGTTGCGGCCTCAATCCATCGCATAATTTTGAGCGTTTTGTTGTAAGTGATCATAATAATTTTGCTTTTGCTGCTGCCACGGCAATTCTTAATGAAGACTCTCTGACTTATAATCCTTTCTTTATTTATGGTAATTCTGGATTAGGCAAAACACACATGATGCAAGCTATTGGGTTAGAGCTGCTCAATCAAGATCTTAATGCCAAAGTTCTCTACACTTCAGCAGAGAACTTTACTAATGACTATGTCCAAGCGATTCAAAGCAATCAGCTAGATAATTTACGTAATCGTTATCGTAATTTAGATGTTTTACTCATCGATGATATTCAATTTTTAGCCAACAAGACTAAGACTCAAGATGAGTTTTTCCATACTTTTGAAACTTTGATGAACTCACAGGCTCAAATCATTGTTAGCGCTGATGTGAGCATTCATGATTTAAAGCAATTATCTCCTCGTTTAGTTTCTAGGCTTAGCGCAGGCCTATGCGTGCAGATAGAAGCCCCTTCTTACGAGACGCGTTTAGCTATTTTAGAAAAACACCTAGCGTCAACTAAGCACCATATTGAGAAGTCTTGCTTAGAACTCATCGCCTCAGAAATAAAGAGTGATGTTCGTAATTTAATGGGAGCCATTAATAAGCTACTTATTTACGTATCTTTACAGCCTCATCAAGATTTTAGCGTTGAAACAGTCAACAACCTTCTGCAAGACTGCTTCCAACAAGAAAAGACCCAGCTAAAACTCAGCGCTAACACAATCCAAAAAACTATAGCCAATTACTACAATATTAATTTTGAAGATCTCGTTGGAAAGCGCCGCACATCACAACTCACATTACCTAGGCATGTAGCTATGTATTTAACTCGAGAACTGACCAGCTCTTCCCTGCATGAGATTGGACACGAGTTTAATCGTGATCATGGTACCATCATCCATGCTTGCAAAGCTATAAATTTACGAATTAAAGATGAAGAAGGATTCAAAGAAACCATTGATTTCTTAAAAAATAAATTTACTTAAAGGCGGTTAAAAGCTAAGAACATGAACAATTAAGGTACTTTTAATCGGTATTTACTTATTCAAATGTTCAAAGCCCTATGAATACATCATCACAAGAACAATGGCCACAAATTCTTAGACAGGAAATGTCTAAAGTCCTTATTGGTCAAGAAGAACTAGTTGACTCACTACTACTCAGCCTGCTAACTCAAGGACACGTCCTTTTAGAGGGGGCTCCAGGATTGGCTAAGACATTAGCTATTAAGACGCTCTCAGAATGCTTAGACGTCAGTTTTTCGCGCTTACAATTCACTCCTGACCTCTTACCTGCAGACCTTATTGGCACACTTATTTACAATCCCGAAAAACATACCTTTGAGCCAAAATTAGGTCCTATTTTTAGTCAATTCATCCTCGCTGATGAAATTAACCGGGCTCCAGCAAAAGTACAGTCTGCTCTACTAGAAGCCATGCAAGAAAAGCAGGTCACTTTAGGTGAAACAACTCATCAATTACCCAGACCATTTCTTGTATTAGCGACACAAAACCCAATTGACCAAGAAGGCACCTATCCTCTACCCGAAGCTCAGCTTGATCGATTCTTATTTAAAATAATCATTAATTACCCAAGCATGGAAGAAGAAATGGTTATTCTAGAAAAAATGTCGACTTCAGCACCGCCAGAGCAGGTGCAACCTGTTGTGAGCGTGGAGCAACTTGCTGAAAGCCGCAAAGCTGTAGATAATATCCATATCGATAAAAATCTTAATCAATATATTGTACAATTAGTTCAAGCTACCCGAGATTTAAGTAAAATTAGTCCAGAATTAGGACAACTTGTACGTGCTGGAGCTTCTCCTCGTGCCTCGATACAATTAGCATTAAGCGCTAAAGCATTAGCTTACCTTGAGGGGCGTGACTATGTCATTCCTCAAGATATTAAAAAGCTAGCTCATCGCATCTTGCGTCATCGTATTTTGCTATCATACGAAGCCGAAGCTCAGGATATAAGTGCTGATCAAGTTATCACTAGCCTGCTTAGCAAAATTCAACTTCCTTAACCTACCTTTTAATAATGAGTGAGGAAGAATTAAATGCTCAACAGCTTTTACAAAAAGCACAGAGACTCAAGCTGCGATCGCATCAAATTCTAGCAAAAAACCTCACTGGAAGTACCCAGACCAGAATCAAAGGTCAGGGTTTGGAATTTGCGGAATTTAGAGAATACCAACCAGGTGATGAAGTTCGCTTTATCGACTGGAAAACTACAGCTCGTCATCAAAAGGTTTATATTAAAACATTTGAAGAAGAGCGAGAACGCCAATTGGTTATAGTTATGGATTTGTCAGCGAGTATGGACTATGGTAGCCAATTTTACTCTAAACGCGAATTTGCAGCTCATATAGCAGCATCTATTGCTCTTTATTCTTCTCAGCAAAAGTACGCTCTCGCATGGCAACTTATCAATAGCTCACATCAGAGTCATAATAAAGCTGAACAATCAGTAGAACATCAAGAATTCATACCATTTTCTAAAAGTATGAATAGTATTGTAAACGCTCTTACCGCAAGCTTAACAAATCCCAGTTTAGGTGAAAAAACACCCTTAACAGATTATAGTAATGAGCTAAGCAAGCGACTTAAATCTTCTAGTTTTATTTTATGGATCTCAGATTTTTACCAATATCAACCTGAAGAGATTAGCGAAACATTTAAACACCTTAAGCTTAAGCACGACATTGCTCTGCTTCAAGTATTAGACCCCAATGAGATGAAGTTACCTACTCTGCAGAATATTTCGCTCAAAAACCCACTTAGTGGAGAATACTACCAGCTTCAAGGTAAAAAAAATAAGCGACAGGAACTCTATCAAAAGAATGTAGAGCAACACTTAAAGCAACTTAAAGCTTGGTGCCGAAAAAACGCTATTGGCTATGAGCTATTTAGCAGTGATGCTAGTTATATCCAAGGCCTTACTAGAATTATCGGCAATTAAAAAGCCATGATAAACTGTATCGAAGCTTAACCTCCCTACTTTTTTATCTTCTAGTGTGGGCTAAAGCTTTCATTTTCTAAAAATACATGTTTATCTAAATAGATATTTATCATGGATACTTTTATAAGATTAACCCGCGAACAAGAAATTGGTGCTAATTCTTATTGGATTGGTGATGACAAAAATGGCCTAGTCCTAGACGCGGGAATGCACCCTAAACAATACGGTGGAGATGCCATGCCTAATTACAAGCTGCTCAACTCTCTTGCAGTTAGCGCAGCTGTAGTTTCTCATTCTCATTTAGATCATATTGGAACTCTGCCTTACTTTCTTCAGCAGTACCCAAAAATCAATGCTTATGTTACTGAGGCAACCATGAAATTAGGTGAAGCTCTTTTGCATAATTCAGTAAATGTTATGACGAGTCAGCGTCTTGAATTGGGTATTACTGAATACCCTCTCTTTACCCATGAAGAGATTGATATTGCGATGGATCAAATACGTACTGTTAAGTATAACAAAACATTTAAAGTCTCTGATTACCCAGGCTGTAAACTCACTTTTTATGATGCGGGTCATTTATTAGGCTCTGCCTGCATACTTATTGAGACACCTGACAAAAAAATTCTTTATTCTGGTGACATCCAATTAGAAGATCAAACTCTTATTCCTAAGTGTAGTATCAGTGACCCAAAAGCTATAGCAGCGCTTAAAAACATTGATACACTGATTGTAGAAACCACTCGTGGAGCTAGTCCTCGCGACCCTAATTACACAAGGAAAAACGAAGAAAGACGCCTAGCTCAAGCTATCCAAAAAAGCTTAAACCTAGGTGGAGCTGTGCTCATACCTGTATTTGCCATGGGCAAAACACAGGAGGTCCTCATGATGCTACATAATTTCTTTGAATCTGGTCAACTCAAGAAAGCTCCTGTTAAAATTGGTGGCCTTAGTACCAAAATGACACGTATTTTTGATGAGCTTGCTGACTCGACTCCTCGTATATACCCTGAATTTTCGTTACTTGAAGCTCATAACATCAAGGGTACACCTAGACATAAGCGCAGCCGCAAACGTGAACCTCTTGTCACTCAGCCTGGCAATATTTATGTCATGTCTAGTGGTATGATGGTACCTAAAACTCTTTCTAATCAACTTGCTGAATCACTCTTACCTAACAGCAAAAATGGCCTCTTTTTTGTTGGTTATTGTGACCCAGAAACTCCTGGTTACGCAATTCAGCAAACTGCATTAAAAGAAAGTGTATCACTAGGTGGTGGACGCCCTAAAGTCGCTCGTCTCTGTCAAGTAGGCTCTTTTGATTTTAGTGGTCACTGTGAGCGGGATTCATTAAAACAATGGATTATTGATTTAGCCCCTAAACAAGCGTTGCTAGTTCACGGTGATTTAGATGCCTCAACTTGGTTTGAAGAAGAGCTCAAAAAAGCTCTTCCAAATTCGACTATTATTACTCCTCAAGCAGGCAAGCCCTACCCTTTGTAATTATACTTTTCAGCTTTTAAACTAACTTTCCGATGATGTCTCGTTTTTTTTGGATTCACTTTTTTTTATGGCTTGGCTTAAGTTTTTATATTTCACAGGTACAGGCTAATTTATTTTTAACCCCTCCTTCTTCTCTTAAAATTTCAAATAGAGGCGAGATTGTTTATTTAGCTAAGTCTCAAGCGATTATTTATAAAAATAATGTAAGAATTAAAACTGATACAGGAGCTTCTATTTTTGCTGACTACGCTAAAATCTATACCGGGCAAAACAAAGTCTATTTTAAAGGTAATGTCAGTCTTTTTTTTCAAGAAGGTTTACATCATTGTGATGAGTTAACCTATCACTACAAGGCTAAAAAATTTAACCTAAGCGAAACTAAAGGCCGCTATGGACAGCTATTGATGAGAGCTAGCAAGCTAGATGTTGATAGCAGCAATACCAAAAAACCTGTTTATATTGCAGAGCAATTTGCCGTTACCACCGATGATAGCCAATCTCCAGCGTTTTGGATTAAAAGCGATAAAACTAGCTTTTACCCAGCACCTGAACCTGGCTATCTAGTTTTTAAAGGTTTAACTATCACTGCAAAAAATACACCCGTATTAAAGCTACCTTACTTTCCTCAATCTATGCACCCTGAGTTAGGCTACCATTTTAGCCCTCGATCTAGCTCAGCTCTTGGTTATGAAATTTATCAAGACTTTGGTTTTACTCTGAATAAATTTACTAAAAAAGCTGAGCATGATGAAATCCTAATTCAACCTCAGCTTTCACTCTATTCTAAGCGAGGTATTGGTGCGGGCTTACTTATAAAGCCTCTTAATAAGAACTTAGAGGATGCGCGTACGCCTCACCTGCACTTATTTGGAATTAATGATCAAGATAGTGAAATAATTAGAGGCAGCAACCAAATAGACACGATTGATAGTCAGCGTTATGCTATAAGCTTTAATTATCTCAAAGATCCAGGCTATCATAATCTTGATAATCTTTCTAGTGATCGCACTCGAGTGACAGCACAACTTAACTTTCTTAGTGATGATCGGGTATTAGAAGACTTCTTTGAAGATAAGTATGAGAATTATCCAGAAAACCAAAACCTTCTTGAATTCATTTATCTCAACCCAACCTGGGGCGACATTAGTATTAACAGCACATGGAGTGATCAAAAATTATTCCAAACCACGCAACGTTTACCTGAAGTTAACTGGTCTAAATCAGCAGCAAATCTGAGTCGGGCCTTAAACAATTTAGGCCTCTCTATGATTGATCATTTATATTATGAAGGGAGCTCTAGTGTAGGAATTTATCAAGAGCAGGCTTCAGACCAAACCAGTGACTCACTCTTAGAAGAATTAATAGCGCCAGGCACCAGTATGGCACGAGCGGCTATCATTCGTGATTTACTTGTCGATAACGAGTACCAAAAAATTCATACTTTTCATCAACTTTCTCGACCATTTAAACTATCGAATATAGCTGCCATCACACCTAGCTTAGGCTGGGGCTTCAATCAATATTCTTCTGCAGACAGCAGTGCTGGATTTAGTCAATCAGATTACCAAAATATCTTACATGCCAATATTAAAGCTTCTTTATTCTTATCGGGTCAAAATAGCCAATTAAATCTACCTCATTGGGGTATTGCTGGGCTACATCACCACCTTGAACCTTATATGCAATTCTCTTGGCTAAAAATTGATGAGTTATCTTCTCAAATTAAACCTATCAATCGTTATGATTATATTCTTAACGCCCCTTCTCTAAATATCTCTCAAAACAAAAATACTGAGAACCTAAGAAGCTGGGGTATTTATAGATTTGGCATAGAGCAAAGCCTCACCACCAAGCGTCATACAAAAAATAACAGTAATAATCACACATGGTTTACCAGTCATACCCACTGGGATATGTATGAGCATAATGATCAGAGTAACTTCAAACATTCAGGTCTGTATCATACAATGGCATGGACACCTAAAACTGGACTTGCTTTTACTAGTGATAGCCATTTCCCTCTAGGTTCTGATTCAGAGCCTTATCTCTACAGCTCTAACCAAATCAGCTATCAATTAAGTGATTTTTCCAAAACATCTATAGGCTCCTATCAGCTTAAGAACCACCCTATCCTAAGTGATGCCAATAGTATTAATTGGCGACATTACCAAAGCTTCACCAGTGCTCTAGGTTTAGAATACAATCAATTTTGGAACCTAGAAACCGCCAACTTAAATTCTCAAGAAATCCGAGCCTACCTCAATTTAAAAAACTGGGTTGGCTCTTTTGGTGTTGAAGAGCTCAGACACCTCAACGCTCAAGATGAATATATTTTATCACTTAATTTTACTTTAAAGCGCTTCCCTGAGGCTAGGCTCCCCCTTAGTTTTTAATTACCCCAACCTACCTAAATCCATGACATCTAAAGAACTCACTCAATCTCTAAAATGGCGTTATGCTGTTAAGCAATTTGATAACACAAAAGTATTAGACAAACCTACTCTAGATACTCTCATTTCGAGTTTACAGCTCTCCCCCTCATCATTTGGATTACAACCTTGGAAATTCATTATTATAAGCAAACAGGATCTTTTAGCGCAGCTAAAGTCTCATTCATGGGATCAACCACAAATCACAGACTGCTCTCATCTCGTCGTATTCGCCTCTCAATCTGAGTTTGATAAGCAAGCTATCGAAGACTGGGTAAAGACCTTAAGTCAAGAACGCTCAAAAACTCTCGAAGAACTTCAATTTTACAAAGATATGATGCATGGATTTCTTGAGCATAAATCTCCTGCAGATTTTCTCTCATGGTCGCAGCACCAAGCTTACCTCGCTCTAGGAGTGCTTCTCACTAGTGCTGCAGCTTTAGGTGTCGATAGTTGCCCTCTTGAGGGAATTGATCCAAAAGCTTATGATGATGTGCTAGGTCTTAAAAATTCAGGTTTTCAAACAACGGTAGCTTGCGCCCTTGGTTACCGCAGTGAACAAGACCCTTATCAACAAGAACCCAAAGTACGCTACCATCAAGATAAATTAATTATTCATCACCACTAAGCAATCACTTGTAATTATTATGATCAATCCTGTCAAAAAAATTAAAGAAGTCACTGAAGTATCTGTTGGCACATTCTATGAACAAGAAAAAGAAGAGCTAAAATTAGAAATTATTTCTGGTGAAAAATATTTTGACAGAACTATCAAAGAACCTGCGGTCAACAGACCTGGATTAGCTTTATCAGGATTTTACCTCTACTTTGCCTACCTTAGGTTACAAGTATTAGGCAATTCCGAAACCTCCTATATCGAACATTTAGGAAAAGAAGAAGCGGCAATTAAATTTGCCGAACTTTGCAACAAAGACATCCCTGGAATTATTGTCACCAAAGACAACAAACTCTCAGACGAGCTGATCGCTCTTGCGGACAATGATTTTGCCAAAGTTCCTATTATCTACTCAGATATTAGAACCCCCGAATTCCTCAACCTCGCTAGTTTAAGACTTGAACATCTATTTGCACCTAGCATGTCAATTCATGGCTGCATGGTTGAATACCAAGGTACAGGAATCCTCATTATGGGTGCTAGCGGCACAGGTAAGAGTGAGACGGCCATCGGTCTTCTAGAACGCGGTGGCGCCCTCATTTCTGATGATATTGTAAATGTTAGTAAAATTAATGGAGAGCTCATTGCCAAATCTAATGAACTCACCAAAGGTATTTTAGAAATGCGTGGCATAGGTATTATCAATGTAGCAAATATCTTTGGTTTGAGTAGTCTTCGTAACGAAGCTAAGCTCGACCTCATCGTAAACCTCAAACCTCAACAAGATCTTAATAATGTTGATCGTTTGGGTATTCGCCGAGAAACTTTTGACATGTTAGGTATTGACGTACCTCTCATGGAAATACCAGTTGCCCCTGGACGCGACACCACCCGTATCGTCGCAGTCGCCGCCCTAGAACACCAACTACGCGACGTCGGCTACGACATGGCAGAAGAGTTTAACCAGCGTATCCTTAAAAAAATGCATGGTGGAGCTGGCTAATAACGAAAAAAATATAACTCCTTTACTTTAATTAATAAAATATAAGGTGACGCACAGTTTAGAAAAACCTACTCGAGCATCACGGCACAAAAAAGCCCACTTGAATGAACAAGCAGGCTTAATGATCAGTAAATGTTCAAAGCTTGCGCAGCAAGCGGTTTTGAGTGGTGAGGTGGGTTGCTTGAGAATCGTGACGCGCAGTGTAGAAAAAGCTACTCGAGCATTGCAAAATAAAAAAGCCTGCTCGATTCAACAAGCAGGCTTAATTAGTGTAATTAAAATAAGTGGACTAATAGCTGGAGTTTTGGATGATAATAGTTGCTTGATGAAATCGTAGCGCGCAGGCTATTAGACATAGCTGAGCACTGCGAAAGTTTCATCAAGTGGCTATTATCGCCAAAAGAACCCTCTTAGTCCCTTATTTTTACATGCCCATGATCTGGTAGCCCCCATCAACGTATAGGACCTGCCCTGTAATCGCTCCTGAGGCATCACTGGCTAGGAAGACGCCTGCTCCACCTAACTCTTCGAGGCTGCATGAGCGACCGAGTGGGGCATTGGCTTCGTAATGCTTAATCATGGCACTAAATCCTGAAATACCGCGTGCTGCTAGAGTTTGCACTGGACCAGCACTGATGCAGTTAACACGAATATTGAGTTTACCTAAATCTGAAGCAAGGTAGCGTGTTGAAGCTTCGAGAGCGGCTTTGGCTACACCCATGACGTTGTAGTTAGGCACGACTTTTTCTGCTCCGTAGTAACTCATAGCAATGATGCTACCGCCTTCGGTCATCATTGGGGCTGCACGTTGCGAGAGGGCCACGAGTGAGTAGGCGCTGATATCGTGGGCGATTCTGAACGCTTCGCGCTCGGTGCTTACAAATTCGTTTTCAAGAGCTTCTTTAGGAGCAAAGGCTACTGAGTGAAGCATGAGGTCGATTTTGTCTGTGTGAGTTTTAACCTTATCAAAAAAAGCATCAATTTCTGCATCAGAAGTAACGTCACATGGATAGAGTGGCGTGTCTTCGCCAAATGCTTCAACCAAATCACCGACTTTATCTTTAAGCCTCTCTCCTTGGTAATTAAAGATGAGAGTTGCACCTGCATCTTTCCAAGCTTGAGCAATAGCCCACGCAATACTACGACGGTTAGCGACACCAAAAATAACCGCTACTTTTCCTTCTAAAGGTTTTGAATAATCAGACATGCGCAAATTATTGATACAATAACTAAAAAATCAACTAAAAAACCATTTAAATTAGTTTTTACTTGTTGTTGTCATTCATTTGTATAAATGAATTATTTTGGTGGGTCCGGTGGGGTTCGAACCCACGACCAAGGGATTATGAGTCCCCTGCTCTAACCGCTGAGCTACAGACCCTTTAAAATTAAGGTGAGATATTTGTAGTGGATTTCACTCGTTTAGCAAGTTCTTTTTAAAACTTCCTTTAATTCTAGGTTGATATTGTTTAAAATTTTCTTTGAGACTTTATTTCTAAGCCGTAACCTTCTAAGCCAATAACTTTTTTGGGGTGACTAGTCAGCAACTCTATTTTACGCACACCTAAATCATAGAGTATTTGTGCGCCTATACCGTAATAACGCAAATCTTTAGATGGAGGATTTGCATTATTATCTGGGATAACAGAGCTTAAATTGATGCTAAGATGCTCCTGACGCAAGTAAAGCAATACTCCACCTTCTCGAGCTATAAGCTCTAGAGCTCTATCTATTTCTGTATCATTAGAAAAAACATCAGTAATGGTTGACTCATTATGAACGCGTACAAGAGTTGTCGCTGTTGAGTCTATTTCTCCTTTGCTTAAAACTAGATGTTGAACATTATCAATTTCGACTTCATAGACTTTGGCCTCAAATTGACCATGAGCCGTTTGTAGACTAAACTCTTGTGAGCAATGAATGAGTTTCTCGCTTCTTCTGCGGTAATTTATAAGGTCGCTAATATGACAGGCTTTAAGCTCGTGCTTGGCTTGATAATCTCCCAGCTCTCCAACACGTGCCATTTCTCCATCATCACCCAAAATTTCACAAATCACGCCTACAGGCTCAATACCAGCTAGTTTCATCAAGTCCACTGCAGCTTCAGTATGTCCTGCACGTTGCAAGACACCCCCAGGCACAGCTTGCAAAGGGAAAATATGTCCAGGCTGCACAAAGTCTTTAAATTTAGATTGGGGATCAGCGAGTAAGTTAATTGTAATAGCTCTATCTTGTGCTGAGATACCCGTAGTTATACCTTCTGCTGCGTCCACAGATATGGTAAAGGCTGTTTGATGACGCTCTGTATTATTTTGACTCATCATAGGCAAATGCAACTGCTGCGCTCTAGATTCTTCTAGCGGCACACATATTAGACCTCTCGCCTCTTTGACTATGAAATTCACTTGAGCTGCGGTTAGCGTATTTGCAGCGCCTATTAAATCTACTTCATTTTCACGATTTTCATCATCAGCTACCATAACGAGCTTGCCAAGCTTAAGGTCCGCAATAATATCCTCAATAGGACTAAATTTGATAGGTGATTGGCTCATATAGTAGTTAGGAAGGGCTTTGTTTCTAGCACAGCTAAGTTAAAACAACAATATTTTTCATTGCTTTAGCTTGGACTATGCTCTTGCATAAGAATAACTTTTAATAACTGTTTCACCCTCTTTTATATAATTATGCCTAATGATTTATTTTCCATTTTAGATTGGAGTATCATTGGAGGTTATTTACTCCTTACTACTTGGGTTGGGCATTTACTCAAAGGTAAGCAAGCCACTATTGATGACTTTTTCTTAGGCGGAAGAACTCTACCCTGGCAGGCAGTTTCTGGCTCGATTATTGCTACTGAAATTAGTGGGGTCACATTCATCGGTGTTCCAGGTATTGTCTATGCAATGAATGGTAATTTCACCTATTTACAATGGGGAATAGGCTCTATTTTGGCGCGTGTTTTAGTGGGGGTATTTTTTGTTAAATTCTTTTATAGCAAGAATTGCTACAGCCCTTATGATTTTATGGGGCAGCAGCTAGGCAAATGGGTTAAAGTATTGGCAACTATCCTCTTTAGTCTTGGTAGTATTCTTGGACAAAGTGTCCGCGTATTAGTAGCCGCCTTGCCTCTGACCATTATTACAGGCATTGATATGGGTTGGTGTATTCTAATTATTGGATTATTTGCTATTGGTTGGACATGTTTAGGGGGTATGCGTACTGTCATTTGGACAGATGTGATGCAGTTTTTCTTATTCACAGTAGGGGGCTTAGTCGCTTTATTTGTTATTATTAATCAACTCAATGGTGGATGGAGTGATTTTATAACTACAGCCGGCGAAGCAGGAAAATTTCAAATTTTTGATACACGCTTCGAAGCTAATTTAAAATTCACTATATGGGTAGCTATATTGGCCGTTCCTTTTCAAAATTTATCAGCTTTTGGTGTCGATCAACTCAATGCGCAGCGTATTTTTTGTTGTAAAAATCCTAGTGATGCACGCAAAGCGATTATCTTTAGTAGTGTAGGGCAATTATTAACCATGCTCATGCTCCTTGTGGGTGCTGGTTTATTTGTTTATTACAAAGAGTTCCCTCCAGCAGAATGGCAAAGCCTTCTTTTTAATAAAAGTAATGACTATGTTTTCCCCACATGGATTGTAACTAACCTCCCTGATGGTGTACGTGGGCTTATTCTCGCTGGGGTATTTGCTGCTGCTATTTCTAGCTTAGATTCGATTTTAGCAGCGCTTAGTCAGACCTCTTTATCTATCATCTCTAAATCACCACTAGAAACAGCCGCTCAACAGAAAGCTTATTTATTTAAATCCAAAATCATGGTAGTGATTTGGGGTATTTTGCTATCTGGGTTTACATGGATGCTATTTACCTCAAAAGACAAAATTAGCATTTTACCTCTAGCCTTTGGCTTAACTAGTTACACTATGGGGCCTATGCTGGGAATTTTCCTCGTCGCGATTTTAGGAAAATGTAATAAGTTAGGTCTTATTTTAGGAGTGGTTACAAGTTTGTGCCTCACAGCTATTTTACGCACTGATATTTATTCTCTGATTGCTAGCCTCGATTTTATCAATGCTAGCCGTATTGGCTCTAATCTAGGACGTTTACCTACTCTTGACTGGAGTAGCGAAACCCAAAAACTCACACCTCTGTTTGCTGATGTCTGGATGTGGCCAGTAGGGTGTATCCTTACTATCGCTGGAGGTTATTTACCTACACTATTTAGAGCTTCGGCTAAAATTCAACCATCAACTGAGAAATAGCGCTGGATATAGCTTGTATTGATTGCTTGATTTCTTCTTGCGTAATACTTAGTGGAGGTAGAAATACAATAGTATCTAAAATAGGACGCGTGAGTAATTGATACTCTCGGGCAACTAAGCATATATGATGCCCTATTCTTGCCTCAACTGGGAATTTCTCACCATTAGCTTGACGCAGCTCTATACCGCTAATCATACCGCATTGCCTGACTTCGTAAACTTGTGGGTGGGTTGCTTTGAGTTGAGCTAAGCTCGCTTCTAGCACTTGAATTTTAGCTGGTAATTTAGCTAGCGTTCTCTCTTCTTTAAATAATTTTAAATTAGCCAAAGCAGCAGCACATCCTAAAGGGTTAGCTGTATAACTGTGCCCATAATAAAAAGTTTTATTTTCAGAAAATTCACCTAAGAAGGCTTGATAAATTTTCTCTGTAGTTAAGGTAGCTGCCATAGGCAAGTAGCCACCAGTAAGTCCTTTAGCTAAACATATATAATCTGGATAAATACCTTCTTGTTGATAAGCAAACATCGTTCCTGTTCTGCCAAACCCAGTCATGACCTCGTCTAAAATGAGGTGTATATCATGCTCACTACACCAAGCACTTAATTCTTTGAGCATGCCTTTTGGCCAAGGACGCATTTGATTAACTCCCTGAATTAAGGGCTCTATAACCACCGCGCAAACTCTGTTTAATATCTCTGAGGGTAACTCATTTAAACTTTCTAAATTTTTTACATGGTGACACAGCACACCTTTGTGGCTTATTTTTTCATGAAACAGCTGCACTCCCCCTAAGCCTGCCGCCCCCATCGTATCGCCATGATAAGCTTGATCAAAGGCTATGAACTCTTTTTTCTCTGACTGTTGATTATGTAAACGGTACTGCAATTCCATTTTCATTGCACACTCAATAGCTGTTGAGCCATCATCAGAATAAAAAACTCGTTTTAGATTAGTGTCATTTACTAATTCAATAAGTTCTGCTGCTAACTCAGAAGCAAGAGGGTGAGCAAAACCAAGATAAGAGCTATGTGAAATAGAATCTAATTGTTTAATAATCGCCGCATTAATCACTGGATGTGAGTGACCATGTATATTGGTCCAAATAGAAGCGTTGCCATCAATATAGCTATTACCACTATCATCCGTTAGCCAAACACCCTGACCACTCTCTATACTTAAGATTTGGTCAGCATTTTTTGCCCATTCCCTCTGCTGAGTAAAGGGATGCCAGCAATAATCTAAGTCTTGCTGCTTCCACTTTTTGCTCATAAGTTTACAGCATCTAAAATTGATAGCTAAATGTCAACTAAGTGATGATTAAAACAATTCTTATCTAGCTTAAATTAGCTTAGATATTTGCTTGTCTAATTTAGCTATAATAGAATAAGAGCCTCTCCCTCTTTGGTACTTATTCCACAAGATTTCACGTAATTTCAATAAATTTTCTTTAGATATTGTCTCATGGTAAACCCAATCTTCGTCTTCTTTTAAAGTCGTTCTTAACTTCCAAGATCCTGCATGATGAGTTGCTTCATAATACATCACCTCATCTTGGTCTAGAATTTCATGCCAAGTATGCTTTTTCAAGTATTGATAAAATTTTAAATTTTAATCAAAGAAGCTTTTTGACCTATCAATAAACTTTGTGCAAGCTCAGGCTCTTCGCTGACAAATTGAGCTACTACATTATTTTTATCAATAGCACTGACTCTCAAAATAAAAGATTTTTTAATGCCTAGAGAATCTCCTATGCCTAGATCAACTGCTAATACATCGCCGACCTTTAAGCCTTTTATTTTTTTGGCTGTCAATGTAGCTATACCCCAGTTTGCATCAAAGCTTTCTAATCTTAGATCTATTGGAGTGCTATCAAATGAAGCTATCATTTCAAGCTTTTCTGTATTCAACTTAGCGTACAGTTCTTGTAATTCATTTTTCTCCGTAGCTAACTCTGCTATTTCCTCATCTCTAATTTTTAATTGATCATCTAAATCATCAATCTCAACTTCCATTTTAGTAATTTGAGAATCTAAATTATTCAGCCCAAGTGCTGGAGATTCTAATTCTTTTTTTAATGTATCAAAGTCTTTATCAAGTCTCGCAAGCTCTGATTTTTTAGATGCTTTATTTTTAGAAAAGTCTTCAAATAAAGCTTGTTCTTTCTCTAACTTTTTTTGTACATCTTTTAATTTTTCTTCAGCTTTTCCTAACTTGCCTTTTGAACTGGCAAGGGTTCTATTAGCCTGTTCTTCTTCTTTTTCTAAATCTTTTCTGACTTTTTCTAGCTCGTCTATAGACTTGATAAGTTTTTTACTTCTAGCTTGTTCTTTGATTAATTCGTTTTTAGTTGCTTCCGCATTTTCCGCAAACATTTTAAAAAAAATGCCAGAAGCTACAACTGCTAAAATAGCAATAATTGCCATAAATAAAGTAAGTGTTTTCATAATAAATTTATTTTAATTAAGCTGCATCTTTAGATTGACCTCCAATAACTCTATCTCCTATAGAGATACTAGTTTCCTCTTCTTCACCTAGTTCATTGACTACAGTGTAGTATTTTTCTACAGAAGCAACCGCTTTATCTTTTGTGACTCTAGATACCACTAAGTCCGCTATTTTTTTGTCACCTCTGATGACTGTTAACTTAGTATCTGGTGATAATCTATCTTCATGAAACCCTGCATCAAGCAATACTATTTTCCAATCAGGCAGAATATCTGTAACTTTAGCTTTGAAGTTATCTTGTACTGTAGAGGTTTTAAATAAATTAATAATAGTTTTATTCGTATTATTTACAGCCATCAAACTTTGATTAATAGCGGTTGCCGCAACTATATTAGCCTGAGCTTCTTGCAACTCTTCATTTAAATCTTTAATCTGACTAAAGTATTTTTTAAGCTTACTTATTTTACTATTGTTTTCACTATATAGAGCTAACTTGTTTAACACTTCTTCAGCTTCAGGCTGCTCTTTTTTACCTTTAGCTATGAGCGCATTTAATTCAGAAGTTGTGCCATTTATCTCTACTTCTAAATTAGCCACTTTATTTAAAGTTGATTTATCATCAGCTTTAATATCTGCAATACTAGTCTCAAGGCCTTCATTATCCGCTTCTAGGTTCTCTTTATTTTCTGTTAGCTTAGTATTATTTCGAGAAGTAGAGTTTAACTCATTAATGGTTATTTCTAGTTCTTCTTTATAATTATTTAAGAAATAAATGGTAGCTAGCGAGGCTAAAAAGATGATTGAAAAAAAGGCTATTTTTAATATATTCATTACAAAAATTATAACAGTTAGTTAGAAAACAATATCTACTGAATATAATAAATCAATCTCTTTCTTTCAAAAACAATAAAAAGAATTTGTATTATTGAGACTTTTAGACATAATATATTCTATTCATTTATTATGCAAACAACTCCTTTTGTTCAAAAACAAACTATTCGTATTAAGAATCACCCACGCCGAGTTATTTTTTCTGAAGGTGAAGATTTACGAGTTTTACTAGTAGCTCAAGAACTTGTACAACAAGAAATCGCAGCACCTATACTATTTGGAGACGTTGAAAAGATTACAAAAATGGCTAAAGAGCATAATATTTCTCTCAAATTCATACGTGTAATTAACCCTAAAACTGCAGAAGATTTACCATTATTTGCTCAATACTTTGAACGCTCAGAGAGATTCAGAAATAGACCCATTAGTAACTTAATGGAAACTGTGGCTAAACCTCAGAACTTTGCTTGTCTCATGGTTCAGTATGGAGCTGCTGATCTAGTGATTGGAGGGAATTTACTTGGTAATGCTAGTATGAGTCGTTCAGCGCAACTCATGATTAAACCTACAAACAAGAATCACAATATTTTTGCCCTTAATATCCTTGAAGGCAAAAGCATTGCGGATATTAACAAGCAAGGACTTTTATTTTTATCTGATACAAATGTTATACCTAACCCAAGTGTTGAGGATTTAATTATGATGACAGAAGAAGTGGGTAAAATGGCTCACCACTTTCTTGAGGAAAAAGCCAAAGTTGCTTTACTCTCTCATTCAAATCAAGGCTCATACCCTACTGATTCATCTAAAAAAATGCAGGCGGCTACTAGCTTTATTCGTCAACGCACAGCTGAATTTAGCTGGCCTATTGAATGCTTTGGAGAAGTTCAGTTTGATGTAGCTATAGATGCGGCAGCGGCAGCGACCAAGTCAAGTGCTCTACGTAAGCCCAAACAAGCAGATGTACTTATCTTCCCTAATTTAGACTCAGCTCACATTACATTAAAAGCTTTAGAACACGTAGGAAAACTCAATGTTTACGGACATTTAATGATGGGGCTCTCACGTTCAGTAGCTATTATTCCTAAAACTGCGACTACTGAGCAGTTATTTGGAACTACTATTCTTGCGGCTACACAGTCTCTGCTAAATAGAGACTAAGGTAAACGGATAATAAAAGCAGTTCGTTCACCAGGTGTTGATTCTACATCTATTTGAGCATTGTGAGCTAATAATGCCCTTTTAACTATACTTAGACCTAGGCCAGCACCTCGCAACTTCGCTCCTCCATAGTTTTTGTCTACACTATAAAAACGATTAAAAATATAGGGGATATCCATAGAGCTAATCCCTACGCCGTTATCAATAACAGAAACAATCATCTTGTTATTCTCCTTACGTACATTCAGTTCAATTTTTAAAGAACCTGATTTATTTTGCTTCAATGCATTTTCAAATAAATTATAAATAATTTGCTGCCAGTAAAACTTATCTCCCTTCAAAGTCACATCTTGTGTTACGCCAGCTTCAGTAGTAAATTTTAATTCTACAGCTTGCTCTTTAATAAGAGATTGCAAATCTAATTGAACTTGGTCAAATATATCTTTAAATTTAAACTCTTCAATTGTGAGCATATTCTCTTGTGTCGATTCAAATTTTGAAAGGTTTAACATCTGCTGAGTAAGAAGCTGGAGCTTTTCTCCTTGTTGATAGGCCGTGCATAGCAAGCTTTTGCCTTCCTTACTTAAACCATAACTGTGACTATTTTCTGACAAGATTTCTAAATACCCCAATAAAACAGTTAATGGAGTCTTCAATTCATGTGAAGCATGCGCAATAAAATCTTGCCTTGTTTGCTGCAACCTCCAGCCTTCAGTTCTTTCATGAATATGAATTAAATAGTAATCTTCTTGATTAATTAAATAATCAGGTAGCTTAGCTACTCTTAACACCCAAGCTGTCTCTCCTTTTGCTCTTTCACTTTTTAACCATGAAGAAGCTTGTTCTGACAATATAAATTCTTGCTCACTACTCGATGAGTCCTGTGTAACTTGCTCTTCAATCCATTGCGTAAACTCAGCAACCAAAATAATTTCCTTAATCCCTACGCCTACCTTACCTTCAACTAGAGTTTGCTTTGTATCTGCTAACTTATCTTCGCTCCATTCACTTTGTGAAAATAGCAACTGAGCTAATGGGTGAATGTAAACAAGCTGCAGCGACTTATTAACTACTAAAATTACTTCTGGAAAAGCGTCAAAACAATCAAACTTTTGACTATGAAGCTTCTTCTGATTATCTCTTTCACGAATTTTAAGCTCCCTGTTTTCATTATGTAAGCGACTCAAGCTAGATTTTAGCTGTATAGCTATCATTGCTAGAATAACACTTAGTACAACGAAGATCCAAATCATCATAACTTATTAGCATTCGTCGTGGACTTAGAGCGCGGCCATTGATAACCCTCACCTCTAACGGTTTGCACTAAATGGGCATAACTTCCTAATTTTTGCCTTACGCGCCTAATATGAGTATCCAAAGTTCGACTATACACACCTTCACTATAGCCCCAAACTTCTTTAAGCAATTCATCTCTAGTTATAATCTTTGGACTATTTTCAAATAAGTACCAAAGTAATTTGTATTCAGTAATTGTTAAATAACTGGGATTTTTATCAATAAAGAAGTCCATCTTATTGCGATCAAAACTAGCACCTTCGATACAAGGAATTTGAGCTAACTCGGCTTTAGGTGAATCTAAATTGTTAGCTTCTTTTCTTCTAAGAATAGCTTTAACTCTTAGTAATAGCTCTTTAGGGCTAAATGGCTTAGCCATATAGTCATCAGCTCCACGCTCTAACCCCTGCACTTTATGATCTACTTGATCTAAGGCACTTAACATCAGCACTCCTGTTTCACTATTTTCAGCGTTCTCACGCAGATTCTTGAGAATTTCTATACCTTCTTTCCCAGGAAGCATCCAATCCAATATTAATAAATCAGGCTTAAATTCCTCGATAGCTTTTTGTGCATCAAGACCATGATAGACACAATGAATTTCATAGTTAGCTGGCAATAACGACAACTTTATCAATTCAGATATATCATGCTCATCTTCAACAATTAAAATTTTAGCCATTATTTAATATAATTCACACTACACAGCAAAAAAATTAATGATACCATAAGGTATTTGATTCGCCCAGCCAAGCTTTGGCTGTCTCTCACCCCTCGAGGGGGCTTCTCGAATGCTTAAGCATTCTGCGAGTCTTATCAGCTGCACTACTCGTTTGCTGATTTTGCTCTTAGGCAAGGCG
>DGKB01000053.1 GCA_002386905.1 Akkermansiaceae bacterium UBA4581 | reverse complement strand
GGTATGCATATAGCAAGTAGGTGCGGCAAGCTCAGTTTGGCTAAGCACCCATTGCGTACGCTCAGGGATAGATCCGCAGCAAATGGCACTCGCCTCAACACCTCTTACCTCTTGCAAGAAAGCCGCATAACCAAGGGCGGCACAAATAGCATCTGTATCAGGATTCTGATGACCAACAACGAAAATAGAAGAACTCATAAAGGGAAGTTAAGAGGGAAAAATTAAAAATGAAAAGTAAAATTAGTACTGGGATTAGAGAGTCTGCGAGATTTGAGCTAATTAAATGAATTAAAAGCACATGAAAGCATTACTATTAAGTATTAAACAAATCGTTGTCTGGTTTTTGTTCGCGCTCTAGATCTATTCTGTCTTCTAAATTTCTTGCTTTGACTTTTTTGCCACGCTTGTTGCGGCGTTGCACGTTGCGCTCGCGTTGCTGTTTGCGTTTATTGAGAATTTCGACTTCCTCAACTAACTTGAGATAGGATTCATAACGTTCAGCGGTGAGAGCTCCTGTTTCGATGGCTTGCTTGATAGCGCAGCCGCTGTCTAGCTCATGTTTACAGTTACTAAACTTGCATTGTAGGCTTAGTTGACTGAGGTCTTGAAAGCTTTCGTTGAGAGTTTCTTCGGGGCTCCAGAGGTGGATTTCCCTAATTCCTGGGTTGTCTACGAGTAGCCCACCATCAGGTAAGAGTATGAGATCTCGAGCACTGGTAGTATGCTTGCCTTTGCCTGTGACTCCATTGACTTCGTTTGTCCATTGCCAGTCTTGACCTAGGAGTTGATTAGTCATGGTTGATTTACCTACACCACTAGATCCAATAAGAGCTAATGTGACGCCTTGGTCTAGGTAGTTTTTAAGAATAGAGACACCTTGATTTTTGACCGCGCTAGTAAAATGTAGATCAATACTAGCATCAGGAAAGTAATCAAGGATTTGCTTTTTAATATGAGCTAAGTGCGCTTGACCTTCTTTGTCTGACTCATAGAGATCGATTTTATTAACTAGGCAGATAGCTTTGGCTCCACTTTGTTCTATTAAGGTGAAATATCGATCAAGGCGTTTGAGGTTAAAATCTGCCTCGGGGTCAGTCACAACAGCCACATAATCGATATTAGTGGCAATAATTTGTTCGATGCTAGCTGTGCCTGTGGCTTTGCGTGATAGACTAGTGCGCCTTGGTAAAACTAGCTCAATAAAGGCATCTGTTTGATTGTAGTTAGAGGTCTCATAGTCGAGAATAACCCAGTCGCCTACTGCGGGTTTTTGTTCGTGATTGAGTGTTTTTCTACTTTTCCCCTTAAGGCTTGCAGTGATTTCTACTACTTCATGATCACTATCAATAGTCATGACATGATAATAAATTTTGTCGTCACGACTGATACGTCCGAGCTGGTAAAGCTCTGGGCTGGCATGTTTTTCTTTGCAAGCTTCTTCAAAGAAGCTCTGCCAACCTAAATCTTTTAGTTGTGCCATGCTTATTGACTAATTAGCGTTTAACCCAATTAGCATCATAGCCTCTGGTGTCAATATGGACAAAACTGGAGTAAATGCCAATACCGCCTTTGAACCAGCCGTTTCTACGTAGTTTTTTTGCGTAGCTAGCTACTTTCCAAGTTGAATGTCCTGGGAATTTAACGTCTACAGCTTGGTTGTGCAAATGGTAAGATTTTGAGCTTGCGCCAAAGCAGGTGCGATTATAGGCAGGGTCTCTATAAGCTGAGATGATGACTGGCTTACAATTAAGGTCTTCTGCTAACTTATCAATAACCGCTAGATTATCCACAATATTTCTCCATAAATAAGTCGGTGGTATATGGTTAGATACACTACGTCTAGATTTAAAGTGGCTTTGTATAAAGTTAGGAATAGAAACATACTTTAGACCGACTTTTTTATTGATATAGTTGGCGTATTTAAGTGTTTCTTGTGATTGTTTTTCTACCCATTCTTGTGGTAAAACCTGCCCAGGATGAGAAAAACCCAGAAAAGCCTGTGATTGACTAGATGCTCCACAAATGAGCCCGGCTGTTCCTAGCAAAGTTTTGCTAAGAAAAGCTCTGCGAGAGACATGAGAAGTATTAGTGGTTTTCGACATGAATGCGTAAATATATAGATTTTAATTCAAAAATCAAGTTTTTAGCAGAGGAGGTCTAAATAATGAGGTGAAATTATCAAGGTATGCATTCATAAATTAGTTAGATTAAATTTTGTTAAAGGCTTATAAATCAAGCTTTAGAGGGGTTTATTAGTCTGTTTATCTAAATGTTTTAATTGCCTGAGTTAGAGGCATGAAAAAATAAATAATTTTTTTTGAGAGGGTACTTTACAAATGTAAATTTACTGATACTTTATTGAGAGTTTATGCCTAAGGATACCAGTATTAAAAAGATATTAGTGATTGGTTCGGGTCCTATTGTTATAGGACAAGGTTGCGAATTCGATTACTCAGGAGTACAAGCGTGTAAGGCTCTCAAAGAAGAGGGTTATGCGGTTGTTTTGATTAACTCTAATCCGGCCACGATTATGACTGATCCGGAGTTTGCTGACAGGACTTATATAGAGCCTATCACCAGAGAGATTATTATTAAAATAATTGAGAGAGAAAAACCAGATGTTTTATTGCCGACTTTAGGTGGGCAGACGGCTCTTAATGCGGCTATGGATCTCTTTAAAAGAGGTGATTTAGATCGTCTGGGAGTGCGAATGATTGGCGCAAATGCTGAAGCCATTGATAAGGGTGAGGATAGGCAGTTGTTCAAAGATGCCATGCTCAAGATTGGTTTGGATGTGCCTATTTCAGGTGTTTCTCACTCAATGGAGGAATCTAGAGAGATTGCTAAAAAAATTGGTTCCTTTCCTTTAATTATTCGTCCAGCTTTTACCCTCGGTGGTAATGGTGGCGGCATTGCTTACAACAAAGAAGAGTTTGAGGAAATTGTGACTCGTGGTTTAGAGCTTTCCCCAACTACAGAAATTCTCATTGAGGAGAGCTTGCTAGGTTGGAAAGAGTATGAAATGGAAGTAGTGCGTGATAAGGCAGATAACTGTGTTATAATTTGCGCTATTGAAAATATTGACCCTATGGGTGTGCATACGGGTGATTCAATTACGATTGCCCCAGCTCAGACGCTTAGTGATAGAGAGTATCAGCATATGCGTGATGCTTCATTTGCAATTATTCGTGAAATCGGTGTTGAAACAGGTGGTTCTAATATTCAATTTGCTATCAATCCTAAAAATGGGCGAATGATTGTCATTGAAATGAATCCACGTGTATCTCGCTCATCAGCTCTTGCATCTAAGGCTACAGGTTTCCCAATTGCTAAAATTGCGGCTAAATTAGCAGTAGGCTATGTGTTGGATGAATTACGTAATGATATTACGCAAGAAACACCAGCAAGTTTTGAGCCCACAATTGATTATGTGGTTATTAAATTACCACGCTTTACTTTTGAAAAATTCCCTGATGCAAACCAAGTGCTCACTACACAGATGAAGGCCGTAGGTGAGGCGATGGCTATTGGTCGAACATTTAAAGAATCTATGCAAAAAGCATTGCGTTCGCTTGAGACTGGTCGTTGGGGCTTTGGTTTTGATGCCAAAGAAATCAAAGACGCTTCGCATGAAGATATTGAACGTAAGTTGAGAATTCCTAATGCTGAACGTATTTTTTGGATTCAAGTGGCTTTTAGAGCGGGATGGACTGAAGAACAAATTTTTGAGCAAACAGCTATTGATCCTTGGTTTATTAAGCAACTTAAGCAAATTGCAGATGCTGGCAATGAACTAGCAAATTTAGATTTACGTCAGGCTAAGAAATTAGGCTTTTCTAATAGACAAATTGCTTTAGCCAAAGGCTCAGACGAAGCTAGCGTACGTAAAGAGGTGAAAGCTGCAGGCATTATTCCAACTTACCGTTTAGTAGACACTTGTGCTGCTGAATTTCAGGCGTATACTCCTTATTATTACTCAACTTATGGTGATGAAAATGAGTCGATTAGATCTGATAAGAAAAAAATCATTATTCTTGGTGGTGGTCCTAACCGTATTGGACAAGGGATTGAATTTGATTATTGTTGTGTGCATGCTGCTTTTGCACTTAAAGATTTAGGTTATGAAACCATCATGGTGAACTCTAACCCTGAAACTGTTTCTACAGATTATGATACTTCTGATAAGTTGTATTTTGAGCCCCTTACTTTAGAGGATGTGCTTAATATTTGCGATAATGAAAAGCCTGATGGTGTCATTGTTCAGTTTGGTGGTCAAACTCCACTTAATCTTGCCGAAGGTTTAGAAAAACATGGAGTTCCCATTATCGGAACATCGCCAAGTAATATTGAATTAGCAGAAGATAGAAAACAATTTTCAGCGTTGCTCAATGAGTTAGGCCTTAAACAAGCTGAGGCAGGTACAGCTACTTCAGAAGAAGAAGCTATTAAAGTAGCCAATGAAATAGGTTACCCAGTTTTAGTTCGTCCATCTTTTGTTTTAGGAGGCAGAGCGATGATGATTGTTTATTCTGATCAAGATATCAAGCGTTACATGAGAGAAGCAGTTGATGCCTCTGATGAGCGCCCAGTGCTTATTGATAGATTCCTAGAAGGAGCACGTGAATTAGATGTTGATTGTATTTCTGATGGGAAGCAAGCCGTTGTGGGGGCAGTTATGGAGCATATTGAGCAAGCAGGGATTCATTCTGGTGATTCAGCTTGTGTGATACCTCCATTTAGCATAGAAGCGGATATTCAAGAGCGTGTCATTCAAGCCGCTAAGGCCTTGGCCAAGGGGCTCAATGTTATTGGTCTTATGAATATTCAATTTGCTATTAAAGATGGTGATATTTATGTAATTGAAGCCAATCCTCGTGCTTCACGTACAGTGCCATTTGTTTCTAAAGCAACAGGGATACCTCTTGCTAAACTAGCAGCTCAAATCATGGTTGGTAAAACTCTAGAAGAATTAGGTTTTACCGAGCAAGTAATTCCTAATTACTACGCAGTCAAAGAAGCCGTGTTCCCGTGGGGTAAATTCCTAGGTGTAGATACTATTCTTGGTCCAGAAATGCGATCAACTGGCGAAGTGATGGGGATAGATGAAGATTTAGGTATTGCTTACGCGAAAAGCCAAATTAGTGCTTTTAACCCACTACCTACCCAAGGTAACGTATTCATTTCAGTAAGCGATATGGACAAAGCTGATTCGATAGAGGTGGCAAAATCTCTTGTTAGTTTAGGTTTTAAATTATTTGCTACTGGTGGAACATGTGCCTATTTAAAAGAACACGGTTTAGAAGTTAGCAGAACTTATAAGTTAGCTGAGGAATCACGTCCTAACATATTGGATTTAATGAAGAATGAGGAAATTCATTTTATCATTAATACTCCAAGTGGTCCAGACGCAAGGAAAGATGAGGTTTCTATCCGTAGTGCGGCTATTGAACATCGGATTTCACATTGCACTAATTTAGCTGCAGCTCAAGCGAGTATAAAAGCTATTACATCTCTGCAAAATAAGGTTGTTAATGTTAAAACCATACAAGAGCATCAAAATGCACTTATTTAAATAAAAAAGACTTATATTGATTAAATAGGGGCACTAGAGATAGTGTCCCTATTTTTTTATAGAAAATTGCCGTAAGAATTATCCTTAAGGATTATCAATAGTACCTTAAAAAATAAATTGACAATTCATTTGCTGAAGTTAGTATAAGTCATTCTATTTAATTAATTATAATAATGTCTACATTACCTCCTGCAAAGCCATCAGCGCCACTTCCATCTACACCATTGCCTCCTGCTAAACCTGCTTCAGCACCAAGCGCACCAAGCGCACCATTGCCTCCTGCTAAACCTGCTTCAGCACCAAGCGCACCAGCAGCGCCAGCAGCGCCAGCAGCGCCAGCAGCGTCAGCAGCACCAGCAGCACCAGCAGCACCAGCAGCACCAGCAGCACCAGCAGCACCAAGCGCACCAAGCACACCAAGCGCACCGTTACCTTCTGCTAAACCTGCTTCAGCACCAGCAGCGCCAAGCGCACCAAGCGCACCAAGCGCACCAAGCGCACCAAGCGCACCAAGCGCACCAAGCGCACCAAGCGCACCAAGCGCACCAAGCGCACCAAGCGCACCAAGCGCTAAACCTGCTTCAGCACCAAGTGCACCAGTTGCACCTAAAAACCCGACGCCTATATCACCTGGAGTAGCTAGTTCAACTCCTCAGCCGTCACCAATATCTTCTGGTGCTCACGGTTCAGCAGCTCCAGTTTCTCCCGTTCAAACAGTTGAGGTGGAGGTTGTAGTAGAAAGTAAGGCAGTAGCTATCGTTTCTATAATTGGAGGTTTAGCTGCAGTCGTTATGTGCGTAATGACTTATATGGCTTATAGTCAGTTTTCTGGATAAATTTAAAGTTAACCTATTAAGATTTAGTCAAAAAAGTTGTTATAGTTTTCAAAAATATTTCTTATTGCTATTTGCTTGACGAATAGTAAAATATTGAGCTATTTTCAGCTTATGAGTTTAGCAGTTAATGAATCTAATTTTCAAACAGAAGTCTTAGATGCTTCTGTACCAGTTTTAGTTGATTTTTGGGCAGAGTGGTGTGGCCCTTGTAAAATGTTGTTACCAATTATCGATGCCTTGAGCGAAGATGTAGGTGATGCTGCTAAAGTAGTTAAAGTTAATGTAGATGAAGCGGCTCCATTGGCAGCTCAATTTAAAATTAGATCTATACCTACTTTGCTTATTTTTTCTAATGGAGAAGTTAAAGAGCAAATTGTAGGAGCTAATGTCACTCAACAAGAGCTCAAAGATAAGTTGCTCAGCCTTAGCTAAGCGATTAGCTTTCATTTAAGGCGGAGTGGCCAAGTGGTAAGGCAGAGGTTTGCAAAACCTCTATTCGCGAGTTCGATTCTCGCCTCCGCCTCCAAAAAAAAATCACTGCAGTTGTTGTAGTGATTTTCTGGTTAACAGATAAATTTTATTCTAATTATATAGCAAATATTCGATGTAAATATGGATCATATAGATGAAGACCTTGTAATTAGAACGAGTAAGTCGATTGCTTTTTGGTTTATGTTACCGTCATTGATTATTGCGGGAGCGATTATCAAGCTGGCCTTTGAAGATTGGTACATGTGGTTGATTCTTCCTTTTTTTCTATATGGTTTTTGGTTAGGGTTAAAATTAATTGCTAATCCAAAAGTACTAATCAAAGTAATCAATAAAGAACTATGGTTATATGAAGGCTCGTTAATTCATGAGTCTATACCAAAAATAAAAATTCCATTTGAATATATAGAATCTTTTGATGTGCAAATGTTTAAAGATAATCGAGGTGCTAGTTGGTTTCTCACGCTTAAGTTAAAGCAATCAGTCAAGCTTTCTGAACCAGCAAAAAAAGCTATAGCCAGCAGCATAAGGTTCACTAAGCTTGCAGTTGAACCTAAATTTATTCCTTGGGGAGTTAATTGGCCAGAAGGTGGAGCTAAAAATCTAAAGCAGCGCCTAGATCAGGTTATTATTGTAGATTAACCTTATTTAAGCTAGATCTTTTAAATTTTGAGACTATTTGCCAAGGCTCAAGTTCGGTTATGCGTGTATTTTGCTTAGTATGATAAATATTACGGGCTTCAATGAGTTTTTGCATAAGCACTTGTTCATCTAATTTTTGCAGATTTTCCCATGTGGGTATTAAAATGGCGCCTCTTCTGGAATGAGGCTTTGCAAAAATATGAGCTTGTTGCACAGGTAAGTTCACTTGCTTGATAGCCGATTGAAGGTCCATAAGCTGTGTAGAGAGAGAGATTTTTTCTCCTAAAATTTTACAGATAGCTTGATCTCTTTCTATATGTTCGATTTCGTCTTGCTCATTAAATTTAATATGATCGTCAGAAGTAAACCAGCCTTCATTATCTATAGATGAGTTGAAGTGCCATTGTTGTTGAGTGAGCTTGATGTAACCACTACAAAGAGCCGGTCCTTTAAACTGTGCTTTGCCAGTAGGTGCTTGTTGGTATTGCCAGTTCGGTAATAGTTTCATTTTCCCATTTGGCTTGTTTGCTACAGCTAACATAGCAGAAGTTTCTGTCATTCCGTAGCATAGATGCAAAGGCCAACCTAAGTCAGAGGCCTGCTGTTTTATTTTAGGTGCGAGATAGTCACCGCCAACAAAGGCAATACGTATGGATTTAGGACAAGAAAGCTCCAAGTTAATGATGTCAGCTACTTGAGTAGGTACTAGTGAAATGATAGTCACTTGTTGGATTTGGCATTGCTGATGCCAGGTTTTTGCATCCCACTGAATATTGCCATTGGTATCGAGATTACGTAGATCGCAGCATTGAGCTTCAGATAGGTAAGATCTCGCTAGAATACTCAAGCCAGAGACGTGAAATAAGGGTAGGTTAAGCGCAAATACATCTTTGTTAGTTATAGTAAAAATTTGATTAACTTGTTGTGCAGCATTTAACATTGCTCTTTTAGAAAGAGCAATCCAGCGCGGCTCACCTGTTGTTCCTGAAGTTGGAATGAGAAGATGAGATTTTAAATTTTCTTGCTCTTGAGCCCAAGGTAATAAACCTTTATCAATCAAGTTCTGCTTAGGATTTGAGCATATTTCGAGAGAAGGGCTTGTCCAGAATTCGGCTATTATGTTTTTAGAGAGGTCCATGATAATTCTGTTATTAAAGGCTCAAATCCTAAGCCTGCTTTTTTATTTGCATGCCAATAAGGGCTTGAGCTAAGAACTGATGAGAAAGGGTTTGCTTGATAAGAAAATTGAGAAAGCAATCCAGCAGTTAGTAGCTGTTTGGGATGTTTTTGTTGCCAATACGTAGCTTGATAAGCAGCCCAAGCCTGTCCAATAGGGTGATCGAGGTAAGACGTGAAACATAATTGGTAATTATTTTTCAATAAGAGCTCAATTAAAGTAGAATCATCAATAGCTGGCTTAACAACACCTACAAAATAGTTGGTATCAAATTGAGTCAGTAATTCAATTTTTCTATCGATTGCTATTGTTATCGAGTCTTGGTACTCTTTTAGTCTCTCGAGGTTTGAAGAGATGCAAACAGGGTCTTCTAAAAAATCTATAGACTTATCTAAACTTAGACTATGAGCCCACTGTAGAGTCTCATTAAAGTCTTGCCAATTTAAACGCTCATTAAAATCTAAGCGCCATTTAAAATTAGGAAATTTTTGGCTAAGCTGATACCATAAATTCCTTTCATGTTGCCAATTATGACCAACTTTAATTTTAATGGTCTTAAAGTTGAGTTGTGTTTTTTGCTCAAGAATTGAAATAATATCTGGATGAGTAAGCTCACATAAAGCATGATTTTCTAATCGGTTAGATATGTACAAAGCTAAATTTTTATGGCGAGCAACTGAATCAGCATAAGCGCATTTAACAGCTTGTTTAATAAGTGGTGTTGACGAGTTAGATTTGAGGAGTTGTAGTTGATCCATTAAACTGGCATCACCTAATTCCTCCCAAGGATGAATGCATGCATAGCCGTAGCTAGAATAATTTTCAAACTGCATACGTACAATAATTCCTTTTCTAACTAGGCTATCGGCAACGCTACCTAAGTTAGAATTACAAAACTTAAGCTCATAAGCGTGATAGTCGATACTATTGATTTTCAAACTACAATAAAGGTGTGGTTAATGAGCAAAAAATATAAACCCAAAAAATTCCATATAATAACAAATGTAAGGCAGATAGAGCTAAATAATGGTTGTGTTTAACACTGGGGTTAAGCTTGCTAATATTAATTGTAATTATCAAACCTAGTAGAGCAATACCAGCTAAAGCGATGATAGGGTAAAAAGTTAATTGAAACTGAATAACGCCAATTAGAGTTAACAGATAAATGCTCATCCAAATAATGAGCGGCAGAAATCGAGCTTTTTGCCAACCTAGCTTGACAATTAGCGTTCTTTTACCGGATTTTCTATCTTCATCTACGTCCCTCAAATTATTAATAGTAATAAGTAAGCAAGACAAGCCTCCAATACTTGCGCCAAGCCAGAGAATCGAAATATACCAAACTCCCGTTTGAATCCAAGCACTACCTAATGTAGCTAAAATACCAAAAAAGAAAAATACAAAAACCTCCCCTAAACCTCTATAAGCAAGAGCAATAGGCTTACCTGTATAGCCGTAACTCAAAATAAGACTAGCAATACCAATAGGTATGACTTGCCACCCCCTAATTTGAGCAAGAAGGTAACCAGGAATAAGAGTCAGAACTAAAAGTGATAGGCTAACCACTAGTAATGAACGTGGAGAGATATATCCAGAAGCAGCCATGCGTTTTGGTCCAAGGCGTTGTGAAGTGTCTGCACCCTGATAGTGATCCATAAGATCATTAAACAAATTAGTGATAATTTGGATAAGTAACACAGAGATCAAAGTTAAACTAAAAGCCAGCTTAGAAAAGCTACTAGTTAAATAGTAAGCATAACTAAAACCTAAAATAACAGGTATGATAGATGCAGGCAGGGTTTTAATACGAGTTGCTTGTAGCCAATAAAGCATAAAGAGAATATGGAGTGAATTTAGTAGAACACTATCAATAATGAACGCTTTCTAAAAGTCTCTTTGCTGAAAATTAGTATATTACTTAATTAGATAAAGAAATATGCAAATAAATTAAAAAAAATACTTGCTATTTACACTCACTAATCTTAATAAAGTGCTCCGCTTTGCTCTAGGGTAAAGAGATTTATTATGCGAAGGTAGCTCAGCTGGTAGAGCAGTTGGCTTTTAATCAATTGGTCCTGGGTTCGAATCCCAGTCTTCGCACCACTTTAACCCTTCACACTTTTTAAGTGTGAAGGGTTTTTTTATTGTAGCGAATAGTGGAGCTCGACCTTGCTATATTTAAAATATGGTAACAGGGGTTGACTGCTCATGCACAGCGTAGCTCTGCAATAAAACCTTCCCGCGCATGTGGGAGATACTTGTAAAGGGCGTCGTGTTTGTACGACGGGATAATTCCAGTCAATTTTTGTAGAAAGCAGAGGGGCTTTAGATGTTGGCGTTAATAATGTTAAATACACTTTTAAGCCTAGATTAAGCCTAGAGTTTTTTGTGACCTAAGACTCAGGGGAACTTATATAAAAATAAAGTTTAATAATCAGTGTAGCATTTAAAAAAGACTATAGGCTTCATTAATTAGTTTTTTTGCTGTTATTGCTTTAAAGCTTAGCTTTGAACTTTACATTTAATGAGCAAAAAATTATAAGATATTTATCTTATAATTATTATGAAAATTGGATTTAATCTTTTATTGTGGACAGGTCATGTGACATCAGAGCATTTTGGTATATTAGAGAAGCTTAAAGCAAAAGGTTATGACGGGGTAGAAATCCCTATTTTTGATACTTCAAATTTACAAGATTACAAAGATTTAGGCCAAGCTCTTAAGGATAATGGCTTGCAATCATGTGCTGTCACTATTTGCCCGGACAACAGTATGAGCTTGATAAATCCTGATGCTGCTGCACGTGAAAGAGGTTTAGATCATCTCAAAGCTGTTGCTGAATGCGGGTATGCTGCTGGCATTGATAATCTTTGTGGTCCGTACTACCAGGAATTAGGTCTGTTTACAGGTCTACCAGCTAGCGAGCAAGAGCTTGAACACGCCGCAGAAAAGCATCGCATTTTTTCTGGCATCGCCCAAGATGCAGGTATTCAACTCACCATTGAGACTTTGAATCGATTTGAATGTCACTTACTTAATACTATGGAGCAAGGCAAAGCTTATGTAGAGCGTGTTAATCATCCTAACTTCAAGACCATGTACGATACGTTTCATGCTAATATTGAGGAAAAAGATCCATTAGGTGTCATTGAGCCTAATTACGATGTGATTGGTCACGTGCATATTTCAGCTAATGATCGTGGTACACCGGGTAAAGATCATACTCCAATTACCGAAACTATTCAAAAATTCAAATCTCTAGGTTATGATGATTGGTTTGTTATTGAAGCATTTGGAGCGGCTTTGCCAGACCTAGCAGGAGCCACCAAAGTATGGCGCAGTTTCTTCCCAACCTATGAAGAGGTGTATGAGTTTGGCTATGATTATATCCGTTCTGCTTGGGACAACGCTTAAGCGTCCTCTTTTAAAAAAAGATTTATTTCAATCTAAAAGTGACTTAGCTTGCTAAGTCACTTTTTTTGTTTTTTATTAGAGGCATGGCAACTCTTTCTTCGACAACCACAGTTCTTTTAGATAGCGATACTATTATTGCTATGGCAACCCCGGTTGGGCATGGCGCTATTTCTGTGATTCGTTTGAGTGGTGGTGCAGTGTTGCCCATTCTTAGAGTTGCGATAACGGAAGATGATTGGGAACCAAAACCAAGGCATGCTTACCTAAAAACCCTTAAAGATGAGCAGGGTGCAATAGTGGATGAAGTGCTAGTCACTTATTATGAAAATCCAGCTAGTTATACAGGCGAAGATACGATAGAGCTTAGTGGGCATGGTGGTGTTTTTGTTACCCAAAAAGTATTGCAACACTTACTAGATTGTGGGGATAACTATGGTTTAAGGCTGGCTCAAGCTGGAGAGTTTACTCAGCGCGCTTATATGAATGGCAAGCTTGATTTAACTCAAGCCGAGGCGGTGATGGATGTGATTTCGGCTCAGAGTGATTTAGCCTTACAAGCAGCGCAGAAGCAATTAGGAGGAGGCTTTAAGTTACAAATTATACAGTACCAAGAGAGCTTACTTGAGGTGTTAGCTCAGATTGAGGCTTATATTGATTTTCCTGATGAGCCGTTAGAGCCTGCTTCATTAGCTAAAATTGCACAAAAAATAAGTCATATTAAAAACGCGATTGCTAAGGCGTTGCAATTCAAAGATCAAAGTCGTTATGTGCGCGAAGGTGTCAGAACAGCTTTGATTGGGGCTCCTAATGCAGGAAAATCAAGCTTGCTAAATACTCTAGTAGGTTACGAGCGAGCCATTGTGAGTGACATACAGGGGACGACACGTGACACGATTGAGGAGAGTCTGCGTTTAGATGGTATTTTATTGAGGCTTATCGATACTGCAGGTATTAGAGATAGTGATGATGTAATTGAAAAGCAAGGCATTGAGCGCAGTCATGCTGTTATTGAAGAAGCTGACCTTATTTTAGAAGTGGTGGACGTGAGTGAGGCTAAGCCAAGCGGTTATCCATGGTTTTCTGCAGATACGAATAATAGAATAGTTTTATACAATAAGTCGGATCTACCTATTCATCCAGATTGGGAGGCTGAACTGCAAAGTGATGTTGCACCTTCAAAAAATGCTTTTCTGATTTCTTGTGTGCAATCTAATGGTATTGAAGAGTTAAAATCTGCTATTAAAAGTAAGTTAGGCTTGGAGGACTGGCTCAATCAATCAGAGTTGATAGCAACGAATAAGAGGCAACAAGAGCATTTAAAAGAAACCTTAAAATTCCTCGAGCAAACATTAGAAGCTATAGATAACACAGCGGAAGCTGAGTGGATTTCTTTTGAAATCAGAGAATCTCTAGCTCATCTTGGAGAAATAGTAGGTCATGTAGATACAGAAGATCTATTAGGTAAGCTGTTTTCAGCTTTTTGTGTGGGAAAATAGTCGTTTTAGCGTTTTATAAATAAACTTGGCAGAAACTTAATTATTAGTTAGGTTTAAAGTCGTTTTTTTGATTGAAGACTTGCCAATTATTAAGCTGCTTGGTAGTTTTCTTGAAACTTCTACTAGATTGCATCTTAATTTAAAACCGCCGTTCACAGATGCTAGTAGTTAATCATGTTTTTATAATTTAGGTTAATTTTATTATGGCAATAGCAATTGAGATGCCCAAGCTTTCCGATACAATGGTGGAAGGCACTTTGTTAAAGTGGTGTAAACAAGAAGGAGACACTATTAGCGTCGGTGATATTATAGCGGAGATTCAGACAGATAAGGCAACCATGGAGATGGAGGCTTTTGATGACGGGATTTTAGCTAAAATTCTTATCCAAGAAGGAGGTGTGGTCCCAGTTAAAAAACCATTAGCTATTTTAGCTGAGGAAGGGGAAGATCCTAAAACTTTGACTATTGATGATATAGTTGCTGAAGTTGAAGAAATAGCGCAGGTTGAAGAAAAACAAAAAGATTCAACAACTAAGTCAGGAGGCAGTCCGATTAATCAATCAGGTAAGCCTGCTATTACTTCTGAAGATGGTGTGCAATTAGCTGGAGATCCAAGCACAGTTAAATCATCCCCACTCGCGCGTAAAATTGCTCTTGCTAAAGGAGTTGATATCACTCTTGTTACGGGTACGGGCCCTGGTGGTCGCATTGTAAAAGGAGATGTGGAGCTAGCAGCTTTAAGACCTAAAGTGCAAGTAGGAGGTTCAAGCGGGCCAACCCCTGTTCCAAGTATGCCTGCAGGCAAGGGAGATTCGGTAAGACAGCCATCTATTATTCAGTCTATAGCTATTGATAGATTGACTACATCTAAGCAGACTATTCCTCATTTTTATTTACGATTAGAAGCCGATGTGACTCGTCTGATGCAGTTACGTAAGCAGATTAATTCTCAGGTAGATACTACCCATGGAAATAAATTTACGGTGAATGACTTTGTGCTTAAGGCTGTTGTCGAAGCTATTAAAAAAGCACCGGTTATCAATAGCTCATATGATGGAGCTAGTATTATAACTTATAAAGATATAGGTTTAAGCTTTGCTGTTTCAGCAGGAGATGATTTGGTGACACCGGTGATTCAAAAAGCGCAACTTAAATCATTATTACAAATTTCTCAGGAAGCTAAAGAATTAGTGAAAAAAGCTCAGATTAACCGCTTGCATCCTAAAGACTTTGAAGGAGGAACAATCACTGTTTCGAACTTAGGAGCATGGGGCATTGAATCATTTGATGCAATTGTGAGTCCTCCACAAGCGGCTATTTTAGCTGTAGGTGCAGCTATAGAAAAACCAGTTATTGTACAAGGTGAAGTTGTGACTCAATGGAGAATGAACATTACGCTTTCTTGTGATCACCGTGTCGTTGATGGAGCTGCTGGAGCAGATTTCCTTAATGCTGTTAAAAGAATGTTAGAAGCTCCATCTTTGATGCTTATGTAGAGGTTGTGTAAGCACTAACTTTTTACTCAGAGTTCACCATGAATACAAAAGAAAAATTAAAAGCAATTTTACAGGAGCGCTCAATTCGTTTTGGTGACTTCACGTTGGCTTCTGGAGCAAAAAGTGATTTCTATGTAGATTGTCGTGTGACAGCTTTAGATCCACAAGCAGCAAATTACATTGGAGAAGTGGCCTGTGAGTTGCTTAAAGAGCAAGATTTAACACTAGACGCTATAGGCGGCATGACTATGGGTGCAGACCCAATTTGTTTGGCTGTGGGCATGGCTTCTCTTGATGACGAGCAATTAGAAACGTTGAATGTATTTGTAGTGCGCAAAGAGCCTAAGGGTTACGGTGCCGGCAAGCAAATTGAAGGTAATTTTAAATCAGGTCAAAAAATTGTCGTGGTTGATGATGTGATCACCACGGGAGGTTCAACGCTTAAAGCAGTTGATGTTATTGAAGCTGCTGGTGGAGAAGTTGTATTAGCTCTAGTTCTTGTAGATAGAGAAGAGGGTGGTCGCGCAGCTATAGAGGCCAGAAATATTCCTGTAGTAAGTCTCTTTACTAAATCAGACTTTAAGATTTAATAATTATTTAAACAAATAATTACTGATTCAGCGTTTTTTATTCTGAATTTATTTATTAATTTTATGAAAAAAAGTATTCAAAATATTGCTAGATTTTTAGTGGCCTCAAGCGTAGCTATAGGCTTAGCGCAAGCATCACCAGTAACTCCATTAGCCATAGGTGAGTCAGCGCCTGATTTTAACCTTAAAGGCACGGACGGTAAAACTTATAAGCTTAGCGATTATTCAGATAAGGATGTTATGGTTGTGGTATTTGGCTGCAATCATTGCCCATTTATGGTTCCTGCTTGGACTCGCCTCAATGCTTTTGCTACTGATTATGCAGATAAAAGTGTTGGTTTTGTAGTGATTAATTCAAACGATCCTAATTATGGCGGTGGCAGTGATAATTTTGAAGCTATGGTTAAAGAATATGCTAAGCAATCTATGCAATTCCCTTATATTTATGATGGAGAGACCCAGGAAGTCGCAAAGGCTTACGGAGCTCTAGCAACACCACATGCTTTTATTTTTAATAAAGAGCGCAAATTAGTTTATCAAGGTCAATTTGATAATGGTAAGCGTAATCCAGGTCCTACAGATATTAATACGGTTAGAGATAATGTAGATGCTGTTTTAGCTGGTCATACTATTGCTGAACCAATCACCAAAGCAATAGGCTGTAGTATAAAGTGGAAAAAATAATTTTTAATTCATATTTGTCTTAGTTATATATAATCCTCGGTTATCCTGTTTTAATTCATTGGGGTAACCGAGGTTTTTTATTGTCAAATATGTTTGATTAGTTAAATTAAAAAAAAATATGAAAATATCAAACTTACTAAGTATATTAGCTTGTTCTGTGAGTCTGCTTGCTATGTCTGCAGCAGCTGAGCAATTCAAACCTACTCCATTGGCTATTGGTTCAGCAGCGCCTAACTTTAATCTCAAAGGTGTAGATGATAAAAACTATAGTTTAGAGTCGTTTGAGAAAGATGACTATGTAGTGTTAGTATTTACCTCTAATCATTGTCCTGATGCTATCGGGGCTTGGGGAAGGCTAAATGATTTTGCCAAAGAATATAAAAGTAAAGGAGTGGCTGTAGTTGCGATAAGCTCTAATGACCCACTGGCTCTAAGACTCGAAGAGTATCGTTACTCTATTTATGGAGATAGTTTTGAAGAGATGAAATTGGAGTCTAATGAACGCCAACTAGTGTTTCCTTACTTATATGATGGAGATACACAAGTAGTAGCTAAAGCTTATGGAGCCATGGCAACTCCCCATGTATTTATTTTGGATAAAGAACGTAAGCTAGTTTATCAAGGTCATTTTGACAGTGGGCGACGTAATCAGACCACTGATTTAGCAAAAATAGAAAAAAATACCGTCCGAGATAATATAGACACATTACTTGCTGGAGGAACATTATCTGAACCTACTACTCGAGTGCATGGTTGCTCAACTAAGTGGAGTTATAAGCGTGATACAGTAAAAGAAAAAGAAGCCATGTGGCAAGCATTGCCAGTAGAAGTAGAGATGACAGATCTCTCAACAATTAAAGAGCTAGTGGCTAATAAAACACAAAAATTACGTATCATTAATGTCTGGTCTATTTATTGCCCTCCATGTGTGGCTGAATTTCCTGATTTAGTAGATACTTATAGGCGTTATGATATGCGAGGTGTTGAGCTAATTACCATCGCTCTAGACGAAGCTCAAGATGCCGGAGAGGTTAAAAAATTTCTCACTGAGCAAGCGTTACCAGTAAGCCCTTACAATAAAAAAAGTGTAATAGCTGAAGGCAGAACTACGAATAACTATCAATACGCAGGTGATGATTTAGATGAATTTTGTGAAATTATTGATCCTAAATGGTTAGGTCCTATTCCTTATACATTGGTAGTAGCTCCAGGTGGAGAAGTCATATTCCGTCATCAAAATGAAATCGACCCGATTGAATTGCGCAAGGTTATTATCAAATACATGATGGATAACAAAGTTAAATAAGCTTTCTATTTGGTCGCTTATTTGTAAAAGCTAGCGATTCAAAGCAAAGCCTCAAACGCTTAGTTTGGGGCTTGTTGCTTTTATGAAGTAAAACTTGTTTTTTTTGTAAAATAATTCATAGTTTTGCCATGATTAGTATCAATGAAAACTTCTTGAAATTACAAGCTGGTTACTTGTTTCCTGAGATAGCCAGAAGGGTCAATTTATATAGCTCAGCAAATGCTGATGCAGCTAAATCACTCATTCGTTGTGGGATTGGTGATGTAACAGAGCCTCTACCACTCACTGCTCGCGAGGCATTTAAGGCGGGAGTTGATGAATTAGGGTCTAGCGAAACTTTTCGTGGCTATGGTCCTGAGCAAGGTTATGATTTTTTGCGTGAAGCAATTGCTGAACATGCTTATGCTGGTGTTGAGGTGAGCGCAGACGAAGTATTTGTTTCTGATGGTTCAAAGTGTGACACGAGTAATATCCTTGATATTTTTGGTCATGATAACAAAATCGGGATTACTGATCCAGTGTACCCAGTATATGTAGACACCAATGTTATGGCTGGTCATACAGGTGATGCTGATGAGTCAGGTAGTTATGAGGGGCTTTATTATTTAGAATGTAACAAGGATAATGGTTTTGTGCCAAGTATTCCTGATGAAGCATTGGATATTATCTATCTTTGTTATCCAAATAACCCAACTGGTGCTGTTGCAACACGTGAACAGCTCGAGGCTTGGGTGGCTTATGCCCTTAAACATAAAGCTATTTTGCTCTATGATGCTGCTTATGAAGCTTTTATTCAAGATGACTCAGTGCCACATAGTATTTACGAAATTGAGGGCGCTCGCGATTGTGCTATTGAATTTAGATCATTTTCTAAGAATGGTGGTTTTACGGGTGTACGTTGTGCTTACACGATTGTGCCTAAGACACTCACAGCAAAAACCAGTGCAGGTGAGGAAGTTACCTTGCACAGTCTATGGCAACGTCGTCAAAGTACTAAATTTAACGGGGTGAGTTACCCTGTACAAAAGGCAGCAGCAGCATTATTTACTCCAGAGGGCAAAGCTGAAATAGGTGCACTCATTGCTAACTACATGGAAAATGCGCAGTTACTCAGTGATGCTTGTAAAGCTGTAGGATTAACTGTTTACGGTGGCGAAAATGCTCCCTATGTATGGATTGCTTGTCCAGAAGGTTTAGATAGTTGGGGCGCGTTTGATTTATTTCTTGAAAAAGCACAAGTAGTGATCACTCCTGGATCTGGATTTGGTAAGGGTGGTGAGGGCTACTTCCGTATTTCAGCCTTTAACTCACGCTCTAATGTTGAAGAGGTTTGTAAGCGTATTACGAACTTATTTAATTAACTTATTTAATGATGAAAATAACTTATCTAGGTCACGCTGCTTTTTCTATTGAAATAGGGGGGCAATCATTACTGATTGATCCGTTTATTTCAGCTAATGAATTAGCCACAGAGGTTAACTTAGATGAGTTAAAGCCTGATTATATATTGCTCACACATGGGCATGAAGATCACGTGTTAGACGCTCAAGTAATCGCACAAAAATGTGGGGCTAAAATTGTGTCTAATTTTGAAATTGTATCTTGGTATGCTGAGCATCACGAAATAGAGGGTGTTCCGATGAACATAGGTGGACAAATTCAGCTAGACGACGTGACGATTAAGTCTGTTACAGCAGTGCATTCAAGTGTGTTGCCAGATGGTAGCTACGCTGGAAATCCTGGAGGTTTTGTCATCTGGGATAGTGAAAGCTGTATTTATGTTGCAGGTGATACTGCCTTAACATTAGACATGCAGTTGATACCTCAAATCTGCCCTCCATTAGCTGTGGCAATTTTGCCAATTGGAGATCAGTTTACTATGGGTTATAAAGATGCGTGCCTTGCCGCTGAGTTTGTCAATTGTGAGCAGGTTATAGGTTGTCATTATGATACATGGGAGCCACTAAATCTTAATCATGATGAGGCACAAGTTTATTTTGCGAATCAAGGTAAAAGCTTGTTGCTAATGGCGATTGGTGAAGAAGCGTATATTTAATAAATTATGAAAATTTTAGTTACAGGAGGTGCTGGTTTTATAGGCAGTGCCGTGGTGCGCTACATCATTGAGCACACCACTGACGAAGTGGTCAATGTGGACAAACTTACTTATGCAGGGAATTTAGCTTCATTAGCTCCTGTAGCATCATCAGAGCGCTATGCTTTTGAACAAGTAGATATATTAGATAAGATTGAGTTAACAAGAGTTTTTAAACAGCACCAGCCAGATGCTATCATGCATCTCGCGGCAGAATCTCATGTAGATAGGTCTATTGACTCAGCAGGTGAATTTATCGAAACCAATATTGTAGGTACTTACCAATTACTAGAGGTAGCGAGAGCTTATTATACTCAACTAAGCCAAGAAAAAAGGGCCACCTTTAAATTTCATCACATTTCAACTGATGAAGTTTATGGAGATTTAGAAGGGACTACTGATTTATTTACTGAGGAAACCTCATACGAGCCAAGCTCACCTTACTCTGCTTCTAAAGCGGCCTCAGATCATCTAGTGCGAGCTTGGGGGCGGACTTATGGACTGCCGGTAGTGGTGACTAACTGCTCTAATAATTATGGGCCGTATCATTTCCCTGAAAAATTAGTGCCGCATATTATTCTTAATGCCTTGGCAGGCAAGAAACTGCCTATTTACGGCGATGGCTCACAGGTGAGAGATTGGCTCTATGTAGAAGATCATGCGCAGGCGCTATACACTGTTGTCACAAAAGGAGAGCTCAACGAGACTTACAATATAGGCGGGCATAATGAGAAAAAAAACTTAGAAGTGGTTGAGTACCTCTGTGAATTACTTGAGGAATTGGCTCCAGAGCAAAAATCTCAAGGCTTACTAAATTACAAAGATTTAATTACTTTTGTGGCGGATAGACCCGGGCACGATGTTCGTTACGCAATTGACGCTAGCAAAATTCAAGCTGAGTTAGGATGGCAGCCTAAAGAGACCTTTGAAACAGGTATGCGCAAAACGGTTGAATGGTATCTAACTAACGCTTCTTGGTACGAGGCTATTTTATCAGGTGATTATCAACTTGATAGAAAAGGACTATAAGGCTATTAAAGAAATATGGATTTTAAAACCACGGAAGACACTGAATCCACAGAAGGTTTTTTATATAAAGAGGAAAGCTACAAGATAAGAGGTGCTATTTATGAAGTCTATAAGCAAGTAGGAAGTGGTTTTCTAGAGGCGGTGTATCAAGAATGCTTAGCTAAAGAGTTTGAGATTAGAGGAGTAAATTTTGCTGAGCAAGTAGCATTAAATTTAAATTATAAAGGGGAATTATTAAATCAAACTTATAAGCCTGACTTTATTTGTTATAATAAAATCATCGTTGAGATTAAAGCGGTCACTCTTTTAAAGCCAGAACACAAAGCTCAACTTATCAACTATTTAAAAATGACTCAATTAAGAGTGGGTTTATTAGTTAATTTTGGTGAACACCCTAAAGCTAGAATAGAGCGTGTTATTCTCTAGTATTTCTTCTGTGTTTTTTGTGCTTTCTGTGGTTAATTAAAAAAGTAAATTATGAGTAATTATAAAGGTATTATTTTAGCGGGAGGTTCAGGAACAAGACTGCACCCTATAACCATGGGGGTGTCTAAGCAGATGCTGCCTATCTATGACAAGCCAATGATTTATTACCCTATTTCTGTACAAATGCTTGCAGGAATTAAGGATATACTCATTATTTCAACACCAGAGGATCTACCCAACTTTAAAAAATTATTAGGTGATGGCTCTCAATTTGGAGTGCGTTTTAGTTATGCTGAGCAACCTAGTCCTGATGGTTTAGCACAGGCATTCATCATTGGAGAGGAATTTATAGGCGATAGTTGTGTGTCATTAGTTTTGGGTGATAATATTTTTTATGGGCAGAATTTCACAGGCATGCTCAAGGCTGCAACTGCTCGCACACAGGGCGCCACGGTTTTTGGTTACCATGTTAATGATCCTGAGCGATTTGGAGTCGTAGAGCTAGATGAAGCTACAGGCAAGGCGATTAGCATTGAGGAAAAACCGACAGAACCTAAGTCCAATTATGCGGTAACAGGTCTCTATTTTTATGACAATGATGTCGTGGAAATCGCAAAAAATATCGAACCATCACACCGAGGCGAATTAGAAATCACCTGTGTAAATCAAGTCTATCTAGAGCGAGATGAGTTGCAGGTAGAGGCATTAGGTCGTGGATTCGCGTGGCTTGATACTGGCACGCATGATTCATTGCTTGCGGCTAGTGATTTTGTCAAAACTATCGTCAAACGCCAAGGCTGGCAGGTCGCCTGCCTCGAGGAGATTGCCTACACGCAAGGTTGGATTGATGAAAAACAGCTCAAAAAACAAGGAAACAAATTCAAAAAAACTGCCTACGGCAAATATATACTAAACCTACTTAAATAATGAAATTTGGCTTAACAGATAAAGAATTAGAATCTTTAAGCTCGATTTTCTCTAAAAAATTAAGCTCTGGAAATATCTACATATACGGATCTAGAGCCAAAGGCAACTATACCTCCACTAGCGATATAGATTTAGTGATTAAAGGCTCTCAAGCATTATCAACTAATGAACTAGCCGAAATAGAAGATGCTATTATAGAGTCTGACATCCCTTATCTTTGTGATATTCAATATTTAGAAAATATCAGCAATCAAGCTTTGCTTGAGCATATTGCTAGAATTGGTAAGCTCATCTACGAGACAATCAATTAAATAGCCTATATTTTTTTCCTTAGATATGTTTTATTAAGTATAAGAAATTAATTGATATGAGCGCTTCAAAAGATACACGTTGGATACAGCGGTTTTCCAACTACAAAAGAGCCATAACTCTTTTAAGGGAAATGGTTCAAGGCGAGGTAGAGTTATTAGCATTAGAGCCTATAGCTAAAGAGGGGACTATTCAGAGGTTTGAGTATACTTTTGAACTTGCCTGGAAAACTCTCAAAGATAAAATGGAGCATGATGGGTTAGTTTTTGAGCGAGTTTCT
>DGKB01000005.1 GCA_002386905.1 Akkermansiaceae bacterium UBA4581 | reverse complement strand
AAATGCTCGAGTACTACGACAGTTAAGGGCAGAGCCTTATATCGCTCAAATTACCCATTTAAATCCATGAGAGTTATAGCCGGAACAGCAAAAAGAGTTGAATTACGCGTCCCTTCTGACTTGGTCAGGCCGACTACGGATAAGGTCCGCTCGGCTATATTTTCACGCTTAATTCATGTAGTTCCTCAGAGCGAGGTTCTAGACTTGTTTGCAGGTTCTGGATCACTGGGTATTGAAGCTATGAGTAGAGGTGCGACTCATGCAACATTTGTCGAGCAAGATAAAAAAGCCATACAATGCTTAAAAAAAAATCTAATTCAAACTAAATTGGAAAATCATTCGACCACTATTAATCATTCTGTTGAGAACGGAATCAAGCAATTAGCTACACGCAGAAAAAGTTATGATATTATTTTCGCTGATCCACCTTACTACAAGAAAGCTTCAGATACAAATTGGAGCCATGATTTATTAGAAAGCGAAACTCTCTCTCAAATCGCGGCAGCTAATAGTTATTTTATTCTAGAAGAGCAAAATAATACCCCTCAGCTAGATAAAATTAAATATTGGAAACTCATACGTACAGACAGCTACGGTTTAAGTACTGTCCATATATATCAGCGCCTTAAGGCTTAATTAAGCAATTATTTATATCGTAGGATTTTCATACCAAGCCACATTTCCAGTGGCTCTGCCTGCATTTAGTAAATCTAAATCTCCATCTGAGTCCATATCAACAGCTCTTAAATCATATGACTCCTGTTCTAAATCCAAATCTAATTGAGTAAAATTTCCAGTTCCATTGTTTATATAAATAGATAGCCTCTGACTTTCAAAACCACAACTTGCAACATCTAAATTACCATCTCCATCTAGGTCAACAAGCTCTAAACTATGTGGTGACTTTATTTTAGCATCAATTGCATGCTCTTTCCAATGTGGGGCTTCAAACCATACCACACCGACGCCGTGCCCATGTGATGCCACAAAGTCATTATAACCATCCCCGTTTACATCGCCTATTTTAATATTAGTGGCACCTATTCTTTGATCTGCAATTAATGATTTAGTCCATGGTTTCGTTTCCGCATTATCAATATTTTTAGGTCTAGTCCAATAAGCAAACCAATTACCTTGTTGAAATGGCTCACCTTTAGCTGCGGCTGCTATTTCAATTATGCCATCACCATCTATATCTCCATATCCAAAATAATGGCTACCTCCATGAGCATCATGATAAGCAAAAGCATGACGTTCCCAAGCTTTTTCTTGTTTGACATCCTGAGGTATTTCAAGCCAAAAAATAGAGCCACCTAAATCTCCTTCAGACTTAAAATTATTAATAATAATATCCAGTCGTCCATCGTTGTCTACATCTGCTTTTAATACGCAATGTATACCTCTAATTTCATCGTCTATTACTCGAGAGAGCCAAGGCTTGACTGATACATCGTTTGAACCTGGGTTTTCTAACCAAAATGGCATACCAGAAGCAGCACTGCCTATCCAATCCATATCACCATCGCCATCAATATCTAAAGTTTCACTATGAATAGCTTTATCTTTAGTTTTATCAAACTCGTATAAAACTACTTCATTCCAATTTGGAGCAATAAATAAACTGACTTTACCTGAATAACTCGTAATGACATCTACTTGATCATCACCATTGTAATCAGCTGCTAGAGCTGTCAAATTAGAGCCTTTCTCCATTATCACATGCTTTTTCCAGTCATTCGCGGACACATAGCTTATTGATAACAAACATAACGAGGTGAGGAGTAAAATAAGCTTTGTCATATAAATTTTCATAATTATTTATAGTCAAAATAATAAATAACAAAAGCCTAAAAATTCAAGGTCTCTATGTAATTAATCTTGACTTTAAATAGCTTCGCAAGCATTTTATGCACATGATTTTTAGGCCTTTAACCTTACTTTTTTTAGCAACTTTACTCGTTACATCTAGTAAAGCTATAAACTTTGTTTTCAATTATAATGATGCTCCAGGTGTTGGCTTTAATCATTCAACTCAAGGTGCAGAAAGGCGAGCAGGTCTCGAGTATGCCGCAAGCAAAATAGGCCAAGTATTCCGTGCTTACTCCGCTGATATCGAAATCGATGTAGATGGCAGCGTAACTGAAGATTCAGCTCTTGCTGGTGCAGCAGCAAATTATAACTTTGTCCCAAACAATAATGGTTTTGATGGACGTGGTGATGTAGAGCTTAAAATCCTCGGAGGAAACGCAGCAGATCCTAATAGTGGTTCAGCAGATGCAGAAATATCTTGGAATTTTCAAGACTTTTCATGGGAGATAGGTACAGATTTTCAAGTAGGTGAGTATGATTTCATTAGCACAGCTATGCACGAACTGCTCCATACAGTAGGGTTTTCATCTGATATGCTTGAAGATGGTAGTAGCTACTACGACGCTATAGACACCCCCACTATTTGGGCTCCCATGGATAAATTCATTGGTGACCGCAACGGCGTTTTGATTGATTCAAACTTCGTACTTAATAGTGGCGTATGGACAAGTGTATCTACTGGCGGCACTGGAACTGTACCTGCTAATTTAGGTCTTTATTTTCATGGCCCCAATGCTATGACAGCTTTTGGTGGTAACCCTGTCCCTCTTTACTCTCCTACTACTTGGGAAGATGGCAGTTCAGTCTCTCATTTTGACACAGATTATTTTGATGGGATAAACGCGCCTGAATTACTAATGAATCATGCTGCTCCTGATGGTATTGGCATTAGGGAGGTTGATCCTCTTACTGTAGCCTTTTTACAAGACATTGGCTTCACACAGGCAAGTATAGTTCCTGAAGCAAGTACTCTTGCTTTTCTACTTATAAGTTTAGGATCTTTGACATTTATTCGTCGCCGCTCATAAAACTAACTACTCTAAGGATTTAAGTACAAAGCTTTTCCAAAAAACTACTTTTAGGTAAAAAATATATATGATGATAAGGCGTCAGCAAACAAAACAACGTATGAGCCGTATTGTTATACATAACGACACCATCTACCTTTGCGGACAGGTTTGCAAAGATGCCACAAAAGGCATCCAAGAGCAAACTGCCACCATGTTAGAAAAAGTAGACGAATTACTCCTAGAAGCCAGCTCTGACCGTAAACATCTTCTATCTGCTACTATATACCTTCGTGACATGAAAGACTTTGCTGCAATGAACGAAGTGTGGGACTCATGGATACCACAAGACCACGCTCCAGCCAGAGCATGTGTAGAGGCAAGGATGGCACGAGCAGAGCTACTGGTAGAAATTTCTGTTATAGCTGCTATAAAGAAATAGTCTTATAAATTTAGTGAAAAGTTACCCATTGTCAATTTTTGTAATTTATTAATAATATATTGTAATTAACTAAATCTAATTATTTGTGGTCAATTAACGTTGAATATAAATAAAATATTACACTACTTATACTTTTAATATTGAGCTTCTCAGAGCTATTGTAAGCTTCCCTTTCAAGTAGACAGTTTAACCCCTCTTGTGTGTGGATTAGGGTGATAGATGAGGGCACAAAAAAACCCTCTATTAATCATACT
>DGKB01000012.1 GCA_002386905.1 Akkermansiaceae bacterium UBA4581 | reverse complement strand
TTTCTTCCTCAGCTGCTACTAGGTTAGCTGGGATGTCTTCACGCTTAAGACCAGCTGGGTTGCTAGCTGCTACGTGTAGTGATAAATCTTTGATAAGTGTTTGAACAGTTTCGTTAGAACCTGTTGCAGCATTTTTGTAAGCAAGCTGGATAAGTACACCTACTTTACCACCCATGTGGATGTATGAAGCTACGAGACCTTCGCCTTGCTCTACAGTTAAACGAGCAAAATCACCAAGTTGGAGGTTTTCACCGAGTTCAATCACTTTGGTTTGGAGATGTTCTCCGAGTGTGGCTGATGCAAATGATACTTCGAGAGCTTCCTCTTTGCTTGTTGCACTTGCTTCTGAAAGTGTGTCGAGGAATTCACCTACGAGACCTTGGAAGTTATCGTTTTTAGCTACGAAATCAGTTTCGCAGTTAATAGAAAGTAAAATACCTGACTTGCCGTCAGCGCTTACTTGAGCCGCTACTGTCCCTTCGTTAGCATCGCGGTCAGCTTTTTTCGCTGCTTTTGAGATGCCTTTTTCGCGAAGGAGGGTTACCGCTGCCTCTAAATCACCATTAGTTTCACCAAGGGCTTTCTTGCAATCCATCATTCCCGCATTTGTTTTATCGCGGAGTTCTTTTACTAAAGAAGCTGAGATACTCATAATATTAAATATTTTTAGTTAATTCTTCAAGCACGATGCGAATTGAACGAATTGAATCATCGTTAGCAGGAATTGGGTAGTCAATATTAGCTGGGTTAGCATTTGTATCAACAAGAGCAATAATTGGAATATTGAGCTTCTTAGCTTCTGCTACCGCGATTGACTCTTTGGCTGAATCAACGATAACAACAGCTGCTGGATATTTTTCCATATCACGCATGCCTTTAAGGTTACGTACAAGTTTGAGTTGCTCACGGTTAAGTGCTGCAAGCTCTTTTTTTGACATTGCTTTTGACTCATCACTTTTGCTGAGTCCTTCGAGGTAATCAAGACGAGCGACACTCTGACGAATAGTTTTAAGGTTGGTAAGCATACCACCTAACCATCGGTGATTTACATAAAATTGGTTTTTTTCTTCGGCAATCTCCTGGACAGCTTTTTGTGCTTGGTGCTTACAACCTACAAAAAGAATCTTTTTGCCTGATTTAGTAACATCAGCAAGGAGCTTTGAAGCTTCTTCGATTTTTTCAACTGTTTTTTCCAAGTCAATGATGTAGATGCCTTCTTTGTCTTTTAACAAATAAGGCTTCATTTTTGGATTCCACTTGCGGGTTTGGTGGCCGTAATGCACACCCGCTTCTACCATTTTTTTGAGTAATTCTGACATATTTTGTAGTTGATGTCTTAAAACAGAACATCGTTGTTAAAGGCTCGCTCAGTCTACCTTGCGCTGACCTTTAGTTGGTTTAAAAAGAGCTACTTGAGCGCCAAGGGACTGTTTCTATAGTGAATAGAGTTTAATTTGGCAAGCTTAAAATAATCTTGTGAGTTGAAGAATGTTTTCCCCCAGACACGAAAAAACCCAGTACCCGGAATTTTGACAAATTCCGAGTGCTGGGTGTGAATAGTTTGTCTTGTAAATTATTCAGCGTTTACTGCTTCTTCACCTGACTCTTTAGTTCTGATGCGAATAGCTTCTTCTACTGGGAATACAAATACTTTGCCGTCACCGATTTTGCCTGTAGCTGCACTTTCAACAATAGTGTCAACAACAGTGCCTGCGATGTCGTCATTAACAACGAGCTCAAGTTTGATTTTTGGCAAGAAGTCAACAGTATACTCACTACCGCGGTAGATTTCAGTATGTCCTTTTTGACGGCCAAAGCCTTTGACCTCTGTAATGGTCATTCCTTGAATACCGATTTTAGAGAGAGCCTCTTTCACGTCATCAAGTCTGAACGGTTTGATAATAGCTTCAATTTTTTTCATGTTTTTATTAGGTTTAAGTTAAAGAAGAGCTTCCTTTTCTGGTGCTCATATTAAGTGGCTTTAAAGAAAAAGATATTTTTTCATCAAGCTGGTGCAACACTTTTATAATAGTCGAGTTTGTTTAACAAGTATTAAATGGTTAAGTGGGGTTATTTAATTTAATTTTAAAGATTTTGCACAGTATTTTTTTGCTTTGGACTTGTTTTTTTTTAGTGGCTCTGTTTTACTGCTCACACATTTTTAATTTCTGGCATTTCTTCTTCAGGAATATGAGAGATTAAAAATACTATATAATAATATCTATTATGAAAAAATTAAAACTATGGAGTTTAGCTCCTTTATTGTTGGCAGGTGTAGCTGTTGCAGGTGATTTCGAAACTTACGAAGCATTTGCAGAATCACCAGAGTTTGCTTTATTTACCGTAAACAATCTTTGGATTCTTATTTCAGCCGCCTTGGTATTTATTATGCATCTTGGTTTCTCAGCTTTAGAATCAGGTTTGTGTCAGAAGAAGAATACAGTTAATATTCTCTTCAAAAACGTATTCATCATCAGTATGGGTCTTCTTACTTATTATTTCACTGGATTTAACACACATTATCCTGGTGATTTTAATGGATTCATTTCAATTAATGGAATGGCAGGATTTGCCGAAGCAGATGCTGTAGCAAATACTACTAGTGCTTATGCTGATTACACATACTGGGCAGATTTCATCTTCCAAGCTATGTTTGCAGCTACTGCAGCGACTATCGTATCAGGTGCAGTTGCTGAACGTGTTAAGCTTAGTGCTTTCCTCATCCATGCTACGCTTCTTGTAGCTTTTGCTTACCCTATTGCTGGTTCATGGCATTGGGGAGGTGGTTTCCTTGCTGAGCTTGGTTTCTATGATTTTGCTGGTTCAACTGTAGTTCACTTATTTGGTGGTGCAGCAGCTCTTGCATTTGTTATTGTTCTTGGCCCACGTAAAGGCAAGTACACAGCTCAAGGTATCAAGCCTATCTTAGGTCACAGTATGCCTCTTGCTGCTATTGGTGTATTCCTCCTCTTCTTAGGTTGGTTTGGTTTCAATGGTGGTTCAGTGCTAAGTGCTGACCCAGCTGCTGTTTCTTATGTATTCACAACAACAGCGCTTGCTGCTGCTGGTGGTGCAATGGGTTCAATGCTTCTTTCAACTCTTATCTTGAAAAAGCCTGACCTTTCAATGGCTCTTAACGGTATTCTTGCTGGTTTAGTAGGTATTACTGCTGGTCCTGATGTGATTTCTATCTTCGGTTCTATTATTGTAGGTCTTATCGCTGGTCTTATCGTAGTGCTTGCTATTCTCGCTATCGATAAAGCTAAGATTGATGATCCAGTAGGTGCTATCGCTGTACACGGTGTATGTGGTATCTGGGGTACAGTTGCTGTAGCCTTATTTAGTGATGCTTCAACTATCGGAGTTCAGCTTACAGGTGTAGCTGCTGTAGCTATATTTGCATTTATTTTCTCTCTCGTAGTAGCTCTCATCCTTAAAGCTATCATGGGTGTTCGTGTAGACGAGCAAGAGGAATCAGAAGGTCTAGATGTACATGAGCATGGTTCTCCTGCTTACGTGTTAGACTAATATTTAGTTTACTACTAAAATTTAAAAGGCTTAGAGTTTATGCTCTAAGCCTTTTTTTATGCTTTTATAAATCATGACTTTCGTTTAAACATGCTCTCACTTATGCAACACCACGAAGGTTATCACTTATTTGAAGCTTTGCCACTTGCTCCTGTAGCGTTAGTGTTAGCTGCGGCTATATTTATTAAGCATTTAATTTTGCTGATCTGTGCTAGGCAAAGTTTAGCTATTTTAGTTGCGAGTCATCGCCATGAGTTAGCAGGTAGGGTATTGTTAGTTATGGCTACTATTTTGTGGCTACTCTTATTAGCTCCCTTACCTTTTTGTAATTGGATAGAAATTGATTTGTTTGAGTTTAACGGAGTAAAGCCTTTTTTGCGTATCGCCTTTATCTTTGCTGCTATAGTACTTGCACTCAGGCCTGAGCACTACCTTACAGTAAGAGCAGGTAGTTTTATCGCGGTATTTGCGGGCTTAGTGTTGCTTAAGGTATGTTTTTTAGAGACATGGGCAGAGTGGAGAGTCCTCATCGTTCTCTACGCCTATGTCATGATTATCGCAGGGTTAATTCTGGCATCTTACCCTTACCTCTATAGAAATATAATTAGTTGGCTAACTCAGAGAGTACAGATATATAAAGCCTTATTAGCTATAGGTGCTATTTATGGGTTAGTAATAGGCATTCTTGCTATCACTACTTAAATCGTCGCTTTTAACGTTAAAATACAGATGCGAAACTGTCGTAATGCTCGAGTAGCTTTATCTATTATCCTGTCACTAAGCTCCACGCTCTGCCAAACCCATAACTTCGTTATGAGGAAAAAGGGTGCAGTCTGCGCTTCCACAACTTTCTTATCAGACATTTTACCATCTAAAATCGCACGATTTAAGCTCTAAAAAGTAAGATGCGTTTTTAACGTTAAAATGCAGAGTGGTGAAATCCCGCAAGTGCGGGATGGTGCTAGGGAAATAGCGCCCTATTGAGTTAATTCACTTTGTAGCACAGAGAACTGCTTTTGGATGAATTGGAGATTGGTCTCTGTGTTATCAGCACTACCTCTGAGTTGCGGGCCTTTGCCTCCGCCACGAGCGTTAGTACCTTTGCAGACTTCATCAAAAACAGCCTTTGCTTCACCGTTTTCTCCCGCCCAAATACCGATATGTAGTTTAGCGTCATCTTGGATGATGAAGCAACGTAAGCCAGATGTTTTGGCTTTAAGAGCTCCAGTGAGTAATTCTTGTAGTAGTACAGGGCTGCCTGTGCCTATAAACAGCGCTGGTTCATCAGCTGCTAATTCTTCTAAAATAGCTTGTGCTTGCTGTTGAGCGAGTTTGCTCTGAGCTTTTTTAAGCTGCTTGTCACTTTGTGTGAGGTAGTTCTTCCAATCAGCTTGATGTTGCTTGAGAGCTTGGAGTTGTCCAGCTAGGTCGAGTCCTTCTAAATGAAGTTCTGGCTCTGTGCTTAGCTCTTGTTCTGCAACGATGAGTTGAGGCTTGATAGACTGCCATTTTTCTTGGAGCTCAGTAATAGAGGCGCTGGTAGTATCAATAGAATTTTGTAGCCATTGCTGAGCTGATGCACCACAGACGGCTTCGATACGACGTGTGCCTGCGGCTACCGCCTTTTCAGATTTGATATAGAAGCTTTGTATATCTCCTGTATGAGCCACATGACTACCACCACAGAGCTCCATAGCATAGCCATTGAGTTGTTCTGCTTCGCCACCAATTTGAACGACACGCACACGGTCCCCATATTTATCACCAAAAAACTGTTGAATTTTTGAGTTATCTTTGACTTTGTTGTAAGGTTGTTCAGAAATATGAATAGGAGAATTGAGCGCGATAGCTTCTCTGACTTTTGTTTCGAGTTTCGCTAAATCGCTATCCTTAAGAGCAGCACTATTAAAATCAAAACGTAGGCGGCTCTCATCAACAAAAGACCCTTGTTGGCTAGCATTGGGATCTACTACCTCGTGTAGCGCCCAGTGCAGTAAGTGAGTTGCACTATGATGGGATTCGATGAGGTGGCGTTTGTCTTCATCTAGATTGAGATTGACGGTATCGCCTACACTTAAGATTGCGTCATTTTGGACAACATGAAATATAGCATCATTAACCTTGCCCACAGCCTGTACATCATAACTAATACTTCCTGAGCTGAGTGTGCCTGAGTCGCTGACTTGTCCTCCCATTTCGACATAAAATGGAGTTTTGTCTGTGACGACTAACAAACTGTCATCTTGTGAGTGAATTTCTAGAATAGTCGCAATTACTGCAGATTTTTGGTTTTCTGTGTAATCAGTACTAAAATGACTGCTGATATCTAGAGCTTTAACGATTTGTTTGTTTTGAGATGAACGAGCGAGTTCTTTTTGCTGCTCCATGGCAATATCAAATCCTGCTTCGTCTAATTTAAGACCTTGCTCACGGCACATAAGAGCTGTTAAGTCTAAAGGAAATCCAAACGTGTCATAAAGCTCAAATGCCGCCTGCCCAGAAAACTGGTTATTCTCCACTTGCTTGAGGTATTGCTCAAATCGCTGGAGCCCTCGGTCCAAAGTCTGGTTAAAACTCTTTTCTTCGCGGTTAAGCGTGTCGACAATGAGTTGCTGTTTAGCTCGTAATTCTGGAAAGGTATCCGCAAGGGTGTCAATTACAGCGGTGGCGACAGCACTTAAAATAGGGTTGTTTCCTTGGATGTTGAGAGTTTTAGCGTAACGTACGGCACGTCTTAAAATACGTCTTAAAACATAATTGCGACCACTATTTCCAGGTTGGATACCGTCGGCTATTGAGCAGCACAAAGTACGCAAGTGGTCTGCAATTACGCGGTAAGCGATGGCGTTATCTAAATCACTCTTATCCTCTGCACTAGCGTTTTCTGCTAGGTGATGTGGATAGACATCAATATAGGTATGCCCGCTTAACTCAGTGAGCTTGGCAAAAATAGGGCTAAATAAGTCCGTATTATAGTTAGAAATTTTGGCATTAAAGTCTTGGAAATGGTTTGTGCCTTGGATGATTGAGCAAATACGTTCAAACCCCATACCTGTATCTACATGACAGGCAGGTAGCGCAGAGAAGCTGCCATCTTCATTGGCGTTATATTGGATAAAGACAAGGTTCCATAACTCGATACATTGGTCACTGTCTTGATTGACTAGCTTGCCTTGGGTGTCTCCAGCAGGACTTAAATCCATGTGTAACTCAGAGCAGGGACCGCAAGGGCCGGTCTCTCCCATCATCCAAAAGTTGTCTTTGACGTCACCATTGATCACGTGAACAGCTGGATCTAGACCCGCTTTGCTAAATAGCTTTGCCCAAAAATCATAAGCCTCTTGATCGAATTCTCCAGGATCACCAGCTGCTTTGTCTGGAGAGTAGACAGTGGCGTATAGACGCTCTGCTGGGAAGTTCCAGACATCAATCATGAGCTCCCATGCCCATTCAATAGCTTCTTGTTTAAAATAATCACCAAATGACCAGTTGCCGAGCATTTCAAAGAATGTGTGATGATAAGTATCAATACCTACATCTTCTAAATCGTTATGCTTACCACCTGCACGAATACACTTTTGTGTATCTGTAGCACGAGCAGGAGAATATGGTGCTGATTGAGTACCTAAGAAATAAGGTACAAACTGATTCATGCCTGCATTGGTAAAGAGTAGCCCTGGAGATTGAGGCAGCAAAGAAGCACTATCCACACGTGTGTGATGCTTGCTTTCAAAAAATTGGCAAAAACTCTCTCTAATCTCAGCTGATGTCATGAGGGGAGTTAAGAGAATTTTCCTTAAAATGAAAAGTAAAATTTAATTTCTTATTAAGCAAGAGTTGCAGTTTTAGTATTATACGATTAAATAGAGTTTGTAAGTTCAATTACTTTAGTTATGCGTATCGATATTATTACTCTTTTTCCTGATATGGTTCAAGTGCCGTTGGGTCAGAGTATGATAGGTCGTGCTCAGGAAAAAAACTTAGTCAATATTCAAGTGCACCAACTCCGTGACTGGGCAGAGGGAAAATGGCAGGTGGTAGATGATACGGTTTATGGTGGAGGCCAAGGTATGTTGCTACAGTGCGAGCCATTGTTTAATGCGGTCGCGGACCTCAAGTCAAAAAATGAAACAAGTAGTGATAGCTATGTCGTGCTCATGACTCCTCAAGGGAGAGTGTTTAAACAGCAGATAGCTGTAGATTTAGGTAAGCATGAGCATCTTATTATTATTTGTGGTCATTATGAGGGTGTGGATTACAGAGTGGTTGAAGAGTTAGTGGACTTAGAGCTTTCGATTGGGGATTATGTGCTCACGAATGGGGCGATTGCAGCAACTGTAATCGTGGATGCTGTAGTGAGGCTTTTGCCTGAGGTCTTAGGCAATGAACAATCAAGTGTAGAAGAATCATTTAGTAATCCTGGTTTACTTGAAGCTCCTGCTTATACTAAGCCTGCTATATTTAGAGGTTTAGAAGTGCCGTCTGTTTTACTTAGTGGAGACCATGCTAAAATCAGTGCATGGCGCAAAGAGCAAGCTGTCAAGAGAACAAAAAAAAATCGCCCAGACTTAACTCAAGATTAAACACTCCCTTAAAAGATGAATATAGAATTAATCAAACAAGCTTTTGCAAATAATTTTGCCCAACACGAAGAATTGGGAGCCAGCATTAGTATTTGGAAGGCTGGTGAATCAGTTTTGGAGCTAGGTGCAGGGTTCATCTCTAAGGATAAAAGCCAAGCATGGGACACGGGTGTTTGTGTGCCTGTTTACTCGGCAACCAAAACTCCTGCTGCCATAACTATGCTATGGCTGTTAGAACAACATGAACTCACGCCAGAGGCACAAGTATCCAGTGTTTGGAGTCAGTTTCCAAATAAAGAAGCCAGTTTTGCGCAGATGCTCTCACATCAGGCTGGTTTATCAGCGCTAGACACAGTGGCAAAAATTGATGATTATGAAGCTGTGATTGACGCTATTGAAGCGCAGCAGCCTAAGTGGAGTTTGGGCTCAGGTCACGGGTATCATCCTCGTACTTATGGATTTTTACTCGATGAAGCGGCACGTCAGCTCTGTGGAGAACGTATAGGTGCAATTTGGAATAGAGAGATAGCGGCGCCATTGGGCTTGGATTTTTATATAGGTATTCCGCAAGGTATGACAGCGGATGAACTGGCAACTCGTGTAGCTCCTCTTTACCCAGGCAAAGCCAAAGCTAGTTTATTTCAAGATGATCCGTTTTATTCTAAGCTTTCTGATTTACAGTCCTTAACAGGTTTGAGCTTTGCCTCGCCACGTGGTATCAACTCCGTGTTAGAGATGAACCAGCCTAAAGTGTGGGAGTTGGCACTGCCAAGTATGGGAGGTATCGGTACGGCGTGTGCTTTGGCTAAATTCTATCAAGCAACATTAGGTTTTCAAAAACAAGAAGTACTCAGCGAGCAAGTGCGAACCTGGCTGACTCAGAGTCAATCACTAGGGCGTGATCAGGTGCTACAAATTGAAACTCATTTTGGTATGGGTTGTATGATGAACAAAGGTTTGCAACACCCGCCATTTGGCAAGAGCCAAAGCGCTTATGGTCACCCTGGAGCAGGGGGGAGTGTGGCTTATGCTGACCCTGAAAATCAACTAAGCTTTGCTTACACCATGAATCAAATGACGCTGAGCGTTCTACCTAATGAAAAGAGTCAATCTATTATGACCTATTTATAAGATATCAACTCTTGCCAAAGTAATTAAGTCTTAGCCTTTTTAAGCATGGCTTCGATGAAAGGAGTGAGGTCTCCATCCATGACGGCCGAGACATTGCCGCTCTCATGTTGGGTGCGCAGGTCTTTGATCATCTGGTAAGGCTGAAAGACGTAGGACCTAATCTGGCTGCCCCAACCTATTTCTCCTTTGTCGTTATAAGCTTGGTCAGCAGAGGCTTTTTGTTTGTCTTGTTCAATAACGAGCAGTTTGGCTTTGAGGATTTGTAGGGCGAGAATTTTGTTTTGCAGTTGTGATCGTTGCTGGGTACAGCGTACCATGATGCCTGTAGGGATATGCTTCATGATAACCGCGGTTTCGACTTTGTTAACGTTTTGCCCACCTGCTCCACCACTACGAGCTGTTTGAATATCTAAATCAGAATCTGGTACTTCGATATTAATGTCTTCATTAACTTCTGGAGTGACATCAATAGATGAGAATGAGGTGTGACGCTTGCCAGCTGAATCAAAAGGAGAGATACGCACGAGGCGATGCACTCCACGTTCATTTTTGAGATAACCAAAAGCGTAATCGCCTTCTATTTTGAGTGTGACCTCACGAAATCCGGCGCTATCACCGTCTTGGAAGTCGAGCGTAGTTACTTTAAATCCTTGTTTTTCAGCCCAGCGTTGGTACATACGGCAGAGCATTTGAGCCCAGTCACAGGCTTCTGTGCCTCCTGCTCCTGCGTGAATAGTTAGGAAGGCGTTGGCCTTATCATGTGGTTGATTAAGTAGGGTAATGAGCTCAAAACTATCCAAGTTCTTGATGATGAGCTTGTATAGGTCTAGTCCTTCTTGAGCGAGACTAGCATCGTCTGCGGCTAACTCTTGAGTGACTTGGAGATTTTCGAATTGCTCAACTAGATTTAGGTAGGGAGTTAGCTTTGCCTTAAGTAGATTACATTCACCTACAGTTTTTTGTGCAGCTTGAGCATCATCCCAAAAGTTATTGCCTGCCATTGTTTCGTTATAGTTGGCAATTTTATTTGTTAAATTATTAATATCTAGATAGTTGCTGAGTGCTTTTAGACGAGTTTGAATGAGGTCTAGGTCTAAGCTTTTAAATTGTTCAATAACCGTTTCTGACATGGGTTTACATCAGGCTAAAAACAAATAATTGTCAACTAAATGAGCGCTTATTGATTATTTATATATGAAAAGGATGTTTTTTCACTTGCCAAATGAGATTAATTGGCTATGTTCTTCCTCCCTATGGCAAGAGTAGCAGGTAAATCAAAAACTCGTAAAGCTGTAGCTAAGCGTTTCAAAGTAACTGGCACAGGAAAAGTTCTGCGCCGTAAACAAGGAGCGCGTCACATACTCCAAAAAAAATCTAGCAAGAGAAAGCGTAGCTTAGGCCAAGCTGCTCTTGTGTCTGATGCTGACCTTAAGTCAGTTAAAGCAAATCTAGGTATGTAAGGAGGATGTATTAGCAACAGTTTAGGTAAATCAATTGGCGTTTGTCTTTCTTAATATTGAATGAGATATTAGGAATGATTAACGGATGAGGCAGCGTCAATTTTCTAAGAACAGTCCGTTTATTAAAGTAAAATATGCCAAGAGCAACTAATAGTCCAGCCAGTCGCAAACGCCGCAAACGTATTTTGCGCAGAGCGAAGGGGTTTAGAGGTTTTAGATCTAAACTCTATCGTTATGCCAAAGACGCGGTAATTAAAGCGAAACAGTATGAGTATCGTGACCGTAAAAAGCGCAAAGCTCAATTTCGTCGTCTATGGATTCAGCGTATCAGCGCTGCATCACGTGCAGAAGGTCTTACATACAGCCGTCTTATCCAAGGTTTAAATCTTGCTAAGATTGCTGTTGACCGTAAAGTATTAGCACAATTAGCTGTGGAAGATCCACAAGCTTTTGTCGCAATTGTTAATCAAGCTAAAGCTGCTTTAAAAGAAGCTGGTCAAGCAAAGGTTAGCCAATTAGCAGGTTAATTTAAATTATCTAATATTATGGCAACGAAAGAAATTATTTTATGTGAACCTGTTCACGGTGTAGGCGCTGAAGCTGATATCGTAAGGGTTAAAGCAGGTTTTGCTAACAACTACCTTGTCCCTCAGGGTAAGGCTCTTGAAGCTAACAAGCATAACAAAGCTCAAATTGAGACTTTGAAACAAGCTCGTGCAGAAAGAGAAGCAGCAGAACTTAAGCAAATTAAAGCAACAGCAAGTAAAATTGCTAAGCTTGGTACATTAAAGTTTGAATTAGAAGCAGGCGAAGGAGACAAAGCCTTTGGTTCTATTACAACTATTGATATTGCTAAACGTCTTGAAGAATCAGGTTTAACTGTTGATCGTCACAGCATCCAATTGGATAAGGCAATCAAAACTTCAGGTGAGCAAACTTTAGAAGTGAAGCTTAATGCTGATGTAGTAGCAACTCTCAAAATAGAGGTTGTATTCATTACCAAGTAATAAGCTAGATAGTGCATTACTATTTTGAAAGCCAGTGCCCTTTGTAGGTACTGGCTTTTTTGTTTTGCAGATGCAGGATAATAGGCTTGACTTTTCTTATTAAAATTGACTAATACTATTGAGCTACTTGCTTTAAAAATCTTTATGAAAAAATCACTCTTTGTTTCTATTTTAGCTCTTTTCCTTCTTCGAAGTACCAATATCTTTGCTCAAGATTACGATGCTTTATTTGCTCGTTATTACAGTTATGGTAATGAAGGAGATAAGTCAGCTCAATATAACTTAGGTAAGATGTATGAGTTAGGTCGCGGAGTAAATCAAAATTTTGAAAAAGCTAGAGAATGGTATGAAAAGGCAGCCAAACAAGATCATATCAATGCTCAGTATAGTTTAGCTAGCTTATATGAATCAGGTTTGGGAACTTCTCAAAGTTACGTCAATGCTAAGAATTGGTATTCCAAAGCTGCAGACACAGGCTTAGCAAAAGCTCAATATAAATTAGGCCTTGTGTATCAGTATGCTAAAGGCGTTGAGCGAAACTATGAAAAAGCTAAAGAGTGGTATCAGAGAGCCGCTAAACAAGGTTTTGCAGGCGCACAGTACCAATTAGCTTTTCTTTATCAGTATGGTTTAGCTACGAAAAAAGATTACACACAAGCTAGAGAATGGTATGAGAAGGCAGCCAACCAAGGTGTTAAAGGTGCCCAATATCAATTGGGTTTTTTCTTTCAACAGGGCTTAGGCATCGAGAAAGATAATGCACAAGCTTTAAAATGGTATAAGCAAGCAGCGGAACAAGGGCATGTGGAGGCACAATATAACCTAGCGTTCTTTTATGATAAGGGATTAGATACAAAACAAGATTATAAATTAGCGTTAGAATGGTATTCAAAAGCTGCTAGTCAAGGTCATGAATTGGCTCAAACCAATTTAGGAGTTCTCTATCACTATGGCAACGGTGTAGATCAGGATTACGTTCAAGCTAAGAATTGGTATACAAATGCAGCTAATCAAGGTGTTGAAGAAGCTCAAAACAATTTAGGTTACCTCTATCAATATGGTCAAGGAACAGAGGTTAATTACAAGTTAGCCAGAGAATGGTATTTGAAGGCTTCAGATCAAGGTTATGTAGAAGCTCAATATAATTTGGGTGTATTATATGACAAAGGCTTAGGTGTAGAACAAGATTATGAAAAGGCACGTGTTTGGTATACAAAAGCAGCAGATCAAGGAGATAAAGATGCTCAGTATAATTTAGGTTATCTCTATCAATACGGTCAAGGTGTTGAGCAAAACTATGAAAAAGCCAGATACCGTTATTCTCAAGCAGCTGAACAAGGTGATGAAGACGCTAAGAAGTCTTTAGAGCTAATCAAAGATAAGGTTTAATTAAATCATAAAGATATAGGCTTAAGGCTCTGTATCTTATAAAGCCCTTAATCTGTAAGAGCTTAGATTTTAAAGATTTGTATCATTTAAATACAAGAGTAAACTTTTGTTATAAATAACTTAAAGTTGCTCTTGTTAAAAGTACTCTAGAGAATCTACATTTATCTAAAATAGATACGCGTGTAGAGATAGGCTTAAAAATGAGAAGGTAGCTTGACAAAATAGTTTATTTGCTTAATTAGTTTAGTTAACTTTTTATTTAAATTTGTGAAACTGTTGCAGCTATTTTTTATCCAAATACCTATTATTTTATTAGATACAACAACTAATAAAAAAGTGATGAAGTATGGCATGAACCCTCATGAAATAGATAAATATATAACTGGATATCCTTTTTTAAAAAGAGTGAGTCTTAAGCAATGTAAATTAGTTCTATTTTAATAACTTTATGCTTAACTTTTTAAAAAAGAATTTATTAACTTTAAGCGTCGTAGCCGTTATTCTTAGCTCTTTTTTCTCTGAAGCGCAAAATAGTCAGGGTCCTGGGAAAAGAGAGAGCAAAATGGGGGAGATTAAAAACCCATACATTAAAAAAATAGCTGAAGATAGAAGAGTGATAAAAAGCCAAATAGAGGCCATTAAATTTGAAAAATTACAACTAGAAAAGAAAATTAGTAAGATAGAAAATTTGAGCAAACAAGAAAAGCTTGGGCTATCATCCAAATCTAAAGAATTAGAAGTGCGATTGATTGAATTGGAAGAAGAAAAATCAATTCTTAAAAAGAACTACCAAAAGGAAATAGCTAAACTAAGAGAAAAAGATGAGTTAAATAAAATTGAACTAGCAAAAAAAGATGCTGCACTAGAAGCATCTAAATTAGAGTTAGAAAATATCACTAATTTTTTAAGAGAAAAAGAAAGTCTATTCGAAGTTGTTTTGCAGCAATCAAATGAGGAAAAGAAAAAAATGAAATTGGCTTTAGATGATAGAGCTAAAACTATAAAAAGCCTGCAAATAAATCTGGAGAGTTTAGGATTAGAAAATAACAATACGAGTCGACAGTTAGAAGAGACTGAAAAAAACTTATTATTAGCTCAATCTCAAATTAAAATATTACAAGGTAAATTAGAAGCTAGACTTGAATTAGATAAATCTTATCAAGATCAATTATCTTCCAACGAAAATGTAATAGAGCAAAAAATTACTGATAACGAAAATTTAAAATCTGAATTAAGTATTGCTAAAAATAATTTAGAGGCAGCCGCAAAAGAGAAAGATCAAATTGACGCAAAATTACAGCTAGCTAATAACAAGCTTGAAGAAAATTATAAAAGCTTAGCGATTAAAGACACCAAAATTCAGGAACTAGCAGAAAGTTTAGATGTTCAAATTGTTAAACTAACAAAAGAGAAAGATCAAATTGACGCAAAATTACAGCTAGCTAATAACAAGCTTGAAGAAAATTATAAAAGCTTAGCGATTAAAGACACCAAAATTCAGGAATTAGCAGAAAGTTTAGATGTTCAAGCTATTGAGTTTACTAAAGAGAGGGAGCAGTTAAATTTTGAAAAGCAACAATTACAGGTAAAAAATAACTTTTTAAATAAAAGTATAGACTACTTCAAAGGAAAAATAGGAAATATTCAAAAAAGGGTACTCAGCCTTCAGGAAGAAAGTCTAAATAAAGACGAGCGAATTAATGATCTTAAAAATAAACTACAAACACAACAGTCGGAAAA
>DGKB01000014.1 GCA_002386905.1 Akkermansiaceae bacterium UBA4581 | reverse complement strand
CAAGCCCTTGATTGGAGTCGCGCTGTAGCACTAGTAGGTCCGCGTCAATGTGGAAAAACTACACTTGCACGTCACTTTGTACCTCTAGATTCTCCTAATTATTTTGATTTGGAAGATGCAGCCGATTTAGCTCGGTTAGATAATCCTGCTTTTGCACTAAAAAACCTTGAAGGGATTGTGGTGATTGATGAGATTCAGAGGCGTCCAGATCTATTTCCTTCTTTGCGTGTCATTATTGATCATCCAGAAAACAAAGCTAAGTTTCTCATTTTAGGTAGTGCTTCTCCTGAGCTACTTAGACAATCCTCTGAGACTTTAGCTGGCAGAATTGCCACTATCGAGCTTTCTGGGTTTGCTCTAGCTGAATGCGCTAACTTGGATAAAAATACTCTGGATAATCTATGGCCTAGAGGTGGGTTTCCGCTCTCTTTGCTAGCAGATTCAGATGAACAGAGTTTTTTTTGGCGTAAAAATTTCTCTAAAGATTTTATTGAGCGTGATTTAGGCCTACTAGGTTTTCAAATCCCTCCACAATCTATGGGTAGATTTTGGCAAATGCTTGCCCACTATCACGGGCAAAACCTGAATGCTTCTGAGCTAGCTAAATCATTAGATGTTTCAAGCCCAACGATTAAAAGATACTTAGATATTTTAGAAGGCGCCTTTATGATTCGTCAATTACAACCTTGGTTTGAAAATATTAAAAAACGCCAAATTAAATCTCCAAAAATTTATTATCGTGATTCAGGACTTCTCCATACTCAGTTAGGCCTGTCTTATAAGCATGACATATTAAGTCACCCCAAATTAGGAGCCAGCTGGGAAGGGTTTGTCATTGAACAAATTATTCAATACCTACAACCTGATGAGCAGTATTTTTGGTCTACACAAAGTGAAGCTGAGCTAGATTTACTCATCATAAAAGATGGTAAAAAAATAGGATTTGAATGCAAATTTACCGAATCTCCAAAAGCAACTAAATCTATGCATAAAGCTATGAATATATTGGGGCTAGAATCATTAACTATCATTTACTCTGGAGAGAAAACTTATCCTTTAGCAGATAATATCACCGCCATGCCTCTCTCTCAACTTGTTAAGCAAAACTTACACATTTAAAGCTACATTTTAAATTTGTAGATATTTGCATCTTTCTAGTCTGTTTAACTTGACCCTTGAGTCATTCATACTTTATTATTTTTCTTATACAAAACAGTATTTATTCCTTAATAAACCAAAAACTACGATTATGAGTCAATTCACACCCAGAGTGCAAAAAGTACTAAGCTTAGCACAAACAGAATCTCAGCGCTTAGGCCATGCTTATATTGGTAGTGAGCATTTACTTTTGGCGCTAGTTAAATTAGGTGGTGGGCTAGCTATCCAAATTTTAGATGAATTTGATATAGATTTAAATGAACTCAAAAGCCAAATCGAACAGCAAGTAGCGACAGGCAACGAAAAACACCAAGGAGAGCGTCCTTACACCCCTCGAGCCAAAAAAGTTCTAGATCTATCAATCAAGGAAGCCAACGCTCTGCAACACAGCTATGTAGGCACAGAGCACATTCTCTTAGGCTTGCTTAGAGAAGGGCAGAATGTAGCAGCTAATATTTTAACTAATCTAGGGCTTGATTTAGAAGAAGCTCGCGAGGCTATCCTCATTGCTCTCGACCCTAACTTTGAAGAAGATGGCGACAACTTTGACGAAAATGAAGAACCAAATATCCAAAGCGCTCAGAGCAGCAATACCAACAAACAAAAGAAAATGACGGCACTCGACGCCTTCGGAACCGATCTTACCGAGCAAGCTAAAGAACAAAAACTCGACCCCGTCATAGGTCGTGAACGTGAAATCCAACGTGTCATTCAAATTCTATGCCGCAGAAACAAGAACAACCCTATACTCATCGGTGAAGCTGGTGTTGGTAAAACTGCTGTAGCCGAAGGTCTCGCTATCGAGATTGTTGCAGGAAACGTACCTGAAATTCTGCGTGATATGCGTATTGTTACCCTTGATTTAGCTCTCATGCTAGCTGGCACTAAATATCGTGGTCAATTTGAAGAACGAGTCAAAGCCATCATGCAAGAAGTCACTCAAGAGCAAAACGTCATTCTATTTATTGATGAGATGCACACTATTGTTGGCGCTGGCTCTGCAGAAGGTGCTATGGACGCTTCTAATATTATTAAGCCTGCTCTAAGCCGAGGCGAACTTCAATGCATTGGAGCAACTACTCTTAATGAATTTCGTAAGTTTATTGAAAAAGACTCTGCATTAGAGCGCAGATTCCAACAAGTCAAAGTCGGAGAACCCTCCGTCGAGGACACCATTAAAATTCTCCAAGGCCTCCAAAGCAAATACGAAAACCACCACAAGGTCCTCTACAGCCCTGAAGCTATAGAAGCCGCAGCTCGCTTATCATCTCGCTACATCACTGAACGCTACCTTCCAGACAAGGCCATTGACGTGCTCGATGAAGCAGGCTCAAGAGCTCGCATATCTCAACTCATGCGCCCACAAGGTATCGAAGATTTAGAAGACCAAATCACACAGCTTGATGAGCAGAAAAAAGTAGCCGTCAAAGACCAAGACTTTGAAAAGGCTGCAGCTCTAAGAGATCAAGAAAAACAGAAACAACAAGAGCTAGAAGACTTTCTAGCCAAATGGAAAGCCTCAACCGATGAGTCTGTCGTGCATTTAGATGTAGAGGAAATTACTAGTGTATTAGCCAAGATGACAGGAATCCCTCTAGAGCAAATGGAACGCAAGGAAACCAAGCGCCTGCTCAATATGGAGAAAGAGCTCGGGAAGCATGTCATTGGTCAAGAGCCAGCAGTAACAGCTATTTCTAAAGCTCTTAGACGATCTAAAGCCAACCTAAAAGACCCTAATCGCCCTATCGGCTCATTCCTCTTTCTCGGGCCAACAGGTGTTGGCAAAACCTACCTTGCTAGACACCTAGCTGAGTTCATGTTTGGCAACGCTGACTCCATAATTAAAATGGATATGTCAGAATATATGGAGAAATTCTCCGTAAGCCGACTCGTAGGCTCGCCTCCAGGCTATGTAGGACACGACGAAGGAGGTCAGCTCACCGAAGCTGTTAGACGCAAGCCATACTCTGTCATCCTTTTTGATGAAATTGAAAAAGCGCATCCAGATGTGCTCAACCTTCTCCTACAAATCCTCGAAGACGGCGCTCTAACAGACAGTCTAGGTCACCAAGTTGATTTCAAAAACACCATTATTATTATCACTTCTAACGTAGGTGCTCAAGAAATCTCTAAGCAAAGCGCACTAGGATTCAATGCAATTGAAAACAAAGACGACGGTTTCGAAGCTATCAAAGAGCGTATCCAAGCAGACGCCAAAGACACGTTTAAGCCTGAATTTCTTAATCGCCTCGACGAAATTGTCGTGTTCCACCCTCTCGAAGAGAAAAACCTCGGCTACATCGTCAACCTAGAGGTTGAAAAACTTGCTGAACGCCTCTTGGAAAAAGGTCTCAAACTCAAGCTCCAACCAAGCGCTAAAAAGTTCCTTATCAAACAAGGCTACAATCCAGCTTATGGAGCTAGACCTATGCGCCGTGCTGTTGAACGCTTCTTAGAAGATCCACTTGCAGACGCTCTACTACGAGCAGAATTCGAAGAAGGCTCCACTATCGAAGCAAAAGCTACAAAAGGAGCTACAGCGATATCACTTAACATGTTGCAGCCCCCACAAACACCTCCAGCCAAAGCAAAGTAACCTAAAAAATCTAAGTAATTAAACTACTTAAAATTAAAAGCCATAACCTGTTATATTAAACAAGGTTGTGGCTTTTTTAATTAAAAATCAAATAACCCACAGATTCAGCCCTCACAGAACTTATGGAAGCTTATTATAGGCCAAATGTCGCAGGCGTACTGCTAAACGCTAAAAAACAGGTTTTTGTGGCACAAAGAGCTGATTTTCCTGAGTCATGGCAATTCCCACAAGGAGGTGTCGACAAAAACGAAACTAACCAAACTGCCTTTATCCGAGAAATGCAAGAAGAGATCGGGCTACACATACAAGATTATCAGATCATCAACCAACACGGCCCTTACCGCTACGACTTCCCTCCACACATCATCGAGAAGTTCAAAAGCATAAAGCATAAAGCCACTAGTAGAAACACCTTAAAAATATCAAAACCTATGGTTTTAGATGAAATTGATAGTGATGAAAAAATCGTGGAAGCACAGTGTAGAAATAGCTACTCGAGAACCGCGAAAGTTTTGAATCCTGTCAATTTCGCTAAAAGTGATAATTTTGAAGAGGTTTCTATTGGGCAGGAGCAGACCTATTACCTCTGCCAAGTTAATGAATCAGCCACCTTTGACCTGGAGGCAGGGCTAGCTCTGGGCGAGAAAATCGAGTTCCTCGACTACCGCTGGATAGAGCCACAAGACTTTCAACTAGCCTGGCTCCCAGAATTTAAACAAGCCACCTACCAACAAGTCTTCCAAGATATTTTTAATATCTCGCTTCAACATTAACTATAAAAACTCATGTTTAAATTCATATCTGATAGCGTTGATGAACGTATTAAGAGTCCACTACTCAAACCGTTCTATCTATCATGGCTAGTTATTAACTGGAAATTCCTCATCACGCTCGCTCTGTCTAACAACCCCATCTCTCAACGCATAATTGCAGCTGATGAATACATGAGTATTTGGACAGGGTTATACCTCCCTCTTATCTCTACAGTTGCTTATATCATTATTTACCCTTGGCTCACCTATGTAGTTTCTCTTATTCAACGCATCCCCAAAGAACTTCAGAGGCTCAACGAAATCAAATCAGAGAATAAATTCCTAGTAGCCAAACAAGCCAACCAAGAAAAGAAAGAAGACGTTATTAAAAAAGAAAAAACTCTAATCAAACAAAAAGAACTGTTAGCAAAAGAACAAGAGGAGCTCGATACAAGAATTTTGAAAGCCAGTAAAAACAACATAGATATTGCTGATTCACCTCCACTTCCTTAGTTTATAACTTTTAATTATTTGCTGCTCACTCTCATGTATCTCTTTTATTGACTATTGGGTCCTGTTTAGGCAAACTGCGCTCCAAAAGAAATACCATGATGTCTACTTACTGCTACCCTAAAAATTATGATGTGCTCGTTATCGGCGCTGGGCATGCTGGCGTTGAAGCCGCTTTGGCTGCTGCACGCTTAGGATGTCAGGTAGCCTTGCTCACACAGAATTTAGATACCATTGGACAAATGTCATGCAACCCTGCCATTGGAGGTATTGGCAAAGGGCACATGGTTAGAGAAATTGATGCGCTTGGGGGACAAATGGGCATCAATACTGACGCTACAGCTATTCAATGGAGACTGCTCAATGCTAAGAAAGGCCCAAGCGTGAGAGCTCCTCGTGCGCAGTGCGATAAAAAAGCTTATCAATTCCGCATGAAATATGTGGTAGAAAACCAAAAAAATCTTGATTGCCACCAAGGTAATGTTGCAGAAATTCTAACTACAGGAGATAAGGGCGATGAAGTCTGTGGCATTCTCACAGGATTAGGCATGCAAATCAACGCTAAGACTGTTATCCTCAGTGCTGGCACTTTCATGCGTGGACTTATGCATGTTGGACTCAAAAACCAACAGGGTGGACGCATGGGCGACGCCACATCAACAGTGAGTGAATCACTCAAGCAACTAGGATTTGCCGTCGAAAGATTTAAAACAGGAACACCCTGCCGCATCAACGCGCGCTCAGTAGATTTCTCGGTATGTGAACGCCAGGACGGAGATGTCGAGCCTACTCTATTTAGCTATCAAGCTGACACCCTCAAACATGAGGAGCAAGATATTTTTACCCTTAACACTTGGGGAGAAAAAGAGTTTCACGTGAAACAAATGCCTTGCTGGATCACTTGGACAAACTCTAAAACTCATGAAATCATAGCAAGCAATCTGGATAAGTCTCCTATGTATTGCGGTGTAATCGAAGGCACCGGCCCAAGGTACTGCCCATCTATTGAGGACAAGGTTGTGCGCTTTGCAGAGAAAGAAAGGCACCAAGTATTCTTGGAGCCAGAAGGAAGGCACACTAATGAATATTACATCAATGGCGTGTCCACCTCTCTTCCCTACGAGGTTCAATATGATTTTATACGATCCATTTCAGGATTAGAGAATGCTGAAATAATTAGGCCTGGCTACGCCGTTGAATACGATTATTGCCCGCCAACACAACTTTTGAGCACTCTTGAAACTAAGCGTGTTAGCGGTTTGTATTTTGCAGGTCAAATAAATGGAACATCTGGTTATGAAGAAGCTGCCGCTCAAGGTCTCATGGCTGGAGCTAACGCAGCACTCAAAGTTCTCAGTAAGCCAGAATTAATTCTGCGCCGTGATCAAGCCTATATTGGGGTAATGATTGATGATCTTATAACTAAGGGCTGTACAGAGCCTTACCGTATGTTTACCAGTCGTGCTGAATATCGCTTATTACTGCGTCATGACAATGCAGATCAAAGGCTCACCGCCATTGGCGCAGAATTAGGCATGGTAAGCGACAAGCAAGCACAAGAAGCCGCGTACAAGGTAAGCAAGTTAGAGGAAGCTACAGAATGGGCAAAAAAAACCAAATACGAGAGTATGAAGCTTGATGCTTGGTTTAGAGGCATGGAAAACACATGGGAGAATCTCGATGAAAAAATCAAAGTCACTTATAGCTCAGAAATTTGGGAGCTTCTACAGACAGAGTGCAAGTATGATGGACACATCAAACGCCAAGAACAACAAATTCAACGCATGAAAAAACAGGAGGAGCGCAAAATAGCCAAAGACTTTGACTACAGCTCTGTACAAGGACTCAAGAAAGAAGCTCAGCAACGCTTTGCTGACGCTCAACCTTTATCTCTAGGAGAGGCCTCTAGGTTGCCAGGCATTACGCCCGCAGATATTAGCTTGCTCAATATGTGGCTCAATAAAACACAAGCAACTAATAAGTAAGACAAATCAAAATCTGCAAAACGCTTATTTGCTTTATAGGGCTTTTATTTGCCTATTAATTGAAATAGAATTCATAATACTGTTGCCCACAAAGAAAACCTAGTTCATTATTCCTTTTGGGTTTTGTTAATTATGGTCGCTTTCTTCTAATCTAGCTATCAAGTTTCACGTGAAACAAAATAATTTTATGAATTTAAATTACTTATCTCCCATTTTGGTTGGGTTGTGTTCTCTGTGTCTTAGTGGTTGTGTTTCTATTTTTTCTACAACACCCAGCTCTTCTGAATTGCTTAAAAACAAAATTTCTTCTGTTGAAGAAGTTAAAGAAATTAAAGGCCTGCTGACTGAATCAAGTGATTGGGTTAAGAGTTTTAAAAGTTCAGAGCTTACATCTCTACTTGAGCTCTGTTTTGCTAATAATCTGTCTTGGCAACAAATGCAGAGAACTCTTAAACAATCTGCTCTAGATACTAAAATATCACGCGCAGGACAACTGCCTAGAATTTCTATAGATGGTGATTATAATTACGCTGAATTAAGCAACCAGGGTACTAATCTTGCTCAAATTCGTAACTTTGGCGAGCAATATTCTGTAGGTGGGGCGCTCTCCTGGGAGTTAGATTTCTGGGGTAATATGCGTGCTCAAAAATTAGCAGGGCTTGCCCAATACGAAAAGACTCAAGCTTCTTATCGAAAAGCCGCTCTTATGCTGTCTTCTAGGCTTGCTAATACTTATTTTGACCTTATTACCCAACAAGAGTTAGTTGATTTGCAAGAACAACAATCTAAAGCTAGCCAAGAGACCTTAGATTTGATTAAACAAAAGCAAGAACTAGGTCTAGGCAACAAGCTAGATGTTAAGCGCCAACAACAGCAATTAGTCGGTTTGCAAGTACGCCGTACAGATTATCTAAATAATTACCAACAAGCAAAAAATGCTCTAGCTGTCTTGATTGGAGAAAATCCAAATAATTATAACTTTGCGCCTAATAAAAAATTGCCTTCTTTAGGTGATTTACCCAAACTTAAAAGCAAAGAATCTTTGCTTTATCAAGTGCCTAGTCTCATGGAGGCGTATCACCAAGTCGTTTCAAATAGGCAAGATTTAGTCGTCGCTTTGACCAATCGATTACCTAGATTCTCTCTCTCTGCTAATTACAATCTCACCTCTACTCGCCCATCACTAAGTATTTATGATCAAATTATTAGTTTAGCTATTAATACCTCTCAAACTATTTTTGATTATGGTGAGCTTAAAAATCTCAATAAAAAAGCTAAGCTCGAATTAGAAAAAAGTGTGCTCGCATTCCAAGAGCAATATTTAATAGCTGTAGAGGATTTAGAAAATGCGCTTACACAAGAAAAGTTTTTTAAGCAAAAATGGCAGCTTATTAAGCAGCAGGAACTACTAGCCAAAGAAAGCTTTGAAGAAGCCTCCAAGCTTTATGCTAATGGAGAGCGAGAATTTATTGATGTCCTTGATTCTATATCTAACTGGCAATCTCTACAGCAAGAAACTATCATTGCTAAGCGCGATATGCTTAATGCCAGAGTTCAACTATATGTTGCCTTAGGCGGTAACTAAATTTAACCTATCTTTTATTCAATACCACACTACACGACAAAAAAATTAATGATACCATAAGGTATTTTGCTCTTAGGCAAGGCGTGACCGCCAACTGGTATATGCATACCAGTTAAGGGAACAACACAACATAAGGGCAAAAGAGCTATGGCTTCTTTCATTTTCTTATTTATCATCATTCTTTTAATTAACTTCAATTCACCTATGACACTTAAAATCTTCTTCCTATCGTTGATTTTTTGTCGTGTAGTGTGACTTTCAATATTATGAAATATCTTTATTTATACCTCATTGCTAGTATCGCCCTACTTGCTTCTTGTTCCAAAAAAGAAGCACCCACTAAAGCCCAAAAAAATAATGCCACTTTAGTTGATATCTACGAAGCAAAAAAAATATCAACTAGTTTTCCATTGCTTGCTACAGGTTATATTGAAAGTAAGGATAGTCTTGATATAAAGGCGCAAGTTGCAGGAAAAATAGTTAAAGTCTCTCCTAAGCTTAGTATTGGAGCAGAATTTGAAGCTAATGAACTACTCTTTGCTATAGAAGATGTAGACTATCAAGCTGCTCAAGCTCAAGCTCAAGCAAATTTAGCAGACAAGGAGCAAAGCTTATCCGAGGAGCAAGGTCGCCAAGTTTTAGCTCAAAAAGAATGGGAGTTCTCTATTAAACAAAACCCTAATCTCGCTAACAATCCTCTTAGCAAAAAGCTCATTCTCAGAGAAGCCCAACTCAAGCAAGCCCAAGCTAATGTTCAAGCTGCCCAAGCGCAGTTAGAGCAAGCTCAGCTCAATTTAGCAAGGACAAAGGTCACAGCTCCGTTTCATTGTGTGATTCTTGATGAGTCTATCTCTTTGGGTCAAATTGTACAGGTTGGAGAAACTTTAGGTTCAATAGCAAATCAAAGTACTTATCAAGTTCTAGCGAGCATACCCCAAAAACAAGCTAAATGGTTGCACGCTATTAATAATGAAAAAACTCCAGAAGTTTATATTGAAGGTATTAAAACTCAATGGGTACGAAGTATTCCTCACTTAGATCCTGTTACTAAAATGGCTCAATTTTTAATTGAATTTAACCCTCAGACCAATGATCTAGCTATCGGAAACTTTGTAAATGTAGAGGTTATGAGCCCCGAAGTTGCAGATATTTATCAAATACCTAAGCGCGCTATTCGCGAAAACAAAACTATTTGGATTATGACTCCAGACTCTACCTTTAAATCATTATCCGTAGAAATACTTTCTAATAGTAGTAGTGACAGTGTTTTCGTTAAGCTGAATGATGACGGTTTTGTAGAAAATAAGTTACTGGTTATTAACAATTTTTTGTCTACTCCTTACGATGGGATGAAGCTTAAAACACAAAGTGATGATGATATTACTAAAAGTGATTCAAACCCAGAATCCATACCTGCTCAACACCCTTAATCTTTAAGGTTGTTAAGCCTTATTCTAAAACTTTACTCTAAACTTCTGTTTACTTTATGAATTCTCTAAGCTCTAAATCTACGACTTTCAAAGGCCTCATTGCTTGGATGGCAGAACATAAAGTAGCAGCCAATCTTTTGATGTTGTTCTTTATCTTAGGTGGTATTGCTTCATTTAAAAGTGTTAAACAAGAAGTCTTTCCAGAGATATTTACCGATACTATTACTATTTCTGTGTCTTATCCTGGTTCAAGTCCACAAGAGATTGAACGTGGTGTCTTACAGAGTGTCGAGTCGGCAGTGCAAGGTGTCGATGGAGTGAAAAAAATCACTAGTGTAGCAAGAGAAAATTCAGGAGTTATCACCGCTGAAATTGAAGAGTTTGTCAATCAAGACAAAGTTCTACAAGATATTAAAAATGAAGTTGATAGAATTCAAACTTTCCCCGCAGATATAGAAAAACCCACCTTTAGCTTAGACTCTCGAAAACGTCTTGTTCTTAGTATTATCATTTACGGAAATCAAAAGGTCGCAACTCTCAATAGTTATGCTAAGTCAATTAAGAATCAGCTTATTCAAGAACCTGGTATTACCTTTGCAGAAATTCTTGATCCTCCAGCCGAAGAAATTCAAGTTCATATCTCTCAAAATGACTTACAAAAACAAGGTTTAAGGCTAGATGAAATAGCTAATAAAATTAGCAATAACTCACGCGAACTTTCAGCTGGCTCTCTACGTACACCGTCAGGAGAAATACTCGTAAGGGTTGATGAGCGCAAAGATATTGCCAAAGATTTAGGCTCTATTCCTCTAAGCACTGGAAATCAAGGACAAGTGCTCCAACTTAAAGATATTGCTAGTATTAGTGAAGGTTTCGCTGAAGACGATAGGGAAGTCTATTTCCAAGGTATGCCAGCTGTGCGCATAGGTATTTATAGTGTAGGTAAAGAATCACCTATTGAAGTGGCTAACGCAGGCAAAGAGTTGGTTAAGCGCATTAAGCAGGATATTAGCGGTAAGGACCTTAATATTGATGTGTTTCTTGATGACTCTCAAAAATTCAAAGAACGTATTCAGCTCCTCCAAAAAAATGTTCTCTTAGGTTTAGCGTTAATTCTACTAATTTTAGGGGTGTTTGTTAATCCTCGCCTCGCCTTTTGGGTGATGATTGGTATGCTTATATCCGTTGTAGGTTCACTCACTGTATTTAATCATCTTAATGCAACTATTAACATGGTTTCATTGTTTGCCTATATTGTGACACTGGGTATCGTAGTTGATGATGCTATTATTGTTGGTGAAGCTATACATGAAAAAACCGAACAAGGCATGCCTCACATGCAAGCAGCTATCGAAGGAGCTAAAGAAATGCTCGCTCCCGTAGTCTTTGCTGTATTGACTAATATTATTGCCTTTTTGCCTCTGTTGCTTGTTCCGGGTGAAATGGGTGATATATTTAGGCATATTCCGGCGGTCGTTATTGCTGTACTTGCTATTTCTCTTATTGAAGCTTTATTTATCTTACCTAGACATTTATCACATGAGCCTGCTAAGTTTTGGGCTAAACTTTCAGGTCCTCAAGTACGCTTCAATAAGTGGCTTGATAGACGTATTGAGAGTCATTATGTACCTTTCGTTCATAAATGCCTTAATTGGCGTTATTTAACAGCATTGTTGGCTATTCTTATATTACTTGGTGGGGTGTCATTGGTCAAAAACCGTATTATCAAATTTACCTTCTTACCTGTTATCGATACAGGCAGAATTAGTGTTACCGCCAACCTACCTTATGGTACACCTATTAATGAAACACGTGAAGCGATGCAACAGCTTATTGCTAGCGCTTATGAAACCGAAGCTTTTTTAATTAAGGAGCAAGGTCGAGACCCAAAAGAAAATCTAATTCTCAGAGTTTATACAAAAATTAATGGTAGTCACAATCTAACCTTATCTGTAAAATTGCACTCAGCTGATGATATTAATATGGGTAGCCAGGAGTTTGCAGATACATGGCAAAAACGTGCACCTAAAATCTCTAGTTTAGAGCGTCTGAGTTTTAAAGGTTCTACCGGCTTTGGCCGTGGAAAATCTATTGACTTAGAAATAACCCACAAAGACCCTGAAATTCAAGAAGCCGCAGCCCGAGAAATAGCAGCTGTTATTGAAAATATGCCCGGCACTTTTGGAATTGATGATGGCATTGAATTAGGTAAAGAAGAGTTTAAGTTACAACTTAAACCACAAGCTTACGCTTTAGGGTTTAATATTACTGATTTAGCTAGACAGGTTCGGGCTGCTTACTATGGTGTCGAGGCTAAGCGTTTTCAACGCGGAGAAGAAGAGGTTAAAATCATGGTTTCGTTGCCTCCTGATGAACGTAATCAAATTCTTAATTTAGAAGCTCTACGTATTAAATCCCCAGTAACTAATGGTAATTCAAGTGGTTATATACCACTAGGTCAACTTGTTGATATTGAAAAAAGCCGCTCTTATACTCGTATTAACCGAACTAATCAAAACCGTATTATTAACATCACTGGCAACGTAAATGCTACTTTAGCTAACGCCAATGAAACACTCTTAGAACTAAAAAATGTTCATCTGCCTAAAATTGCAGAAAAATACTCCGGTTTAGATTATAGCTTTGAAGGTGAAAGTGAAACTCAAAAAGAATCGTTAGGATTTCTAGGTTTTACCTATATTTTTATTATGCTCGCTATTTGGGGTTTGCTCGCTTTGGTGTTTCGTAGTTACTCACAGCCTATTGCTGTGATGTTAGGCGTACCTTATGGTATTATTGGCGCTATTATAGGCCATCTCATCTTTGGAGTAGATCTAAGTATTATTAGTTTTATTGGTCTAATTGGTCTAAGTGGAATTGTCATTAATGATGCTCTGGTACTTATCACTACCATTAATAAGCACGCAGACAGCGGTATGTCTATTTTTGAAGCTTGCCTCAAAGGTTCTGGTAGACGCCTACGACCTATCTTGCTAACAACAGTGACCACGTCTTGTGGGCTCTTACCTATGATGCTTGAAACATCTGTACAAGCTAAATTCCTTATACCTATGGCTATATCTATTGGCTTTGGTATTATATTTGCTACATTAGTAACCCTTGTGCTCGTACCTTGTAATTATCTCATTATAGAAGATATTAAGCGCTTCTTTACTCGTAAAGGAGCCAATGAAGGCAGCTAGTCTTGTCATCTATGGCTTCGTTCTGCGAGCCTCGCAGTAGCTCTTGCAATAAACTAAGCTACCACGCCGTCTTTGATGAGGGCGGTTTTGATGAGTTCAAGTTTTCTGTGGATTTGGCTTTCATCTTGGTGTTCGAGGAGGATACGGATCAGGTTTTCTGTGCCTGAATAGCGAATCAAGTCGCTACCCTGTTCCCCCCACTCTGTTCGAATTTCTGTAAGTACTTGTTGTAGATTACTGAGCTCTTCTAATGGTGGCTTGCTAATGAGTTGAATGTTTTCTAGATGCTGTGGGTAGAGCTGTATCTGGTTTACCAATGCTGAGAAAGTTTGCTCTGGGTAAAACTCTTGCCAAAGACTGATCATTTCTAACGCACCCAAGATGCCGTCCCCAGTAAAACCTTTATCAAGGAAGATGAGGTGTCCTGAATTTTCGCCGCCAAAAGTACCATTAATCTCTTTGAGACGCTCCATCACGTACTTGTCGCCTATGTCTGTCAGTTCAACGGCTATGTTTTGAGCCTTAAATTGCTGTTTTAAGCCTGTATTGCACATTTTTGTGGTAACTACGGTCTGTTTAACGCTTAAGCCGTTTTTGGTTTGTTTCTGGGCTTTTTTAGCTAAGAGTAAGCCGATAGTCCCTATAACCTTATCACCATCGACTACAGCACCAGTTTCATCACAAAAAATAACACGGTCACCGTCACCGTCAAAAGCTATTCCTATATCAGCTTGTTCTTGTTTTACTTTCTGACCTAGTACTTGTGCGTGGGTCGCACCACAACCTTGGTTGATATTTACTCCGTCTGGTTGATTAAATATTGCAGTGACGTTAAAATCTAATTTTCTAAATAGACTTTCTGCAATCAGGTAATTCGAACCATGAGCTGTATCTAAAATAACTCTAAGTTTATTTGTAAGTTTAATTAACGGTTGATAGATATTTAGTATATGTTGTTCGTAGTTTTGACCATGTTTATTAAGTTTATCTTTTTTATCGAACTCTATTTCCCTAAACTTATCATCTATAAGGTGTTTTTTACCACATTCTTGGTTAATTATATTTTCAATGATGAGTTGTGCTTCATCATTGAGTTTATAACCCGTGTTAGCAAAAAATTTAATACCATTATCACTTGCTGGATTATGTGAAGCGGTAATCATAATGCCTAAATCATAACTCTGTTTTTGAGTAATTAAAGCTAACGCAGGAGTTGGTAAAATACCTAGTATATCAACCTGAATTTTTAAATTTGAAGTTTCTAGAGTCTTTTTAAAAATTTCTTGTATTACTAGTCCTGATAAACGTGTATCTCTAGCTATACAGATACTATAATTATCTTTTATTTCATTTACTTTTAAATATTGTAATAACCCTAGCGCTATAAATTCACAACCTTGTGGATTAAGAGGAAATTGATTAATTGATGAACGTATGCCGTCTGTTCCAAAATATTGCATAATTAAGTGAATAAATAGTTAACAACTTTTTTAATTGAGTTATTCAGAAGTTGTTCAGAGAGTTTTTAATAATGATAATTAACTGTAAGCTTGTTTTTTAAATGAGTAAATGAGTTATTCATTTATTAATTGCTTATAAGAAGAAGAAAAGTTTTTGATAAATTAAATAAATAATATTTAGTTTTGTTAATTGTAGTTAATTACTTTTTTGTAATCATTTAGCAATTTAATTTTAGCTAACTCAATAGCTTTTAAAATAGGATATCCTAAACATAAATAACCGGTGATAGAACTACTTAACTTGCAACCTGTACCATGCCATTGAGTTAAACCTTGAATAGGTTGATTAGAAAAAGTATATATTTGATTAGCATCTGCATATACATCATGAATTTGTTTAGTAGTTAAATGACCGCCTTTAACAAGTACAGGGCAATTAAACATTAGATAGAAGGATTTAGCAGCTTTTTGTAATTTATCTAAAGTATCAATATTAGTATCTAAATAATAGTTAATTTCACTGAGATTAGGAGTAATTAAATCACAGTAAGAAAACAAGCAGCTTAAATCAACCTCACTATCTTGCATATTAAAACCTGTACTAGCAATACCAACTGGATCAAGGACAATAAATTTATGTGGATATAATTTTTTAAAATCTTTAATAAAACTTTGAATAACCATTAATTGATCTACAGAGCTTATTAAGCCAATTTTAATAGCTTGAATATCGTAATAGTTAGCTAATAAGTCTAATTCCTTTTTTAAATCAACTCCTGAACGTTTTTCAATAGCAACAGTTTGTTGAGGTACTTGAGAAATTATAGAAGTAATAACGCAAACTCCTTTTAAATTTAAATCATAAAAAGTAATTAAATCTGACTGAATACCAGCTCCGGCGGAACCATCTGAACCTGCAATAGTTAAAATAGCTGCTAAGTGACTCATAAATTTAAACAATTAGTAGAATTTATAAATCACCTATTTTTTTATCATTTTCGTAAGCAAGGCTACCAATAAACTTCCCATTTTCATTATATTGTTTATAAAAACCATGTTTTTTATTATTAATATAATCAGTAGTACTTTGTATCTGTCCAGACTCAAAATAAACTTTAACTAAGCCATGAATTTTACCAGATTTATAAGGAATAAATTTTTCTAATTTACCAGACTTATAAAAGTGTTTTTCGACATTAATAATATTGTCATTTTTTATTGTGTAACTAGACTTTAATTCACCAGAGGGATAGAATTCTTTAACTTCTCCAAAAATATTACCATACTTATAAGGGATAACTTTGTATTTATTTCCTGAAGGGTAATATTCGATAATTTCACCATCGATAAATCCTTCTTTATAAACTCCTTTGCCTAATAAATTACCTGCAGAACTAAATTCTTTAACTTTACCATCTAGAAAGTCTCCTACATAATTTTTTTCAACTTTTAAAGTACCATTAGGATAGAAACTCTTAGCAAGACCGTGTTTAACACCATCCTTATAAGTTACTTGGGATTTAATTTTACCATTTTCGTAAAAATCTCTAACAAGACCTACACACTTACCTTGATCAAAGTTAGCTTCTAAACGCTTAACACCGGAATCATAATATAAAGTTGCAGGGCCTTGAATAGCACCATTGACATAATTAAACTCAGCTTTTAGCTTACCTGTAGAAAAAAACTCACTTACTGTGCCATGAACTTCTTTATTTTTAATTGGGACGATAGCTTTTAATGCACCAGATGGATAACGCCATTTTTGAACCACCTTATTTTTGTAACTATCGATAATAATGTTTGCACGATTAGGAGCAATTTTAGTTGGTTTTTGAGTTGATTTGACCGGTTGTTCTAATGTTTTATTTTTTAGTGTATTAGTATTCTCAAGCTCATTAGGTGATTGATTATCTTTATTTATTTTTGGTAATTTACTTTTATCAAAATAAAAAGAATCTTTTATTTTAGGTTCATCATTAATGAGAGTAGGTTCTTCTGGGTTTTCTGTAACAACCACATTGATTTTAGTTTTTTTTACGTATTTTGTATCAATTTGTGTATCAGTAGCTTTAGTTTGTACATTATCTTGAGCATAAACAAAGCAGCTTAAAACTCCAAAAAATAAAAATAAGTAAAACATAATATAAAAATCCTAACCAACTCCTAATAACTTTTTGCCCAAATAGCTAGAGTATTGGTTGATTTTCCGCTTTTAAAACAATGAGCTGAATGAGTAAGCTTTTCAGAAATAGAGGCAGGAAGTTTATCATGATTAGGCAAACAACGAATAGAAATTTGCCATTTTTTAGAGAGCTCTTCCTCTTCTTCATTTGAACCAGCCCAAGGCGTAACCAACCATTTAGTATCACCCTGATCATCCCAGTTAGCTTCAAAATCATTAATATTATCACAATAAACCATATTATTATCACGTAGATTTGTAGCTTTAATAAGTAGTTGATCATGAATATTTGCTAATAGTTGTGGCACTTTAGCAGCCCAACCCTCACTTTCTACAAAATATTTTTGTGTAGGTTCTTCTGTACGTAATTGATAACAAAGCTTACCGTTTTCTAAATCTCTAGGCCCAATCTCTACACGAATAGGCACCCCTTTTTTTACCCAATCCCATTTTTTGGTGCCAGCATTGCTATCACGCTTATCAACTTTAGCACGAACAGGTTGACCTAGATAAGATTGCTGAACAATTTGAGATCTAAGTTCTTCACAAACCTCTAATATAGCATCTTCAAATTCAGGTTTAGGAATTACAGGTATAATAATAACTTGTTGAGAGGCAATAGCTGGAGGCATAAGCAAACCATCATCATCACTATGCGCCATAATTAAGGTACCAATTAAGCGAGTAGAAACCCCCCAAGAAGTTGTATGAGCAAACTCTTGGTTCCCCTCCTTATTCACAAATGAGATATCTTGAGCTTTAGCAAAATTTTGTCCCATATAATGTGAAGTCCCCGCTTGAATTGCTTTTTTATCTTGGACCATGGCTTCTACTGTTAGCGTCTTTACTGCGCCAGGAAACCTTTCAACTTCACTTTTTTCACCAGCAATGACAGGAATAGCTAAAGAGTTAAATAGAAAATCCTCATAAATATCATGCATCTGACTTGCTTCAGCTTCGGCTTCAGTTTGTGTAGCGTGAGCTGTATGACCTTCTTGCCACAGAAATTCAGCTGTTCTTAAAAAAATACGAGGACGCATTTCCCAGCGCATCACATTAGCCCATTGATTAATTAATAAAGGTAAATCACGATAAGACTGAGTCCAACGGGCAAACGCAGCACCAATAATCATTTCTGATGTAGGTCTAATCACGTAAGGTTCAGTTAATTCCCCTTGAGGAATTAATTTGGTTTTACCGTTTTCATCCTTTTGTGCAGCTAATCGATGATGAGTAACTACAGCACACTCAGTAGCAAAACCTTCAGCATGTTCAGCTTCTTTTTCTAAATAAGAAAGAGGGATTAACAGAGGAAAATAAGCATTTTCATGCCCTGTTTCCTTAAACTTTTTATCTAAAATACTTTGAATATTTTCCCATAAAGCGTAACCCCATGGTTTAATAACCATGCAACCTCTGGTTTCTGAATTTTCAGCTAAATCAGCAGCTTGAATAACTTTTTGATACCATTCAGGGAAATTTTCCTCACGAGTTGGAGTGATAGCGTTTTTCTTGGACATATTTTAATAAAGTCAAAAATATAAATGAACTTAAGTTATAAGCCAAGCTTTTAAGCTAGTTAGCTAAGTTATTAACAATTTGCTAACAATTAACCTAATACTTATTCACTTATAAAAATACAATTTACTACCATTAAATTAAGGGTGAATCAATAAATTGCCAACTAGTGACTTTTTAAGATTTTAACTTATGATAAAAATGTGTCAGACATAGCTTTCAAAAACTCCGATTTAAATAATTATTCAGATGAACAATCTGAACTCATGAAAAAAACTCCTCAAGCCATTGAGGCAGAAAAAAGCCTGCTTAGTACACTGCTACGACACCCACAAGAATGCCTAGCAGAAGCCATCGAAGAAGGGTTAACTGAACAGATGTTCTATCTACCAGCACATCAAATCATCTATGAGAACCTCCTCATAGAGAGCGAAAACCCAGCAGGGTCAGACCTCATTTCATTCACTCAAAAACTCGAAGACAAAAACCTCCTAGACAAAGTTGGTGGAGCTGCCAACCTCACCAAAATCTACGGTATCAGCTCAACGAGAGTCAATTTTCTTGATCATTTAAGCATCGTCAAGCAGAAATACCTGCTTCGTCAAATCATCCACGAGTGCACAGACGCCATAGGCGAGGCTTATGACAACCCAGAAGAGCCAGAAGACTTACTCAACGATGTAGAGGGCAAAATCCTCAACATTCGTAAACTTACGGAAAATAAAGATGAGCAAAGTGTCAAAGCTGCCGTATCTCAAGTCTGGGATAACCTATCCGAGGCTCTTAACAGCGGAGGCGCTATTTCAGGTATATCTACGGGTTATCCAGATTTAGATGCTCTTACTAACGGGCTTAAACCAGCAGAAATGATTGTGCTTGCAGCTCGACCATCACGAGGAAAAACCTCTCTCATGATGAACATTATAGAACACGTCTGTGTCGATCAAGGTATTCCTAGTTTAGTCTTTTCCTGTGAAATGCCCACCTTACAAATTGTAGATAGACTCGTGTTTTCCAAAGCTAAATTTGACAAATCAAAAATCAGCAAAGGCTTCAACCCCAGCAGAGAAGAGCTCCAATCCATAAGAAAAGCAGCCCAATCTATCGGTGAATCACAGCTCTTTATTGATGATACCCCCAGCATTAATATACAGCATTTTAGAGCAATTTCCCGCCGCAAAAAGCAAGAATCAAACATCCAATTCATCGCGATTGATTATCTACAACTCATGCGTTCAAGCTCTAAACAAGCCACCAGTTCAAGGGAGCGTGAAATAGCTGAAATCTCAGCTGGCATCAAAGCTGTTGCTAAGGAGCTCAACGTGCCCATCATTGTACTTGCCCAGCTCAACCGTGACGCAGAAAAAGACGCTCGTGAACCACGCATGTCAGACCTCAGGGAATCAGGCGCTATCGAGCAGGATGCGGACCTTGTCACCCTCCTTTGCCATGACTCAGATCTTAAAAAATATAAAGACTCAGAAGACACCGAAGGCAGAGCCAGTCTCATCGTCGCTAAAAACCGTAACGGAGCGACAGGAATAGTGCCACTAACCTTTATTAAGCAGTATACGAGGTTTGAAACGAGAGCTTGGAATAAAGACGAGGAACACGAAGGATAAAATAGGTGCTTTTGAATAAATAGCACACTTCTCAGACTTACGTGGTGCTCGAGTAGCTTTATCTACACTGCGCGCCACGGTTCTTCATCAGTGCACTATTTAAATCAAAACCGTAGTTGGCTAAAACCAACTACTTCACCTCATTTATGAAACGTGTTTAGTTAATTAAAATTATCAAAAACTGCGTGTTTTAGTAAAAATTAGGTTCATATAATTAATATATTATGAACGTTTTCATGTATAAAAAGTGAATAAATCTAGATATAAAAAAAGCAACATGTATAAAAAATTTAAAAAACTATACATGAACAAAAAACTTTGTGACCTTTTTATAGAGCTGTAAATAATAAGTAGTGAGCACTTGCAAGTTTTTTTATCTTTCCGTGCTTTATCTAGATGAATTAAGCTTGAGTTTAAATTTACTAAAGACAAACTGGGGGGAGGGCTACGCTAGCTTGAGGATTTAACCATCATAAATAATTAAAATGAGTAATGATAACACAACACAAGGTGAGGTAGTCAAATCAGTTCTGACTGCGGAGGAACGTGCGCAATTGACGCCTGATGATATTTTACAGGAGTTTATCAAGGGGAATGAGCGTTTTAGAAATAATAATTTGACGCAGAGAGATCACTCTGAATTGATTCGTGAGTCTGCTGTGGGTCAGAACCCTAAAGCCATTGTATTAAGCTGTATAGATAGTCGTGTGCCTGTAGAGGATGTGTTTGACCAGGGTATTGGAGATATTTTTGTGGGTCGTATAGCAGGTAACTTTGTTAATGATGATTTATTAGGTAGTATGGAGTTTGCCTGTAAGGTAGCTGGAGCTAAACTCATTGTTGTGATGGGTCACCAGCATTGTGGAGCTATTAAAGGAGCCATTGATAACGTCGAGTTAGGTAATTTAACGACCACACTTGCTAACATTAAGCCTGCCATTCAAATGAGTCAGGATTATATGGGAGATAAGAATTCTGCGGATGAGGGTTTTGTTAAAACAGTCGCTGAGAATAATGTTAGATATTCGATGAATTTGATTAGAAAAAACAGCCCTATACTCAAAGCAATGGAGGATAATGGCGAAATTAAGATAGTCGGTCTCTTTTACACGCTTACTAAAGGTGAGTTGTTATTTGTTGATTAATCTCAACTATTGCGAGTACTCTAGTTTTCTGTTAAAAAAACTAGAGTATGAGTGAATATCCATTAAATCAATTATCTAAACCATTACGAGTTTGGGCTCAGATTGATTTAACTGCTCTCAAGCATAATTTACAGAGCCTTAAACAAAAAAGCGGTTTAGCTGCAGTGATGGCTGTAATTAAGGCGGATGCTTACGGGCATGGTCTTGCAGCAGTCGCTCATTGTTTGGAGTCGCAACAGATTGATTTCTTTGGGGTGGCGCATATCGCTGAGGCACAAGCTCTCACTAAGCTAGCGGTTAAAACTCGTATTTATTTATTAGGAGCAACCTTACCAGAGGAGCGAGCACAAATTGTCGAGCATGGCTGGACCCCCTGTATCTGCAGTTTGGCTGAGGCTGAGCATTTAAACTCACTTGCTGTGAGCCAAAAAAAGCAGCTTAAGGTGCATATTGCTATCGATACAGGTATGGGTCGTGGAGGATTTTTGCCTGAGCAATTAAAAGAAGTTTGCATAAAATTAAGTGCTTTGGATGCGCTTAATTATGAGGGGGTGGCGTCGCATTTTTGTTCTTCTGATGAAGACGAGGCATTTACTCACCTACAAATTCAACTATTTAACGAGGCAGTAGGTATTTTGGAAAATCATTTTAAAAGAGAGTTTAGGTATCGACATCTAGCGAATACGGCAGGAATTTTGGATTATAATATTCCTAGTTGCAACTTAAGTCGCCCAGGGTTAGGGCTCTACGGCATCGCTGTTGGTTTGGGTAAAAACACCGGTAACAACAGAGATTTAAAGCCTGTCATGACCCTTAAATCGAAGATTACTTTAATTAGAGAGTTGCCCAAAGGCACGAGTCTTTCTTACGGTAGGGATTACATAACGCCATATAAAATGCAAGTAGCTACCGTTGGCATCGGCTATGGAGATGGGTATCCTCGTGCTGTGAATAACAATGGAAAAGCTCAAGTTTTTATCGAGGGTCAGCTATGCCCAGTTTTAGGTCGAGTGACTATGGATCAAATCTTGGTAGATGTAAGCGCTGTGCCACAAGCGATGATAGGTTCAGAGGTTGAATTATTTGGTCCTAACTTATCTGTAAATCAAGTTTCTACTTGGTCTAATACAATTCCTTGGGAAATATTTACGCAAATTACACCTAGAGTGACCAGGATTGTTCACTAAGTTTTTATTAAAGCTTAATGGTAATACTAATATTACTGTTGTTTTTTCTGATTTGAGATTGAATTTGGGTTTGGTAACGAGTTTTTTGTTGGGCGCATTTCCAGTTTTTATGGTTGATGTATTCTTGAGTATCCCAATAGTTATCAAAAGGATCAAAGGCTTGCTGCCTAGAATAGTTGAAATTACCAGAAACTAACCTATCTAAATATTCAATGTCTCTCCAACTTAGTATTTTAGTTGGAACATGAAAGATTAGCCCATCAGAACGTTTAAGTGTTACTTCACGGTTTATTTGACTGTAAGTAATAAGTTCAGCTTGAATCACTCTACCATCATAAGAAGTCCATATTCTTGAACCAGCATGACAAAGGCTAGCCGTCATAATCACAAATAGAGTTGAGAGTAGAACTTTCATCATATAAAGTATTTAAGTATGAACTAAATTTAAAACTTTTATTAAAATGGTCATGATTGATAGACTCTCAACAGTCCCTTTAGTATTTTTCAAAATAGACGAATTTATAAGGGTGATTGTTAAGAAGTAGTGGCTCCCAGTTTTTTACTTTGGTATCGATGAGGTAAGTGGTATCAAACCAAAACAAAGGAATCATGGGGGCTGCTTCTAAAAGAATTTTTTCGGCTTGAGCTAGTTTGTCAAATCGGGCTTTTGGGTCTGCCATTTGTGAGGCCTCTTCTAAGTACCTTTCATACTTAGTATCTGCCCAGTTGGTGTTGTTGTTACCGTTACCTTCTGTCCACATATCAAGAAAAGTAGTCGGGTCAAGATAATCACCTATCCAACCGGCGCTAGCGAGATCGTAATCACCTGCATGTTGCTTTTGTAGGTAGGTTCCCCAATCGGCAGTTTTAATGGAGACGGTTATTCCTAGATGCTCACGCCATTTAGCTTGCAATAGCTCGGCACTGCGTCGTGCACTATCACTCTCCGTAATAAGTATGCGTAATTTGATAGGGACATCTCCAATTTTGGCACGGAGTTTGTCCATTTGGCTTTTGGCTTTTTGTAGATTAAAAGTAATAATTTGTGGATTATTATAACCACTAAGAGGTGGTGTGAGCGCATGCGCAGCAGAACCAGAACCATTGCGAATCACATCAACATAGAGCCCTCTATCGATGGCTAGAGATAAAGCATGTCTGAGCTCAGGGTGTTGCAAAAACTCATTATCTACATTACAACGAATAAAGCTTGTTCCGACATAGGGTTCTTGGCGTAGAGACTCGGGATAATGTTGTTTAGCGTATTTTTTAAGCTCAGAAGGAACGCTGTAAGTGATATGAATTTGCTGATCTTCAAACATACGCATTTCGGTAAAAGCATTTTTAATAGGGAGGAAATTAATACCTTGTAATTTGACGTTATCTCTGTCCCAGTAGTGAGGGTTTTGACGGACTTGTATATGCTGGTTCACACGCCAAGAAGTAAGTTTAAAGGCACCGTTGCCTACGAGATTCTTTTCTTTGGACCATGGGGTAAAACTATCACTAATACTTCCATGTGCGAGTACAACATGCTTGGGTACGGGGTACCAAGTGAAATGCTTGACCACTTCGGGCAGGAATGGCGTAGGAGCCTTAAGTTTAATTTGTAAGGTGTGGCTATCTAGAGCTTTGACCCCTACTTGGCTAAAATCTGCTAATTCACCTTTATTGAACTCCTCTGCGCCTTCAATAAAGTAAAGCATTTCAGCATATACAGCGCCTAAAGCAGGGCTAAGAATACGCTCATACGCAAACATAAAGTCTTCTGTAGTTACAGGTTGTCCATCTGACCACTTGCCGTTTGGCTGCAAATAAAAAGTCCAAAGGGTAAAATCTTCGTTTGCTTTCCAGCTTGCTGCAGAGCCAGGCATGGCAACCGCGTCTTTAGAGAAATGATCTATGCAGAGCCCCTCAAACATGGAGCTGAGTAGGTTGTTTTCGAGAACCCCTGAGACAAGATGCGGATCGAGCGCCTTAGGTTCGCTAGAGTTACCTAAAATAAGTATATTGTTATTAGCTGCCTCTTGAGCTTGTTGCAAAGGATTACAACTACTTATTAGGGCCAAACATACGAGACTTAATAAGCAAATAGGTTTCATACAAAGTATAATACCTATTTATCTGAAAAATGCAAAGCCATGCTTATGGCTGCATTTTTAGCAGAGTTATCTTGGGATTTATCAATAAGTAATTGCAATCCTTCGATGCAGCTTTGCCATTCAGCTGCTTTTGCTGAACTGACTTCTTTAGAGGTTGATTTACCAATCTCATAACGATCTAGCATGGCAGCCATTTCGATGAGTTGATGGCGAAAATGCAAAAAACTAGCGTCAACAACTTCTTGACTGCTTGGAGCTATGGCTTGTTTGGTAAATGAAGTGCTCATAAAGGTAATTATTAAGTAAGTTAGCAAATTTAAACTACTTTTACAAACGTCTTTACTTGCAACTTTTGTTTATTTGCTGATATAAACTACGCATGCAAGTTTTTAAAGAAAGTGAGCAGGGTTTTACTAAGCTTTTTTCCACTTTAGATAGAAGAGCTATTGCCAATGATTCAGTGGTAGATATTGTGTCAGATGTGATAGAGCAGGTCAAAGTCAGAGGTGATGCGGCTCTCATTGATTATACGGCGCGTTTTGATGGTGTGACGCTTGCGATTGATGATTTGTGGGTGAGTTCAGAGGAAAAAAAAACGGCTTTAGATAGTTTAAGTGATGAGACTAAATCTGCATTTGCTGCAACTTTAGAAAATATTCAGATTTTTGCCAAACATAGCCTTAAAAAAGATTGGCAAACTCACAACGCCCAAGGAGCTATTATTGGAGAACGTTTTTATGCGTATGATAGAGTGGGAGTGTATGTTCCAGGTGGTAAAGCACCGCTAGTGTCGAGCGCTTTAATGACAGCGGGTTTTGCTCAAGCAGCGGGAGTCAAAGAAATCATAGCAGCAACTCCCGTGCAAAAAGATGGCAAGGTCAACCCAGCTTTACTTGCTGCACTTATTCATTGTGGAGTTACTAAAGTTTTAAAAGTTGGAGGAGCACAAGCTATAGCTGCTCTCGCTCTTGGCACAGAACAGGTACAACCTGTGGAAAAAATTGTAGGCCCAGGTAATGTCTATGTGGTAGAAGCTAAGCGTCAATTAGTAGGTGCCGTTTCAATTGACATGCTTCCTGGACCTAGCGAGATTTTAGTGCTTGCGGATGATTCGGCTAATCCAGCTTATATCGCGGCAGACTTATTAGCTCAAGCTGAGCATGGGCCAGATAGCGACATTGTATTTATTACAGATTCAGAAGAATTATTAGGAAGCGTGCAACAAGCGATACAGGAGCAGCTTAAGAGCCTAAATCGTGCACAAATTATTGATCAAGTTCTACAGACTAAAACAAAAGTATTTTTGGTAGATAAGCTAGAATCAGCTATTGAGCTAGTTAATGCATATGCGCCTGAACATCTAAGTTTGGCGGTGAGCACAGAGATAGAAGACGAATATATCAAGCAAATCAGAACTGCTGGAGCCATATTTATAGGTGATATGAGTCCTGTTGCTGCAGGTGATTTTGTTGCTGGACCAAGTCATACGCTGCCTACAGGTGGAGCAGGAAAATCGTTCTCTGGGTTGCGTGCAGATCAGTTCCAACGACGTATTAGTGTTGTCAAATTAGATAAAGAATCACTAGCTAAATCGGTTGAATTTATTGAAGAATTTGCGCGTATTGAGGGTTTAGATGCTCATGGTAAGTCAGCAAGTATTCGACTTAACTAATTTTAATTTAATGATGTTTAAAGCGGTTTTATTTCTATGTAGTGTTATTTTTGCTGCTGTCTTGGCTGCAAATAAGCCTAATATTATTCTAATAATTACAGATGACCAAGGTTACGGAGATTTAAGTATTACAGGCAGTGAAATTGTAGAAACTCCGCATATCGATCAAATTGCTAAAGATGGACTATGGATGGAGCAGTTTTATGTGAGCTCAGTTTGTACTCCTACACGCGCAGCGCTAATGACAGGTAGGCACCCTCAGCGTACAGGAGCTTATGATACTTATATTGGGCGCTCAACATTACATCAATCAGAATACACAATGGCAAGCGCCTTAAAAGCAGGTGGCTATAGTACAGGTATTTTTGGCAAATGGCATTTAGGTGATCACTACCCATCACGTGCTATGGATCATGGGTTTGAGGAGAGCTTGGTCCACTTTGGTGGAGGGTTAGGTCAGCCTAGTGAGCCATTTCCCTCGCCAGAGCCTGAAGTGGTTTATACGGATCCATTACTAAGTCACAATGGTGAGCTGAAGAAATACCAAGGTTATTGTACAGACGTTTTTTTTGAAGAAGCAAAAAAATTCATTGCCAATAATAAAGAACAGCCATTTTTTGCCTATGTTTCGCTTAATGCCCCACATGGGCCTTACACAGATGTTCCAGAAAAGGTTTATCAAGAGTTGTTAGCCAAAGGCGTTCCAGATAAAGAGGCTCGTATATTTTCTATGATTGAAAATATAGATGCCAATGTAGGTTTATTAGACGAATTTTTAAAGAAACAGGGTTTATATAAGAATACAGTAGTAATGTTTATGACAGATAATGGCCCTAATACTAGGCGTTATGCAGGAGAGTTTCAAGGCTGGAAAACGACTAATAACGAAGGAGGAGTGCGCACTTCATTTTTCCTTAGATGGCCTGACAAAGTAAAAGCAGGTAGTAGAAACCCTGCTCCTGTTGCACATTATGATTTATACCCAACTTTGCTTGAATTAGCAGGTTTAGAGGCGACCTCTCCTAACTCACTAGATGGAGTGAGCTTTAAGCCATTAGTGCTTAATCATGAGGTGGATATTCAAGCATGGCAACAAAGACCCATTATATTGCAATGGAACAGGGGCTATACAGCTATTAAAAATCAAAACTTTATGGTACGCCAAGGTGACTGGAAGTTGCTAGGTAATATAGAGCGAGATGGAAAAGTCAGTAAAAGACTCTATGAAATCACCAAAGATTGGGGCGAAACTAAAGATGTTAAAGAGAAGCATCCTGAGATATTCACAAAGCTCGATAACATGTATAAAGAATGGCTCAATGATGTTAGTAGCACGAGGCCTTATAACTACAGTCAGCAAAGCACTATTATAGGAACAGATCGACAAACACTTACCCAACTAACTCCAGAAGATAGGCACAAAACTTGGGGTTTAGGCTGGGGAGACCAGGGATTATGGCACATTACAGCTAAGCAAAATCAAGTTTATGATATTACGGTTATTTTCAAAGAAAAACACCAAGTGCCAGTTGGTTATGTTGAGTTAGCTATTGGTAGAAACCTGTACCATGAGCGTTACAATGGGGAGCATAAGCAAACCTTCCATGATGTAAGCATCTCAAAAGGAGATCATGTAATCTATTCCACTCTATTTAATTGGGGTGTGGGAAGAGGCTCAAATGATGCGTTTGCAGCTCCTTATCAAATAATCATTAATAGAAAGTAAATTAAAGTATGAAAAAAAGCTTTAGTTTATTATTAATCATAGGATTTATTGGGGTGCAAGCAGCTCCAAATAGTTTATTATATGATCATATTTATGAGCTTACTTCTGCAGATGAGCGTAAATTAAGAGCTAAAATATTAGCATTTAATGCAGAGACTATATCTGTGGAGGCTGAATCGACTAAAGCTAAATACGAAATACCATATAAAAGATTAAATCAATTAACTCAAACTCAGCTTAATCAGTTATGGGCTATAGAAGTTAATAAAAAATTAGGCTTTGATATGATGCCAAAGGGCCAAGAAAAACTTTGGTCACATAGCATTTTAAATTTCACTAAAAAGTTTAATATAGAAAGAAAAATTAATATCTTAAATTCAGCTGATTACTACTACATGACTGACTATAAAGATCAAATTTTTGGAGCTAGAGCTTATCATTTGCGAGTTTATCCTAATGATTTAGGTGATAAGACTAAGCTTAAGCATATTGAAATCGAATTTGCTAATGTTAAAGTCTACCCCTTAAGCAAAGGTCAGTCTACTATTTTTGGTGAATCTCAAGATTCAAAGAAGCTAGATGCCGCCATGAACGCTGATAAAAATAAAATAAAAAATAATTTAAATGCTTTATTTGGCACAGGCTTTGAAAATACCACTAGTACTCACGCTTTCACGCGTTGGGATTCTAAAGGTTATAGCTTTTTACTTGAATTAAGGCATTTAGAATCCTTATTGCTGCATATTGTGCCTACGTATTCATTACCAAACCTTGAAAATACAGATGAAAACAAATAAATATATCACACTTATCATAAGCTTGTTTATGGGCTGGCAATTTATGCAAGCCAACTTAATAGCTGCAGAGTCGGCTTTTGATCAATACTATGATTTAAGCTCCAAAGATGGCAGAACGCTTAAGGCCAAGATAGAACAGTTTGAAGAAACTGGTGTAAATATTATTTTAGCAAACAAAAGTCGATTTAAAGTTCCTTACACAAGCTTTAATAAAGAGACTCAAGACAAGCTGCATCGATTATGGGCAGAAGAGCTTAATAATGCATTAGCTATCAATATTTTTCCTTTAGATGGCAGAAATATAACAGACATGCCCGCTTCAGAATGGGCTGAATTAGCGAAAATAAGAAAAGAATCAGAAACAAGTTATGATAGTAGCTATCGCAATTACTTTAAAGACAAGAAGGCTTTAAATTCTGCAGTATATACTATATCAGCGCATGCTAAAAACTTAGATAAAGAGCATAGAATAAAACATATTTCTATTGTTTTTGCCAATAAGGGAGATTCTATAAAGTCTATAGAAACTTCTCCTGAAATGCTTCAATCTGTTTATGATGATTTACAAAAAGAAGCACTTAAAGAGCTTAATGAAAAAATCGAACAAGCCTCAGGGATCATTGAGCAGCAATTACAAAGTTGGTTTGGTAATCCCATAAGGTTTGAGCAAGGTTATGGCAGCCAAAAAGAGCGCATGGATCGCTGGGATTCTAAAGGCTATAGTTTTTTACTTAAAATTAAAAAAAATGAACTTGTTTCGCTAAAAATCATGTCAACATCCGATTTAGAGAAAGAAACTAATAACAAACAACAAGTAAAGATAAATCCAGAAGACCTTAAATCTAGAATTGTCACTAATGACTTTGGAGATGTCGTGTTAAGTGATATGCCGATGGTGAATCAAGGCCCCAAGGGCTATTGTTTTCCAGCTACTTGCGAACGCCTGATGCGCTACTTAGGTATCGAAGCGGATATGTATGCTTGGGCAATGGCTGGAAAAACTGATGTTGGAGGAGGTACACATGACGAAGATATAATCATTAAAGTCAGCAACTATTTAGTACAAAAAAGTAATAATAGACTTAGAAAGCTTAATTTGAAAAAACTTGAGCTTGAGGATGTTACTCAATGGATAGATCAAGGAGTGCCTATTTTATGGTTGATGTACTCTAGCGATATTTATAATTCAATTGCCAAAGAGCGAACCAAGATGCGCGAAGGCAAAGATGCAGAAGCCTGGGCAAGCCAAATTGCGCAAGAAGCTAAAGAAAATACTAAAAAATTAGAAGGCAATAGAGAAAATGGACACATATGCATGATTATTGGTTATAATAAAAATACTAATGAGGTGGCTGTTACTGATTCTTGGGGCGAATCTTTTGCTTTGCGCTGGGTTCATGTGGACGAGGCTAGAGCAACAACATGGTATGATGGAGCTGCTTATGTTGCGTTTCCAGAGTAATAAGTTTATCATTAATCACACTACACGACAAAAAATCAACGATAGGAAGAAGATTTCAAGGGTCATAGGTGAATTGAAGTTAATTAAAAGAATGATGATAAATAAGAAAATGCAAGTTTTAGTAAGATTAGAGTAACTACGTTACTTTAATAAGATAAAAGAAGCCATAGCTCTTTTGCCCTTATGCTGTGTTGTTCCCTTAACTGGTATGCATATACCAGTTGGCTCTCACGCCTTGCCTAAGAGCAAAATCAGTAAACGAGTAGTGCAGCTGATAAGACTCGCAGAATGCTTAAGCATTCGAGAAGCCCCCTCGAGGGGTGAGAGACAGCCAAAGCTTCGCTGGGCGAATCAAATACCTTATGGTATCATTAATTTTTTTGTCGTGTAGTGTGATCAGAAATATACTTTTAATAAGCTCTTTGATTCACCTCAAGCTCTTAAGGCCTTTATTATAAAGTTAATAACGAGAATCTTTTGCTTGACAAGGTAGGGAGCTTACATTAATTTGCGTTCCCCAATTAAATTATTAACAACATATGCGCGGTATAACAGTAAAAGGTGACGAAGGAATTGATAAGGCTCTTAAACGCCTTAAGAACAAACTTGATTCAGAAGGTATTCTTGAAGAAATTCGTCGTCGTCGTTCATTTGAGTCAACTATCGTTCGCAGTCGCAGAAAAGCTAAATCAGCTCCTAAGCGTTACAAAGCTCGTTGGAATTACGATGCTCCAGCTAAGAAAGAAGCTTAATTTTTTTATTTGAGATGACTAAGCAAAGCATCCAAAAAGCAATTTATATATTTTTGCTTACCTTAATTGCATTTTTTGTTTATTGGACACTCGAATCATTAGATTTAATAGGTCTTCTTTAATAAGATTAACCAATTAAATTTTAAAAAGCCGGTCAAGTTTATCTTTGCCGGCTTTTTTGTTGACTAACAACAAAAACCTACCATTATAATTCGCATGAAAAAGCATTACTTTCTATTAACCTTTGTTATTTTTACGAGTTTTGTTTGTGCGCAGACAAATAACTTTTTAGGCAAAGAAATCGCGGAAATTGAAATTCGTTATAAAAAAGGTATAGAATACCCTAAAAATCGCTGGGCTAGCTTTATTAATTTACAAAAAGGAGATAAACTTGCTTATGATAATTTAAATGAAGCGACGAAAGATCTCTATGACAGTGGTTTAATTGAGGATGTAACCACATTAGTAGATTCTTCAGCTAACGATAAAGTTAAGGTTATTTTTGAAATCAGCACCCGAGCCCTACTTAATAAGATAGGGTTTGAAGGAAATACAAGGTTTAGCGATCGCAATTTAGTTGATGAGCTTGACTTGGAAACAGGATCAGTACTTACAGATAAAGCCCTATTTGACGCTAAAAAAGTACTATTAGAAGCGTACGTTAAATTAGGTTATCCTAATGCTTCTATTACTTATGAAATAAAAAACCTAAAATCAGGTTATGCGAATTTGCTTTTCACCATCAATGAAGAGAATAGACAGGTTATTGAGAAAATGGTGTTTGAAGGCAACAGTTTCTTTGCTCAGCAAGATTTGCTTAGATACACTCGAACTAAGCCAAAAGGAATCTTTTCTTTCTTAACTAAATCTGGTCGTTTTGAAAAAGATGTGTGGCAAGCAGATTTAAATAACATAGTGAAAGGCTATCAAAATAAGGGTTATCTCAAGGCAAAAATAACTGGGTGGAAACTTGAGCAAATTAAAGGCAAGAAATGGCAATTAAATACCACTATTAATGAAGGGCAACTATACAAAGTTGTAGATGTAAGCGTGCAAAGCACGTCTATTTTTAAAGCTTCAGAACTTGAACCTCAGTTATATATGCAAGCTGGAGACTCTTACTCTGCCAATAAGGTGGGTACAGACAAAGAAACGATTGCAAACTTCTACGGTTCAAAAGGTTATGCAGATGTGCGCGTTAATGCGGCACTTACAAATAGAGGTTCTGGTAAAGTGGCGCTTAGATATGAAATCACCCCAGGCAAATCTTATATTACTGGACAGATTGAAATTGAAGGCAATATCAAAACCAAGGATAAGGTAATTCGCCGTGAACTTATCGCTAAACCAGGAAAACCATTAAGCTCAGTTGATTTAAATGTCAGTGAATCAAGATTAAGAAACCTTAATTATTTTGATGCAGTGACTGTAAGCACAACCAATAGTAAGCAAATTTCAGGGGCAAGAGATGTAGAAATCAAAGTTCAAGAAAAGCCAACTGGTTCAATTTCTTTTGGTGCAGGGATTAGCTCAATTGATAGTGTAGTTGGCTTTATTGACCTCACACAAACCAACTTTGATGTGACAGAACCATTTGGCTTTAGTGGAGGTGGACAGCGATTTAATGCGAATGCACGTTTAGGTAGTGAGAGATCAGATTTTAGTATTTCATTAACTGAGCCATGGTTTTTGGGGCGTCCACTTTCTGTAGGTATTGAATTGTTTAGAACTAACGCGAATTTCTATAGTGATTTATTTGAACAGCAAAATACAGGCGCTGCCATTTTTGCCAGAAAGCAATTAGGTAAAAAGAGTAGTTTGCGCCTTGAATATCGCGTTGAACAAATTGACATGGATTATGAGTTTGCTAATGTAAACGCATTGCCGAATGCATTTAGTAATGAAGATAATTATTTAAAAAGCGCTTTAGAAGCTAGGTACTTTTACGAAGACAAAGACAGTTTATTTGTAACGCGTGAGGGCAAGCAATTAGATTTGAATCTTAATTTAGCAGGCGGAGCGTTTGGTGGAGATATCGAAACAGTAACATTTAGAGGTTCATACAAGCAGTTCTGGAACTTTAAATGGGATACTATTCTTATTTGGAAATCACAATTTTCCTTTGTAGATAAATGGTTTAATGGTGATGAAATCCCTGTATTTGAGCGTCAATTTTTAGGTGGAGCTAATGATTTAAGAGGCTTTGATTTCCGAGAAGTAGGCCCTAGAGCTATTGTAGACGGAGCTAACCAAGTAGAGGTAATAGGTGGCAATAGTAGAGTGTCGACGACGCTTGAGTACACAGTGCCTTTGGGTGAAATTCTTCGTGGTGCTATTTTCTCTGATATAGGTACAGTTAGTTCAGATACTTGGAGCGTTTCAGGTGATGAACTTTATGGAGATGTGGGTTTTGGTATAAGAATTCAAACGCCACAGTTTCCATTAGCTCTCGATTACGCGTTTCCAGTTATTGTAGAAGATGAAAGAGCTGATGATGGAGCCCAGTTCCAATTCTATCTAAACTATGCATTTTAATTTACTAAGTGATAAATAGCCTAGGGAAAATGAGCACGATTCATCAAGATACAAGTATTCGCTTATATCAAAAATCAAAGATATCATTGTCAAAGTTTTTTCTATGATGGAGGAAAAAAAATGCCCACAATGCCATTTTACTTTGGCAAAATTACAAGACATCCGCCGCTTAGGTTGTGGCTATTGTTTTAAAGTATTTGCTGATGAATTAGCTCCAGCTATTACAGGGTTACAAAAGCAAGCTCTACATGTTGGGCGTAAGCCTCAAATGAGCATAAAGTCTCAGACGGATCAATTAACAATCCAGTTAAAAAAAGCTATTGCTCAAGAAGCTTACGAAGAGGCTGCAAAAATAAAACAAAAGCTCTCCTTACTTACCGAATCTACATGAGATTTAGCACACTAATTAATAATCCAGCTGACTGGATGATGGGCAAAGGTGAGGAAAACGATGTCGTTATAACCTCGCGTGTACGTTTAGCGCGCAATATTGAATCAGACCCCTTTCCTGGTTGGCAAACAGCAGCCCAAAGAGAGCTAACACTCAACAAGCTTGAGCCAGAATTAAAAGCTATTCCAGAGATGGAGGCAGGGCTTTGGCAAAACTTAGGTGATTTAAGTAAAGTACAAAAGCAAGTATTAGTAGAGCGTCACTTAATTAGTCGAGAGCATGCCGCTAAAAGCAAGGGTTGTGCAGTGCTGATTAATAAGAAGCAAACATTAAGCTTCATGGTCAACGAAGAAGATCACATGCGCTTACAAGCCATGCAGGCGGGGTTGCATCTTAGAGAAGCCTATGATCAGCTTCTCATGGCAGAAAAGTTCCTCGATAAAAAATTACAATGGGCCTATGATGATAAATTAGGTTTTCTTACTGCCTGCCCCTCTAACTTGGGTACAGGTATGAGAGCTTCAGTGATGATGCATCTTCCAGGGCTTGCTCTTTGCGATCAAATTAAGCAAGTCATGCAAGGCTTAACAGATATAGGTTTAGCCATACGTGGCTTTTACGGCGAAGGAACAGAGTTTTTAGCTAATCTATTCCAGATTTCTAACCAAGCTACTCTAGGGCTATCAGAAGAGCAAATAATTGACACCCTTAGTAAGACAGTTGCTGAAGTTGTTACTCAAGAGCGTTATGCTCGCCAACGCCTCATCAAAGAGCGTCCAGATTTTCTCACTGATCAAATTAGTCGATCTTATGGCTTGCTCAAGCACGCCTATCTCATGGAGTCCAAAGAGACCCTACATCACCTTTCACTCATTAGATTAGGCAGAGACTTAGGCTTTTTTCCTAAATCTTCAGCTCAACTGTGTAACACGATGCTTCTAGATATGCAGCCAGGACATCTTCAACTACATGAAAAACATCAAATGGATATTGAGCAAAGAGATATGACCAGGGCCTGTATTATGAGGCGCATGATTAGTAGTATTCCTGCTCCTGAGCGTCCCTTTTAAACCAGTTCTTTTAGCATCTAAGTGTAGCGTATAAAACTGTTATTTCACTTAAGTAGCTATACTTACACTTTATTCAACAGGTTTCTAAGAAAGCCTCTTAATTAGTCTAAAGAGCCTAATTTATATTTAGTAGCTAGCTGGTCAAGTTTTTCACTAATTTCTTCTTCATTAGTAAGATTGAGCAAGTTGATAGCTTCAGTTAAAATATCAAGCTCACTATTCGAATAGTAGCGAAAATTTTGTTGGGCAGCCTCTTCTGGGTGAGCGTCATGAAATTGGCGAGATAGCTCTAAGCAGAAAGCTCTCAATTTGCGTTGAATGGGATTATGAGGCGTGACACAGATAAAGTCCTCCCAAGCATAATCTAAAGCGCGCTTAATGTTGTTATGGCGCGCTGCAGCTACATATTCTTGTAGGAAATCACGGGTTTTGAGCTTATCAAAATGGTTTTTTGGTTTATAAAAAAGCTCAATAATTTGTTTCATTCCAAACATGAAAATAGATTAAATCATAATATAAGCTAGGTAAATACTAAATCTAGTCTTTAAACTTAAAAAAACAGCACCTCTTAAGAAATGCTGTTTTTTTTAATAAACTAAGCTAACTGAGCTATCAATTAGATAGTTTGCACCCCTTCTTTGATAGAAGAGCTGAGATAATCTCTATTAAGTTTAGCGATGTGCAGGTATGATTTGAGCCTCACTAACGTTTGGCTCGTATCACCGTCTGTGAAACTATCAATTAGATAGTTTGCACCCCTTCTTTGATAGAAGAGCTGAGATAATCTCTATTAAGTTTAGCGATGTTATCGACGCTGATTTCCTTAGGGCAGACAGCTTCACATTCGTATTGGTTGCTGCAGTTACCAAAGCCTTCAGCATCCATTTGAGCTACCATGCCTAGTACACGTTTTTTCTTCTCAGCTTGACCTTGTGGAAGATTATTCAAGTGAGCTGCCTTAGCAGATACGAAAAGCATAGCTGAAGCATTTTTACAGGCTGCGACACATGCGCCACAACCAATACAGGCAGCAGCAGCAAAAGCTGCGTCAGCAAGCTCTTTTTCGATAGGTAAGCTGTTGGCGTCTACGGCTGAACCAGTACGGATATCTACAAAACCACCTGCCTGAATAACTCTGTCCATAGCTGATCTATCGACCATAAGATCTTTGAGTACAGGAAACGCTTTAGCACGAAATGGCTCAATCCAGATAGTGTCTCCATTGCTAAATGAACGCATATGGAGTTGGCAGGTCGTAACGGCTTGCTCTATACCATGAGCTACACCATTGATGTTCAATGAGCAAGCCCCACAAATACCTTCGCGGCAGTCATGGTCAAAATGAATAACATCCTTGCCTTCTGCAATGAGCGTTTCATTGACAATATCTAGCATTTCTAGAAAAGAAGCACTAGTAGGTATATTGTCAGCTTTGATGGTTTCAATCTGGCCTTTATGTTCGGTGCTTTCTTGCTTCCAGACTTTGAGTGTAACGTTGATTGTTTCAGCCATAATATTTGTTATTTAAAGTGAATATATAATTGGATGTACGGTGTTTATTGATAACTACGAATTGACGGCTTAACTTCTTCGAAGACTAGCGCTTCTTTATTTAAGCTAGGTTGTACGCCTTCTCCTTGGTAACCCCAAGCTGCAACATAGCCAAAATCGTCATCACGACGCTTTGCTTCACCTTCTTGAGTAGTGCCTGCTTGAACTTCTGGATCGGCTTGAGTAAATTGATGCTCAGCACGAAAATGCCCACCACATGATTCTTCACGATTCAGAGCATCATGACACATGACATCTGCAAACTCGATAAAATCAGCTACACGCAGAGCTTTTTCCAGCTCTTTATTGAGCTCGCCAGCATGACCAGGAATACGAACGTCTTCCCAGAATGATTTTCTGATTTCTGGAATTTTAGCGAGCGCCTCTTCGAGACCTTCTTTAGTTCTTTCCATGCCGCAATTATCCCACATAAGGAGTCCGAGTTCACGGTGAATACTGTCCACACTGCGTGTTCCTTGAATACTTAAGATTTTTTCAATGCGTTCACGGTTTTCTGTGGCTGCTTTTGCAAATTCTGGATGCTCTGTTGTGACGGCACCTGGTTTTTGGTCTGCGAGATAGTTACCAAGTGTTACTGGAATAACGAAGTATCCATCTGCTAAACCTTGCATGAGTGCAGAGGCCCCAAGACGATTAGCCCCATGATCAGAGAAATTAGCTTCCCCAAGTACATGCAAGCCAGGAACATTACTCATGAGGTTGTAGTCGACCCATAGACCACCCATAGTATAGTGAACCGCAGGGTAAATGCGCATAGGGCTCTTATAGGGATCTTCACCTGTAATTTTTGCATACATTTGAAAGAGGTTTCCATAACGAGCACGAATAGCGTCCTCACCTAAACGAGCAATAGAATCTGCAAAGTCTAAATAGACTCCTAGACCGCTAGCTCCTACGCCACGACCTTCGTCACAGACTTCTTTTGCGGCACGTGAAGCAATATCACGTGGGCAAAGATTGCCAAATGATGGGTACTTACGTTCTAGATAATAATCTCTGTCTTCTTCGGCAATTTCAACGGCTGGTTTGCCGCAGTCTTCTGCTTTTTTAGGCACCCAGATACGCCCATCATTACGCAAAGATTCTGACATGAGTGTCAATTTGGACTGGTAGTCTCCACTTACTGGAATACAGGTTGGGTGAATTTGAGTGTAGCAAGGGTTCGCCATATAGGCACCTTTTTTGTAAGCTTTTAGAGCGGCTGTGACGTTACAACCCATTGCATTAGTTGAGAGGAAAAATACATTGCCATAACCACCAGTTGCAAGAATGACAGTATCGGCGGCATGACGGGTAATTTCACCAGTGACTAAGTTACGAGAGATAATGCCTTTGGCGTGGCCATCAACTTTTACGATATCGAGCATTTCAGTTCTAGGATGCATGGTCACTCCACCTTTAGAAATTTCTTTGGACAGAGCTTGATAAGCGCCAATAAGGAGCTGCTGACCAGTTTGACCTGCTGCGTAGAAAGTTCGCGATACTTGTGCACCACCGAATGAACGATTGGCAAGTAATCCGCCGTATTCACGAGCAAAAGGAACACCTTGTGCTACACATTGGTCAATAATTTGAGTTGAAATTTCTGCAAGACGATAAACATTGGCTTCACGAGATCTAAAATCACCACCTTTAATCGTGTCATAGAAGAGACGGTGTACATTGTCCCCATCATTTTGGTAGTTTTTGGCAGCATTGATACCGCCTTGAGCTGCGATTGAGTGAGCGCGTCGAGCACTGTCTTGGTAGCAAAAACAATCAACTTGATAGCCAAGCTCTGCAAGAGTCGCTGAGGCAGAAGCTCCAGCAAGTCCAGAGCCTACAACAATAACTTTGTACTTACGCTTGTTGGCTGGGTTGATGAGTTTAGCGCTTGCTTTGTATTTAGACCATTTATCTGACAAAGGGCCTTCTGGCGCTTGGTGGTGTGGTACGGTTGAATCAGCTTTGTATGAAGACATCATAATATGTATTTTTTAAAAGTGGACAAGATTAACGATAAATACCAACAAACCCAACTAAAATGGGGATAGAGGCAAAACCTACAAAAATAAGAAGACTAAGCAATACGGACGCGACTTCAAAATGCTTGCGAGTCTTATTAGAGCTTAGGCCAAGTGTTTGAAATAGTGAGGCAAACCCATGTTTGAGGTGTAAGCCAAGCAGAAAAACAGAAACTAGGTAAAACACAGAGACCCAATGATTAGCAAATCCATCAACTACCATTTGCCAAGCATCAAAATGCCCATCACCTAATTTGTAAGAAGGATCGTTAGTACCTAGAGCATCTAGACGCACAGTAAAATGCAGTACGTGAAAAATAATAAATGCTAAAACCATGAGCCCACTAAGAGGCATAAGCTTAGAGCTTAACGTTGCACGCACTGTTTTTTGAAAGTGATAAGGTTCACGAGCTGTTTTATTCTCAATGACGAGTGATACAGTAGCTAAAACATGAGCTACAATTAACGCTAATAGGCCGACACGGGCAATCCAAACCAGGGCTCCATGTAGGAGATGATGTAGCATATAGGCGTAGTCATTAAAGGCTTCTTGACCCACAAAAATGAGCATATTACCACTTAAATGGATCAAGCAGAATAAAAATAGAAGCAGACCAGAAACTGCAACAACGATTTTTCTTCCAATTGAAGAAGTGAAAAAACTAAAGCAAATTGACATAATAAATTTTTTTTAAAAAATAGAGGGAAATTGTTGAGTGGTTACAAGTATTTTTCGCAACGCAAGATTATAGCGCTCAAATCTAGTTAATGCAAGTAGAAAAGCTTGATTTATCAAGCTTTAATGCTATTTATAATTGAGATTTAGTCTCAGTTATAGCGCCTTATAAACAAGGTAAAGAAATAGTTATTTTTGAAGTTCTTCAAGAGCCAAAGTAAAGGCAAATTGGCTCCATGTTTCCAAGTGTTCAAAATAGTCAGCTTGGATTTCTTCGATAGAGAGAAATTGTGCATTTTCAATGCAGTCTTCGCGGCCTTCTACATCTAAGCTATCTAGCTCGATTAGGTGAACGACACCGAGGTGCACAGCTCCAACCTCATTACTATCATCATTAATGAGTCCAACAATTTTTTGAGTAAGTGTTGTCTTAATAATGAGTTCCTCATGTAGCTCACGTTCAATGCCTGCTAGATAGACATCTTCGCCAAGTGAACTTGTTTGGCTATCAATAGGGTTAATGTGCCCACCAATACCTAATGAGCCCTTTGCATGTAAGCGGCCTTCGCCACCAGATGAGCCACGTGTATAATGCAAAAACTTACCTTTGTAATGTAGTAATGCATAAGGAATAATTTGCTTAAATTCAGGGCTTTTCTCAGCCTTTGGACGAGGCATAAAGAAATTAACCTCTGGATTCACTATGGTTTTCCAGTATTTATTAATATCTTTATTAAAACCTTGAAAACAACCTAATTCATGAAAAACAGGCGTTGGAATCACTAAAACTTGCTCGATGTCTGACATAATCTAAGTGAACAACTAAAAGTTAAAAGTTAAAAGTAAAAAGTGGGTTAAAAGCTTATGTAAAGTATTTTGGCTAAGAAACTTAAAATTAAGGTTTTAAATACTTTGTTAACTTTTAGTTTTGCTATCTTCAAAATATTGTTTGTGGAGCAAGCAATAACTCATGATAATTAAAACGCCAAAGATTAGAGTGAGCACTGCCCATGCTTTAGGTTTTTTAATAAAACGCAGTTCAATATTTCGTGCTCGCAATTTGCTGGAGCTTTCGTGAATGGCTAGGGCAAATATACCTTGAATTATAAAGACTACAATAACCATGAAAGCAATAGTTGCTTGCATGGCTGCAGATGCAATTATTGAGACAAAACAAGGAGTTAAAAACTGATTAGCAAGTGTATCAAGCATGTGCTAACTTAGGTTTTAAGAGCAATTTGGTCAATAAGATTAAGGTTTTGGATTAAGGCTCGCCTTGTAGGCGGTATTGCAAGGCTTCCATGATATGTGGATCCTGAATATTATCCGAGTTGGCGAGATCCGCTATAGTACGAGCTACTTTGAGAACTCGGTGATAGGCTCGTGCAGATAAGTTTAGCTTTTCTGAGATTTGATAGAGTTTTTCTTGCTGTTGATTATTGAGGTTGATATGGCTTTTGAGCTGTTTAACCGACATGCTCGCGTTAGTGGTTAGATTATCTCCAAATCGCTGATTTTGTGTTTTTCGGGCTTGTAGAATACGTGACTTAACGGTGGCTGAGGACTCTTCAATTTTATGAGTATCATCCATATCACGTAGATTCATAGCTGGAACAAAGCAGTGTAAATCAATTCTATCGAGTAATGGTCCGCTAATACGGTTAGTGTAGCTAGTAATTTGCAGGGGTGTGCAGCGACAGTTCTTTTTGGGGTGACCTAAATAGCCACAAGGGCAAGGATTCATAGCTGCTATGAGTTGAAAACGAGCAGGAAAATCTAGACTAGCTGCGGCCCGTGATATATTGACCATACCTGTTTCTAACGGTTGGCGTAAAACTTCTAAGGCACTACGCTTGAATTCAGGCAACTCATCAAGGAATAAAACACCATGGTGGGCTAGCGATATCTCTCCAGGGCGAGGAATAGATCCTCCACCTATGAGACCGACATCAGATACAGTATGATGAGGAGCTCTAAAAGGACGCTTAGTAATGGCTTGTTCTAGACTTAATGATTCACCTACAGAGTGAATGCGGGTGGTTTCGATAGCCTCTTCTAGGTTGAGGTCAGGCAACAGCTTAGGCAAGGCTTGAGCAAGTGATGACTTGCCTGATCCTGGAGGGCCTGAGTAGAGGAGGTGATGCCCACCTGCTGCCGCAATTTCGAGTGCTCGTTTAGCTTGTGCTTGCCCTTTGATATCGGCAAGATCGACAATAGAATCATTATCATTTACAGGTTGGCTACTGTGTTCTGAACTGACTGTTTTGATATAAGGCTTAATGGTAGATTGTGAGGAATTACTTGCATTAGTGAGCCACTGCCAAATACTTGCTAAGTCTTTCATGGGGTAGAGCTCTATTTCGTCGACTAAAGATGCTTCTGCTATATTTTCTGGAGGTAGTATGAGGCGTTTTTTGCCACGTTTTTTGGCTTCTAACGCTATAGATAAAATACCTTTGACAGGCTTAAGATTACCTTCAAGAGATAATTCACCGACAAAATAAGTGTCGCTTAGATTAGGAAGCGTGTCGACACACTTGGGGTCTGTTTGTGCTATCCCTAGGGCAATAGGAAGGTCAAAAGCTGGGCCTTCCTTGCGCACATCCCCTGGCGCCAAATTAACAATAATAGTGCCCATATCCCAGCCAAGTCCGACAAAGTTAAGCGCAGAAAGCACGCGCTGAATAGATTCTTTAACGGCGGTATCAGGTAAGCCCACGATTTGAATCATAGGTTTTTCTGTGCTTCGAGTAGCTACCTCTACGGCCACTTCATAAGCATCTATTCCTAATGGCGTGGCCGTGTATAAATTAGCGACAGACATATGGTTAAAAATAAATTATAAAATTAAAACATAAACCTTAGCACAAAACTTAGATAGCTAGAAACTAAAAAAGTACTAAGGATGCATATAATTTACTTTTAGAACTTTTTCCACATAGCTGGAACAATAAGCGCTAATATAGCGTAGAGCTCGAGTCTTCCTAGCACCATTAATAAGCTTAGAAAGATAAGCGTAGATTCGTTTAGGTGGGAAAAATTACCTGTAGGACCCACATCTCCCAAGCCTGGGCCAATATTTGGCAATGTTGCAACAACAGCGCCAAAAGCAGTGAGTATATCAATACCGTTAGAGATTTCCAAAAACGCCACAATGAACACAGAGATGAAAGTGATAAAGACAAATAGCATCACAAAACCTAAGGTATGTGAAACGGTCTCAGCGTCTAAATTGCGTGAATTTAGATTCACACGGTCAATATAATTAGGTCTAAAAGTTTTAGTAATTTCAAAATGGCAGGCTTTAAGCGCAGTAAGGACGCGACCAAGTTTTATTCCACCAGCAGTAGCGCCTGAACACCCTCCAATAAACATAAGTGCTAACAAAATAATGATAGCATAAGTAGGCCAAGTTTCATAATTCTCAAGCCCAAATCCAGTTGTAGAAGCAATAGAAACTACCATAAATAAGCAACGTCTAAGTGTATCAAAAAATTCAACACCTATTTGCCCCTGATCCATTTGATACACTCCTATCGTAATTACAGCTGTAGCTGACATAAGTAGAACAAATAGGCTAAATGATTCTTCTTGGAAGAAAAATTGCCTCCACTTACGCTTAATTAGCAGAGTATAAATAAGAAAATTAAAACTACAAAGCAGCATAAATAGGGTAATCCAGAGCTGAATTGCCCAAGCATTACCCCAGTTGCTATAATAACCAATGCTTTGATTATGTGGGCTAAATCCACCTGTGGAAACCGTAGTAAAAGCGTGGCAAACAGCATCAAATGTTGTTAATCCCATAGCGAGTAAGCCTGCAATACATGTAACTGTAAGCAGCAAATAAATTTTGAGGAGTAGCCAGGCAACATCTTTGATACGAGCTGTACTGCTTTGAGTGATTTCAAATGAAGACTCGTGCTGAAATAAAGACTTACTACCCACTCCAAGAGAAGAGAGCACAGCAACAAACAGAACAAGAATACCGACACCCCCAAGCCACTGAGTGAGACTGCGCCAAAGCAAAATTTCTTTAGGCCATAAATTTAAGTCTATAATGACAGTTGAACCAGTGGTGGTAAAGCCTGAGAAAGATTCAAATAGAGATTGCGCAAAATTTAGAGGCTCAGCTACAGAGCACAACCAGTAAGGAAACGCTCCTACAATCCCACAGATAATCCAGCCAAGCCCTACAATAAGAATAGCTTCTTTGCGTAAGACATGTTTTTTCTTAATCTTAAAGGAAAAAAATAAAATAGCTCCAATGAAAAAAGAGCCAATACAGCTCCATTCCAAAGCAGAAATCCCAAAGCCAACCTGTGGATTCTCTCTATTTGCAAATGCATAGAAAAGAGTAGAGCTCATAGCCAATCCCATAAGCATCATCAGTGCTCCTAGAATCTTGAGGACAAACCTAAATTTCATGAGTTATGACTTAAAAAGTTTAAGAAATGCTTTAAGCGCCGGCTTTTCTACTAGAGCATGTACAGTCTGCCCTGCTTCTAGCAGTGAGTCAGCATGCGGAACTTGTGATTTCTTAAATTTAGAAATACCAAGCAAGACAACGCCTTGTGGCCATTCAATTTGCTGAACCTGTTGTTGATCTAGGCTAGATCCTTCTGGGATATCAATTTCGATGAGGTCATTGCCTTGGATTTGATGGCTTACAAAATAAGCTTTATTTGTGATATATTTTTGTACTTCTTTAGCGGTGACTTCTTTAGGGCTTACAGCTGCAATAATACCAAAATTCTTACCTTGGTTACGTACAACATTCGCATAATCGGTACGATGGATAAGAGTTAAGCACTGCTTAGCGCCTAGAGTGCTAGCCTGCAAACAACTCATCAAATTGTCTTCATCATCACCACTCATAGCAATAAAAAAGTCAGTCTCATCAATTTGCTCCTCTTTAAGTTCTTCAGCAATAGTTCCGTCAATACGAATAATCGAAGTAGATGCTAATATCTGCACCAAATCATTGGCTCGCTCTAAATCTTTTTCGATGAGCTTTACGCGGATATTCTTTAGATTCTCAATCATCTGAGCGAGTGACAATCCGTATTCGCCACCACCAAAGATAATCACATTAATAGTTTTATCTGCTCGAGTGCTCTTATGTAAAAGTTTAGCTAATTTAGTTAAATCTCTAGGTTCTCCCACAATCGTTGCGATATCATCAGCCTTGAGAATACTATTAGCATGGGGGACAAATGATTCGCCATCACGACAGACAGAGGCAATGAGAGTGTTATCAACTCTCTTTAAATCGCCGAGTCGAGCATCAGCCCATGGACTAGACTGATTAATGGAAATTTGCTGGAGTTCAATCTCACCTTTGGCTAATTCTTCAACTTGAATAGAGTCTGGATTGCGCACATGCTTGGCTAATTCAATAGCAGCAAAACGTTCAGGAGAAAAAATAATATCAACATTAAAATGAGCTTGGTAATTAAATAACCACTCCTCTCTTTGCACAGACGGCTCCACACGGCATAGAGCTTTCTTAGTCCCCATAGATTTAGCTATAGAACAAGCTACCAAGTTTAAGCTAGTATCAGGAGTCAGAGCAATAATGATGTCGCTAGTAGCAGCCCCTGCATCTGCTAAGGTGCTTGCATTAGCGCAGTGTGCGTGCATAACTCTAGCATCTAAAATCGCTTGAAGCTGCTTAATTTTGTTTTTATCAATATCAATAACACAAATACTATGTCCTTGAGCTGAAAGCTGCTTAGCTAGGTAAGAGCCAATATCGCCAGCTCCAATAATAATAATTTGCATAATTAGGAAAGATTAAATGGGAGAGTCAGCCGTGTGGATGAGTAACAGCTAATAGATAGATTTACAGATGAAACTTACAAAGGTGTGTTAGTAGAGTAATTGAGCCACGCCGTGATGACTCCGTCTCTAATTAAAGCTTTGGCTTTAATGGTTTGAACCCCAAAAATCCCACCTTCTTTACGGTAAGTAACAATCCCAGTTTGATATTTTTTCTCTTCAAAAACAAAAGGCTCACCGACAGTAAAACCTTTAATCTCATTACCTTTAAAAGCTGCAACATTATCAGAATCAGCTTTAATGAGGGCGACAATCTCCTCGTCACTAATCTCTTTGTCCATGGCAAGGAAAAGTGGCTTTAACGTTTTAGGTTCACCTGATTCTGTGAGTCCAAACAAAGGTATGTCATTGAGGTAACTTGTCGTTGTCTTAGTTGGAGCAGGCATCACCTCTAATGGCTCTTCTTTGATTATTTTAGGTTCTTCTTTGACAACCTTAACAACCTTAGGCGCCTCTATAACTTTAGGTTTATTCGCCACAACTACAGGTTTTTGAATAAGATAGGATTCTAAAAATGGATAACCCAAATAGCCTGCAGCAAATAAAATGCCACAAACAATAATTCCTGTGAAAAATGACTTCATAATCTATATGGTAAATTTTATAAACGTAAAGTTTTAGAAAATCAATCTTAATGAGCCTCCAGCCAATTTATCCCCATGCCAAACTCAGCTTTAATAGGAATATCATTAGGTAACAGCATAGATTCTTCCATGATTTTAGCTAAAACCTGAGGCAAGGTTTTAGCCTCATCAGGATGTAAATCAAAAATAAGTTCATCATGAACTTGTAGCAATAATTGAGATTTGCACTGATTTTCTTCGATATATTTATGAATATCAATCATTGCCATCTTCATCATATCCGCAGCTGTTCCTTGAATAGGCATATTAATAGCAGCGCGTTCAGCGATTTTTCTATCCATACCATTGCTTGCATTGATTTGCGGCAGATAGCGTTTACGACCCCAATAAGTCTGCACATATCCTGTTTCACGAGCTTTTACGAGCAACTCGTCAAGGCAGGTTTTAACCGCAGGAAAAGCCTGCCAATAAGTATCAATAAGCTCTTTGGCGTCTTTAAGTGCCAATCCATCTAGGCGTTGGGTCAGTCCAAAAGCGGAGATTCCATATAAAATACCAAAATTAACCACCTTAGCCTGACGGCGCATATCTCCTGTCACTAAATCGTCATCTACTTGATAGATTTTAGCTGCAGTTGCGGTGTGAATATCCTTACCTTGGACAAAAGCGTCCTTAAGAGAAGCGTCGCCCGAGAGAGCTGCCATAACGCGTAGCTCAATTTGCGAGTAGTCAATAGAGAGGAGCTGATGATCTGTATGATTAGCGATGAAAGCTTGACGAACACGACGCCCCAGCTCAGTACGCATAGGAATATTCTGCAAATTAGGATCACTACAGGAAAGCCTCCCAGTGCTAGCCAAAAGCTGATGAAAATGAGCGTGTACACGCTGAGTTTTAGGGTGTATATGCTTAGGCAGAGCCTCCACATAAGTGCTGAGTAATTTTTGATACTCACGGTAATCAAGAATGGCAGGGATTACGGGGTGCACATTTTTGAGACTTTGGAGAACAGCTTCATTTGTGGAATATTGTCCTGTCTTGGTTTTTTTGGGTTTAGGCTCAATACCTAACTGATCAAAGAGGAAAAACCCTAACTGCTTAGGTGAATTCAAATTCAACTCCTCATCGCTATAAGAATGAATCGCAGCACTATCAGACTCAAGTTTAATTAAAATCTCAGACTTAAGCTCATCAAGAATACTTAAATTCAAGCTAATTCCTTGATTTTCCATAGATGCCAACACCTGAATAAGAGGCATCTCTATATGATAAAACACACGATCAAGCTTAGTAGATTGAATTTTTTCAGTGAGCTGCAGCTTTAAATCTAGCATTAAATCAGATTTTTCTCCACTCAGCTTAGCCAAAGTCTGAGTATCCCAAATCAGAGGAGCTGCATCATCAGTAGCTCCTTCAAATAAGTTCAAACTCGATGCTTGAGATGCCTGTAAATCAGGTTTTTGCAACTCAATAGAACCAGGATCTAGCATGTGGTAATCACAATGTTTCTCTACTAATGCAGGTAAAACTTGTTGAGGTTTAGGCGTCTCAGGCTCTAATAACTGTTGAGCCAAATGCACATCAAACAAAACAGGTAGATTGGGAAAACTAGCCTCATCAAGCTTAGCCCAATAAGCCAGATAACTCACAAATCCTTTGAGATGGTAACCAACAAGCGCTGCCTGTTGATTTTTTGCCCATTCAATAAGCAACAAACAAACGCTCAAATTAGGCTTATGCAAATACAAGCTTTGACGAGGACTAATGCTAATAGCTAAACCAAGTAAAGCAGACTCAATATTTAAACGCTTGAGAGCCTCTTGAGGGGCTTCATTAGCATGGGGGGACTGCTCCCATATAGGTGCTAAACTAAGATGCTTAGGTTGCTTAAATAAAATAGCTTGTTCCGAGGCTTTTTTCAAAAATAATTGGAGCTGCTTATCCAAAGTTTGAGCGTCAAAATTTTCACAATTAAGCGACTGATAATTAGTCTGCCTGCTTTCAAAATTATTTACTTTAACAGGCTTTACGGAATCAAGTGCCTCAGCTCGTGTAGATTCCTCAGCAAACTCAAGCAACTTATTGGTCAGCTGCTTAAATCCTTGTTGATGACAAAATTCAGCAATAGGCTTAGCATCAACAGGATTGAGGCGATAACTATTAAGATCCAAATCAACCTCAATATCAGTCCAAATAGTTACCAATTTTTTATACAAAGCTAACTGATCTTTTTGAGCAGCTACATTCTCTTGTTGCTTGCCCTTAAGTTTATCAATATTAGCGACCACACCCTCAACACTCTTGTATTCATCGACTAACTTAATAGCTGTCTTCTCACCAATACCTGCAACACCAGGAATATTATCAGCAGCATCACCAGCTAAAGCCAAAATATCAATGAGCTGACGAGGTTCCTCAATTTGCCATTTAGCGCAAACATCTGCGACATCCATCACCTCAGCTACAACCTTGCCCTTAGAGGGGCGCCACAAACTAATATTATCAGTCACACATTGAGCAAAATCCTTATCAGGAGTCACCATATAAAATTGAATATCCTCATTCTTTTGCGAAATTTGATTGGCCACACTGCAAATCAAATCATCTGCTTCATAACCATCGCGCCTTAGTAATGGCATATCTAATACCTCAGCGAGCTCAATAGCTAATTTAATACAAAGGCGTAAATCATCAGGCATCGCCTCACGCTGAGCCTTATAAGCAGGAAAATCAGTATGACGCTGAGTCGGCGCAGATGTATCCAAGGCAAGCGCCATGTAATCTGGCTTCTCCTTGAGCTTAATATCACAGATGAAATTAGCTAAGCCGTATAAGCCAGAAATATTCTCCTTATCAAGATTAAGCAGAGGGTTTTTGCTAAAGGCAAAATGCGCACGATACAGCAATGCCATACCATCAAAGAGAAAAAATTTAGATTCAGCCATAGGTGATTTAATATCTAATCACAGTTTTACGCTTAAGTCACCAGATGTCAAGATAGTGGGCGAACTAATAAGCATAAATTTAGCAAATAGTTGGTGAGATAATCAGGTATTTATGTGTGCAATTTTGCTATTTTAAGTTTATAAAAAGACCCAATATATAGATGTAGAATCACACTACACGACAAGAAATCAACGATAGGAAGAAGATTTCAAGTATCATAGGTGAATTGAAGTTAATTAAAAGAATGATGACCAATAAGAAAATGCAAGTTTTAGTAAGATTAGAGCAACTGCGTTACTTTAATAAAATAAAAGAAGCCATAGCTCTTTTGCCCTTATGCTGTGTTGTTCCCTTAACTGGTATGCATATACCAGTTGGCTCTCACGCCTTGCCTAAGAACAAAATCAGTAAACGAGTAGTGCAGCTGATAAGACTCGCAGAATGCTTGAGCATTCGAGAAGCCCCCTCGAGCAACTGTCTTTAAAAACTTTCTTATTAGGCGACTAATTTTTGAGTTTTGAGGTACTGATACATTGTATGATTGAGGTGACATAATAACTTACGCATAACCGCAGTAAGAGCTATTTTTTTAGGTTTACCGTTAGCTACTAATCTCTGATAAAACTCACGTAACACAGGGTTGCACTTGCTCGCAGATAAAGCAGCCATATACAAAGCCTCTCTAATCTCACGTCTACCCCCATAAATAGAACGTTTAGCCATCATTCTGCCACTATCTCGATTAAAAGGAGCAAGACCAGCTAAAGCAGCAGCTTGATATCTGTTAATTTTGCCTAACTCAGGCATAGCAGATAATAAAGAAAAAGCCGTAAGTTCACCTACA
>DGKB01000019.1 GCA_002386905.1 Akkermansiaceae bacterium UBA4581 | reverse complement strand
GCTAGGTAAGAATATCTATTACCCAATGGGTTTTGATGATAATGGTTTGCCGACAGAGCGTTACGTAGAGCAAAAGTATAAAATCAATAAAAAGAAAATAACACGCCCTGAATTCCGTGAGTTGTGCATCAAGGAAACAGAGGAAGGAGGTGCTGTTTACGAAGAACTCTGGAAATCATTAGGACTTTCTGTAGATTGGAATTTTAAATACTCAACGATTAATACTCATTGTCGTCATACAGCCCAGAAATCTTTTGTCGATTTATATGAAAAAGGGCGCATCTACCGCTCAGATGAACCAGTGATTTGGGATACTCATTTTGATACTTCATTATCACAAGCTGATGTAGAAACTCTTTCGCGCAGAGGTAAAATGTATGATATTGCATTTAAAGATAAGCAGGGTAATGATCTTGTTATTTCGACCACACGCCCTGAATTACTCGGTGCTTGTGTGGCATTGTATGTTAATCCAGAGGATGAGCGTTATGCTGATTTAGTTGCGTCAGGTGAGAACGCTGTAGTGCCTCTCTTTGGTTACGAAGTTCCGATTAAAACTTCTGAAGAAGTCAAAGTCGACTTTGGTACGGGGCTCATGATGTGCTGTACTTTTGGTGATGCAGAGGACGTCGCCAAATGGAAGAAAGATAAGCTAGACTTACGTATCATCATCGGCCGTGACGGTAAACTATTACCTCTAGCAGGTAAGTACGAGGGGCTTGCTGTTGATCAGGCACGCGCAGCAGTAGTGAAGGATTTAAAAGAAGAAGGATTCTTACTCGAAACGCACGTCGTTGAGCAAAACGTGTCTGTCGCTGAGCGTTCGGGGCAACCCATTGAATTTGTCATGGAACCACAGTGGTTCATCCGTGTTATGGACATGAAGGAAGATCTCCTGCAACGCTGCGATGAAATAGAGTGGTATCCAGAATTCATGAAAGTACGTCTCCAGCATTGGATAGAAGGGCTCAAGTACGATTGGAATATCTCGCGTCAGCGTTTCTACGGAGTACCATTCCCTATTTGGTATGATGAGGATGGCAACGTAGTGGTAGCCAAAGACTCAGAGTTACCTATCGATCCTAGTGAGCAACAGCCTGCAGGTTACGAAGGGCAGAATCTACGTCCTGAATTAGATGTTATGGACACATGGATGACTTCATCACTTTCTCCACAGATTAACGCCAACTGGGCAGGTGGAGAAACATGGGGTATTGAAAATATGGACGATATTTTCCCTATGGGTGTACGTGTTCAGGCTTTTGAGATTATCCGCACATGGTTATTCTACACCGTAGTTAAATCTCATCTGCATCATGATTCGCTGCCATGGAAACGTGTGATGATTTCTGGTTGGGGACTCAATGAGCAAGGTAAAAAAATCTCAAAACGTGATTTAGAAAAATACACCGACAAAGATGGCTACAATCGCTACGAACCAGCAGCCCTCATCGAAAAATACAGTGCAGATGCCCTACGTTACTGGGCAGCAGGTAGCCACCTTGGGCAAGACTTAAAATTCCAAGAAAAAAGTGTCAAAGCCGGCCGCCGTATTGTCATTAAGCTTTGGAATGTCGCTCGACTCACCCAAATGCTCATAGGAGAAGCTAGCGAAGAAGTTAAAAACACACAGGTTGAATTCTCTCAATTAACGCCACTCGATCAATGGTTGCTGACTAAATTACATCAAACGACAGAGCAGGTGACCCTAGGTTTTGATAAATTTGATTACGCAGTTGGACGTGAGGCTTTGGAGAAATTCTTCTGGTCTACCTATTGTGATGACTATTTAGAGCTCGTCAAAGAACGCTTCTGGAAGGCGGAGCAGTACACTGATGCTGAGCGAGCTTCAGCAGTTACAGCTCTGCAACAGAGTTTGCGTACTTTATTAGGACTTTATGCTCCTTACATGCCATTTATTACCGAGGCTATCTATCAACGTTGCTTCAAAGAGGCAGAAGGCACGAGCTCATTACATATCACCTCATTCCCTCAGGTGGATACAGCGATTGCTCAACAACCTATCGCCCAGAGTGTCAAAGTCATGCTCGCGGCTCTAGGAGGTGTGCGTCAATTACGTTCAGCTAATAAAATTTCAGCGGGTAAAGTGCTACCACAAGTATGGATTAACTCAGAGGAACTCCCACTCGACCCAAGTATGCTCAATGCTGCCGCTCGTTGTGAGACCTTGAGTATCAACACAGAAGTGCACACAGTAGTTGATATCAGCGACACAATACAAGTTTACTTACCAGAGGATAAGGAGAAGAAGCAGGCGATTGAGATTACTCTGGTACTACCTGTAGCGTAATAGAACTATGAGTGACTATTTATCAAATAGAGGAAGGTTCAGTTCTCAAAATAGATTTACAGTTAGAATAATTTTATTTATTTTATATTGTATTGCGGGAAGTGTTTATTTGATATGGAGGTTTCAAGTATTTAACTTTTGGAGCTGGGGAACGTTAATTTGGTCATGGATTTTTTATATCACAGAAGTTTATTGTTTTCTTAGAATTTTATTAGCGCAAGTTACAACATTAAAATTAACAAAAGCAAAAAAAAATCTCTCTATTTCTCTAGATGAAACAGTAGATGTTTTTATAACCACGTATAATGAACCTATTGAAGTTATAAGGGCTACAATTATAGGTGCTGTTAATATTAGTTATCCTCATACTACATGGTTATTAGATGATGGTAATAGACCTGAACTTAAGGAGTTAGCACTTTTTTTTAATTGCCGCTATTTAGCAAGAACAACAAATAAGGGAGCTAAGGCAGGTAATTTAAACAATGGATTTAAGCATGCAAAAGGTGATTTTGTTCTTTTATTAGATGCAGATCACGTAGCAACGCCACAAATCGTTCATGAACTTTTAGGTTATTTTGAAAACTCCAAAGTAGGATTTGTTCAAACACCGCAAGATTATTACAACGAAAACTCTTACCAACACGGTAGTTTTGGGAACTCAAAATTGTTCTGGCATGAGCAATCTCATTTTCATTATGTTTCTCAGACAGGGGCTGATAGTCTTCAAAGTTGCAGTTTATGTGGTTGTTCTGCCTTACTGAGACGCAGTACAATTGATGATGTAGGAGGGTTTCCTGAAGAGACAGTAACTGAAGATATGCATTTTGCTATTAAGATTTATAAAAAAGGTTATATATCTTGTTTTCATAACGAGCCTCTAGCTTATGGAATTGCTCCGATTCGTTTTGTTGATTTTTTAAGGCAAAGGCTTCGTTGGGGGCAAGGAAATATGCAAGTTTTTAGAGAGGAGAATGTGCTGTTTAGTTCGCAACTATCTTTTGCTCAAAAAATAAGTACAATCAATATAGCGACTCCTTATGTCGATGGATGGTCTCGTTTGATATTGTACTTATCACCCATTATTACTATATTTTTTAATTTGTCGCCTATATTTACAGACGCTTCAACCTTATTATTTTTTTTGCTTCCTTATGCATGTTTGGGGGTTTTATTATTCAATGAAGGAGGTCAGGGTTATGGTCGACTTATTTTAACCGAGAAGATGAAAATGGCTATGTGGCCAACTGCGTTGCTTTCTACATTGGGTGTTTTTCGTAAAAAAATAAAATTTAGAGTTTCGAGTAAAGATGGCTATGATTTAGGCAGCAAAAAACTTTACCTGCCTTATCTTCTTATTTTTTTATTAGGTGTCGCTGCAATAATCTTTGCAGTTATTAATTATTATTATAACTATGAGGTTGTTTTAACGTGGGGTGTGACATTAATTTTGATCTTGGCTGCAGGGGTTAATATATATTTTGCTTTTTTAGTTCTCTTACATGCCTGGGAATGTGATTTTAAACATACCAATAATTATGCTTTCGAGGTGCCTTTACCTTTAGTTATTGATGAAAGAGTATGGGGGCGCGTACGTACTATTGAACAAAAAATGATAACTTTTACTTTAGTTAACCCAGATGAAAATAAAGAAAATTTAGTTGAGAATGTTAATTTAATTACACCTTTATCTAATATAACAGTAGCTCTAAAAGAACTTAAAAAAATAGGCGAATTTAATAATTCAACTATTTATAAAGCTCATTTAGTCTTTGCAAAACCAAATGAACAAGATGAGCTGAATTCTATTTTATATAACTGTAAATGGCATCGTTACATCAATGGTAAGTACGAGCAAAGTAAGACTATCATAGATTACATTATTAATGCATTTGCTCCTGCTACAAAAAAAATAGGTCAGTATAAAAACGTTACTCCTATTATATTTAAATTAGCTCAACAAGAATCACTACTATTTCATCTAGGTTTTGTGATTGAGTCAAGTACAGGTAGAGAATTAACTACCTTTGTAAAAATAGAATCGGAGTTAATATGTCGTTTTGACAATAACAAAATTGATGATATTTTTCTTAAATCAATAGATGATTTAGTATTTAATGAAACTATGAATCAAAATGATTTTCATACACAAAAAAGTTTGACTTTGTACCATTATAATATAGCTTAATTTACATGAATAAATTCATTTTAAATTGTTTCGTTGGTTGCTCTTTAATAAGTACGAGCCTATTTGCAGGCACCTATTCAAATTCTGAAAACATGTCCTCAGATAGAGAGTATTTAGGTTTAGCTGGCTTTAGTGCAAGTAGTGCTTCTAATTATGGTTATTTGGGCTTAATCACTACTTTAGATGATAACAAATTATCTCAAGATGGAATTAAATTACGTTTGTGGGCTTACAGGTCTGAATATGATTATGATAACACGAATTTAGGTAATATCGAAGTTGATGGATTTGGAACTTCTGCTTCATTAGGTTACAGATTTACTTATGAGGATATAGTTTCCACTTTCTATGCAGGTGTTGCTGCACAAGATATAGCCTCTAACCCAAGTGACAATTCTAATGAAACTGATGAAGATACTTTTGGTGGAGTATTTAGTTACGAGCTTCAAAAGGCTGAACTGTTTGCGGGAATAGGTTTATCTACAATAGCTAACTATGAGACATTTGGTGAGTCTTACTGGGTAAGAGTTAGACCTAGCTATGATTTATTAGGCTTAACAGTGGGCCCAGAGTATATTTCTACTGCAGGTGAAGAGTGGGACCAACAAAGATTTGGTGCTTATGTTAGCGGTTTTGATGTGAAAGGTTTGACTGTTGGTATTAATGCAGGCTTAGAAAAAGATAATGCTGAGAGATTTTACAGTGGAATTTCTTTATCAAAAAACTTTTAATTTATTTAAATTAACTTTAAAAAAAGGAGCGCTTGTTTTTCAAGCGCTCCTTTTTTTGCTTTTGGCACAATTTTAAATTAATGGTTATGAATATAAAACAGTGGTTACTTATTTATTTACTCATACATTTTTATTTTATGGCTCACGCAAAAGATACTAAGGTGAGTTTAGTAGTTAAAAATTTAGACCAACCAGTCTGGTTAACAGCTACAAAAAAGTATCCTAATTATTTATTTATTGTAGAGAAGAAAGGGAAAGTGATGATTTTTGATAAATCAACTAAATCATTACTTGAACAACCTTTTTTAGATGTTAGAGATAAAATTAATATTGAAATGCAAGAACAAGGTTTATTAGGGCTAGCTTTTGATCCTAATTTTTCTATAACAGGGCGTTATTATGTCTATCTGACTAATAATGAAGGAGATACAGAGATTTTACGTTTTGTGGCTGAATTAGAAAATGGAAAGTGGCAAACAGAGTCAAGCCAAGGAGAGTTGCTGTTAGGAATTAAACAGGATTTTCGCAATCATAATGGTGGCTGGCTGGGGTTTGGCCCAGATGGGGCTTTGTATATTGCAACAGGAGATGGAGGCTCAGCTAATGATCCTAAAAATAGATCTCAAGATTTAAATAGTCATTTGGGCAAAATTCTACGTCTAGATGTATCGACGCAAACTGGCTATAGTACCAAGGGCAATCCATTTGTCGGGCAAAAAGGTGCCCAACCTGAAATTTATGCCTATGGCTTACGTAACCCTTGGCGTTGTGCGTGGGATGGTGATGATTTATATATTGGAGATGTTGGGCAAAAGGATTGGGAAGAAATTAACAAAGTTAGTTTTAAACAGTTAAGAAAAGCTAACTTTGGTTGGCCTATTTATGAAGGTGATAACTTAAATAAAGCAAAACGCAGACTAGAAACACCTAAAAATACGGTAGCTCCTGTTTATACTTTTGCACACGGGAGAGGTAAAGATGAAGGCTATAGCATTAACGGCGGTTTTGTTTATCGAGGACCTATCACTAGCTTACAAGGAAAGTATTTTTTTTCTGATTGGATTAATATGAAAATTTGGTCACTACCTAGTGACAATATGCAAAAAGATAAACTTGAACATTGGAGTAAAAAGTTAAAGTACAGATTCAAAGTTCTTAGTCAGCTAGTTTCTTTTGGTGAAGATGTAGAGAAAAATCTCTACCTTATCTCCCATAATGGAGAGATTTATCAAATTATAGAAAATAATTAAAACTAGAGTTGCTCCATGGATAGTATATAGTTTAGTCTGCATGTAGATTAATAAGGGCTAAAATAATGGATTCAACTAAACAACTCATTTATATTATTGCAGGCGAAGTGAGCGGCGATATTCACGCTGCTGAGCTGATGCAAAGTTATCGTGAGATTAATGATAATGTTGTTTTCTCTGGTTTAGGTGGTGCTCGTATGCTGGCTCATGCTCAAGCTACAGGAGGAGATTTAGAAGATTGGCTGGAAAGTGCGGCAGTGATGGGACTTGTCGAAGTGCTCAAGCACTATAACTATTTTAAAGAGCAGTTTTACAAATTACTCAATCGTATTGAACGAGATCAGCCAGACGCATTAATCCTCGTTGATTATCCTGGATTTAATTTGCGTATTGCCAAGCAGGTGAAAAAGCGCTGGCCACAGATTAAAATTATTCAATATGTGAGTCCTCAGGTATGGGCGTGGAAAGCTGGAAGAATTAAAACCATGCAACGTGATTTGGATTTACTATTATGCTTGTTTGATTTTGAACTTAAGTATTTTAAAGATACGCAGTTAGATGCTCGCTGTTACGGGCATCCTCTAGTTGATGAATTAGAAACTAAGCGTGATCACTCCATAGTAAGAGACGAGACTTTAGTTGCTTTATTGCCTGGGAGCCGTGAACGAGAAGTTAATTACTTGTTGCCTAAGATGCTAGGTGCAGCTAAGCTACTCTTGCAAAAGCAGCCAGATTTGCGTTTTGAAATACCTCTAGCACAAGAAAAGCTCAAACCTATCATTGAATTAATGATTAGTGAACAGGGATTAAACGCCAATGTTAAAATCACTAATTCAACGAGTCAACAGCTCATGCAGCAAGCGCATACAGGTATTATAGCTAGTGGCACGGCGACTTTGGAGGCGGCGTATTATGGTTTGGTTTTTTGCCTAGTGTATCAATTAGCTCCTTTGACTCATTGGTTGGCTGATAGATTGGTTAAAATAGATGATGTGGGCTTAATTAATATCATCGCAGGTCATCAAATCATTCCTGAATTTATTCAGCATGAATTTACTGCCGAAAATGTAGCAGCTAAAATACAACAATGGTATGATTACCCTCATGCTTATGAGTCACTACAAAAAGATTTGCTTGAAGAAGTTCAAGTTTTAGGAAAAACTGGAGTTCAGAAGCGCTTAGCCTCTAGTATTAATGAGTATTTAGTAGGGTAGAATTCGTTCTCTAACTATGACTATGGAAGCCACGATTAATTATAAACACCTAAAGAATAAAGCTAGAGCTACAGCTGTTGGTTGGTGGGTGCTAGCGTTCATGGTCACAGTTCTCGTACATCTGATATTGGTATATATACTTATAAAATATAGTTTTTTTGATGAAATAAAAAATATGGTTGCAAAGCCGGTGGAATATCAGCGCATAGCTATCAAACCTGATAACCTCACCAAGCCTATCATTCAAGATGCCCCACAACCTATGGTTCAAGAGATAGAGTCTATTAAGTTTCCTAAAGTTGATTTTTTTGATGTAGCTGATGATATCAAGAAGTTAGAAGTAGATATGAGTCCTACTATCGAAAAAGAAATTTTTGCTATAGACCAAGAAAAAATAGGCGTTGAACAAACAGCATTAATTCAAAAAGATTTGAATGCGAGTTTGGAGCAAAGTTTTGTGCCAGCCTCTATTTCTATAGATTTGAAAAAAGAACTCTCAGCATTGCAACCCAAGATTCAATTTAATGATACAGCTACTAATTGGGATAAAATAGATGATTATACGCAAAATTTATTTGAAGGAACAACAAAAGATGGGCAGGCGGCGTTGGCAGGTTTCACCTCACTAGAAGGCATGTTACAACTCTCTAGTGATCAATTAAATGATAAAAAAACATATATAGGTGGTGATTTGTTATTTGCCTTTAATAGTTCAGATCTTAAAGATTCATTTAAATTTAGCCTGTATAAAATCGCTATGCTCATTGATAAAAATCCCAATATGGTATGCTGGATAGAAGGGCATGCAGATACTATTGGTGATCCAGTCTATAACCAACAGCTCTCAGAACAGCGAGCTCAAGCAGTCAAAGACTGGCTCGTTGAAACATTACGTTTTAACCCTAATAAAATCAGAGTAAAAGGCTATGGTTCGACTCAACCTCTAGTCAATGGGATCACACCTGAAGAGCAGGCTATCAACCGTCGTGTAGAAATTAAATTAAGAATTAAATAAATTTAATTATGTTTGAATCTAACTCAACTAATCGGGCACACAAAGACCCTAGCACCAGTGCTAGAGGCAAAAAGAAAAAGCGTTCGAAGCCATTGCAAAATAAAAAGCGCAAGCTCAGAGAATTCAAAGGCGACGCCATACCAAGAGGTAAGAAACCCAAGAAATACTAGAGGCTTGTCAATGCAGCCTGAGTTTTTGACTCATTTGAGGTTGGGTGAATTCATAAACTGTTATTTTGCACTTTTAGTTTTTTCATTTTCACTTTAGGTTGCCTGCGTGAGTGGAGCTGCAAGAATAGAAGTTATTGATGTCGTCGTGTCGTTGGCACAGTTTGAAGACAAAGATTCATGGCTTAAAATAGCAGGTAGAAAACTCAAATGCCACCCTTCATCTATTGAGGAGGTGCGTCTCATCAAACAGACGATTGACGCGCGTAAATCACCAGTTAAAATGCAGTTGCGT
>DGKB01000033.1:27487-124477 GCA_002386905.1 Akkermansiaceae bacterium UBA4581 | reverse complement strand
TCTTTTTTCACTTTTTTTTAACACTCGCATCAAGAGACCTTACCCTCTAACTCGCACAACCTAAAATTCCTAGCTACAACAAGGGTTTTAACCTTGTTTTCTGTTTATTTAGACACTTGAATTTTTAGTTGTTTAATCGCTATTTAAATGAATTTTATATTGCTCTTGATTTATATTCGTCTGCTATTCAAGGTTTGTTTATAAATTTACGCTTATTTTTATGGATTTTGAACATGCTTTACCTATTATTTTAGAAAGAGAACCACGTTATGACGCTGTTGCTTATTTTTTTCTTAAAGAGGCTTTGGCTTATAGCGTTAAGCACAAGGCAGCAAAAAAAGAGTCTCAAGCTTTTTCTCATGTATCTGGCCAAGATTTACTAGAAGGTTTTCGCTTATATGCACTAGAGAAATATGGACCTATGAGCTACTGGGTACTTAATCAATGGGGCATACATAAATGCTCAGATGTAGGAGAAATGGTTTTTGCTCTTGTTGAAGCTAATGTTTTAAGCAAACAACCTACTGATAGTAAGGAAGATTTTGCAGGTGGCTATGATTTCGAAGAGGCTTTTCGCAAACCCTTTATACCTGCTTAAATAGTTTTCTCTTATTATTTAAACTAAGAATAACGATCCGGCAAGGATGAGTATAAGAGGTATAAAATACTGTTTTTTGAGACGTTTTTTTGCCAAAATTTGGTAACTAATTAAGGCTATGATCAATAAGATAATAGGTAACTCTAAGCCAATGGCTGGATGATACACATCTATAGCTGAGCTTTTATGTGTGCCATTGGTATCAATTAAGTGAGCTTGTACCTTAGCTATAGATAGTATTAATAGACTTAGTTTGGTTGCAATAAGGGCTGTTATTTTCATTATATTGTTGGTTAATCAAATAGTTTTTCTTCAGAAATATATTAAAATTCCTCAATGGTAAAATGTCTGAGCCCTCTTACTAGCATGAGGAAAAGAAGTACTAGTTTGCTCTTCAAAAAAATTTCTAACTGCCAAAATAGCTTTACGCAGGTGTAAGCTATTACGTGAAAGAATTTTAATGCCAATACCTTTGTTCCCCGCGCACAAACTAGCTCCCAATTTATTATCTACGCCTAACTCCAGTTCGTGTAGCTGAGTTATAAATTCTTTTTTTACTTGTGGACTAATATAGTAAAAGCTTGCGTAATGAGCATCTGGGTAAAAAGTTTGCCAATCTTTTGTATCTCCTCTGTTCGGCTCTACAGTAAAGTTTTCATAGACGAGTAACTCTTCATCTAGATAAATTTCTAATTTTGTGCTCCAAGCATCAAAGGTAAAGCTCTCAGCGTAAGCACTTCGTCCAGGCATAATGCTCTCTAACATGAATAAAGTAGAGCTAGCATCTATGTCGACTCTTGTATTTTGGTTGAGTGATGCTTGTTTTTGCAGAATAAGTGGAGCTGCCCAAATATCTAAAATTGATTGGTTCGATATTTTGTAATGCTGAGTAATACTTGCACTACCACTTTTCATAGTGTGAATACGACAAGCCGCAGGACTGATCACTGCCGCTTTAGCTTGGTTGATAACTTGAATATTAAGCTTTATCCTGTCTCCTGCTAATAGCCCAGCTGTAGGACTCATTAGTAAATTTAAAGCCCATTGATTTTCTTCATAGCTCTTAGCTAAATGTAACGGCGGACGTACCCATTGCTTAGCTAGGTAACTATGCTGCTTATTTGAACTGTTAACTCTGGTATCGTAAACTAAATCTACTCCACCAAAAACACCTCCATACGCTGTGGTAATGTCTTTTGTTGGTGAGACTAGATTAGCGCTCATATCAATACGTTAGTTACTATCCTTTAATCGCAAATAGGCACTCTTTCTCTAACCAAGCAATAACATCATCCAGGCCTTGGTAAGTTTTTAAATCACAAAAGATGAACGGACGATGCTCACGCTGAATCTTAGAATCCCTATCCATGACAGCTAAGTCTGCACCTACATGAGGAGCTAGCTCGATTTTATTAATAATCATTAAGTCTGAGAATCGAATAGCAGGGCCTCCCTTACGTGGGATTTTATCTCCCTCGGCGACATCGATGATATAAATAAAAGCATCTACTAAATCTGGAGAAAAGGTAGCAGACAAATTATCTCCTCCGCTCTCCATGAGTACGAGCTGAGTATCAGGGTGCTTTTCGATGAGATTTTCTATAGCCACTTCATTCATGCTTGTATCATCACGAATAGCGGTATGAGGACAGCCTCCCGTCTCTACACCTAAAATACGTTCAGCGTCTAGCGCACTATTCTTGACTAAAAATTGAGCGTCTTCAGTCGTGTAAATATCATTGGTAATAGCCACCAATGAATAACGCTCATGTAAGGCTTCAATAAGTCTAAGCAATAACATAGTTTTACCTGAGCCAACTGGCCCACCAATACCTACTCGTACAGGACGAAATGGAGTTTCTGTTTGATGCATCATAGTATTAAGTTAAAAAAATTAAGAAATAAAGAGCCTAGAAAAAGCCGTAGAATGCCTAGCGCAAGCAATATCAAAATGAGGCATAAAGTAACCCGCATCATCATGCTCAACCACTAAGGCCTTATCTACTATTTCAGGCAACAAGGATAAGCCATGTAGCAAAGCTCCTTGAACAGACTCAGGACTCATGCGCAGCAATTTAATCGAAGCAGAAGAAAAGTTAGCAAAACTCTGATAACCATAAGCTAATAAACCTGCTCTGAGAGGAACGCCTAAAATTTTGAATTGAATCGCCGTGATTAAAAGATGATGCCCATAAAAGCCTAATTCTTTAGCCTGCTCTTCATAGTCTTGCATGATAGACTCATTCGTCCATAGTTTTTTAAGCAAACGTAAGCGCCCTCTCCCCTGAGCCAAGCTTGCCTCTCTAATCTCACTGGCCCATTTCCAAGCATTAATTTCGCTATCTAGGCGCTTAATCTGCTGCCAATCAATCTGCTCTTTGTCCAATAATTGAATAATGAAATGTAAATAGGGTAATTCTAAACGTGTTAATGAACAGGCCACATGCTCTTCAAAAAATGTCACCAAATCTTGTTTATCTTTATAATTACAAGTTGCTGCCCACTCTTCCAAACCCAAGGAATGGGCGTAACCCCCTGTAGGAAATAGCGGGTCAGAGACTTGGATGAGGTGAGGTAACCACATCCATAAATCTTGTTCCTGAGCTATTTCGGCAGTGGCTATCATCAGTGACTATGAGAGTGTTCTCCCGTGTGGTCGTGGCTATGTGAGTGGCTGTGCTCATGCGAATGATCGTGGCTGTGTCCTCCCTGCTTACTCGGCTTGAATACTTGATGAACTTTATTGTAATGAATATGTTCACGTTCTAACATTTGCACAACAGCTAAATCATCTTGGACTAGAATACCATCTTCTTCAAAAGCTGCCTTAAAATGTAAATTCCCAACCATCCAGCCCATCCATGCTGCTTTTTTTGCATCTTTAATAGGTATTAATAAACAGGCTTCTGGCTGCATCTCTATTACATAAATACTTGTTTCATCAGCATAAAACGCATCTCCATGCTCCAAAGCCTCAACAACATCAAATGAAAATTCAACACCATTTTCTGCTATACCATGCCAACGCCTACGAGCTAACTTATGCCTATCGACATTTAAGGGAACTAGAGTTAAGCCTTGAGGTATATTATGTAAGCGCTGAGTAATAGTCATGATTATTATAAAAATTAATTAAAATAAGAAGTAACGCTGCGCCATCGGCAACAAATCTGCGGGCTCACAGGTAATAACCTCACCATCCACAGTCACTGTATAAGTTTCTGGGTCTATCTCTATGTTTGGTAGATAATCATTGAGCACCATATCTAACTTAGAAATTTCACGAGTATTCTCTACAGCTACCACTTCTTTTTCTAAACCTAGCTTGCCTTTGATATCTGCCTTTATCGCGGCCTTACTCACAAAAGTAATAGAGGTTTTGTGCACCGCCTTACCATAAGAGGCAAACTGAGGGCGATAATGCATAGGTTGCGGTGTCGGAATTGAAGCGTTAGGGTCACCCATATTAGCTGTTGCAATGAGCCCTCCTTTGAGAACAATCTCTGGCTTGACTCCAAAAAATGCAGGTTTAAACAGGACAATATCCGCAAGCTTTCCCACCTCTAAACTACCCACTTCATGAGCGCAACCACAGGCAATAGCTGGATTAATCGTATACTTGGCAATATAACGTAATACTCTAAAATTATCGGCAGCATCATGCTCGGGTGAACTATCAGCTGAAGTTAGTGCACCAAACTGCTTTTTCATTTTATCTGCAGTTTGCCAAGTTCTAATAAGCACCTCTCCAACACGCCCCATAGCCTGACTATCGCTAGACATGATAGAAATTGCGCCTCTGTCATGTAAAATATCTTCTGCTGCAATAGTTTGTGGTCGAATACGTGATTCAGCAAAAGCTACATCTTCGGGGATTTTTGAATCTAAATGATGGCATACCATAAGCATATCTAAGTGCTCATCAATGGTATTAACTGTAAATGGTCTGGTTGGATTAGTCGATGAAGGCAGGACGTTAGGTTCCCCACAAACTTTAAGAATATCAGGAGCATGACCACCACCTGCCCCCTCAGAGTGGAATGTGTGAATCACTCTGTTTTTAAAAGCGCTTATAGTAGTTTCTACGAATCCTGCTTCATTAAGTGTATCGGTATGAATAGCTACTTGAATATCCATTTCATCAGCGATGGTTAAGCAAGTATCTATAGTGCTAGGCGTCGTGCCCCAATCTTCGTGTAATTTAAGCCCCATGGCTCCAGCCTCAACTTGTTCACGTAATGCCTCTAAATTAGATGAATTACCCTTACCCATAAAACCTATATTCATAGGGAATGCTTCTGCAGCTTCGAGCATTCTAGCTATATTCCAAGCTCCTGGAGTACAGGTTGTGGCATTAGTTCCTGTCGCAGGCCCTGTACCTCCACCAATCATGGTGGTTACTCCGCTATTAAGAGCTTCTTCAATTTGCTGAGGACAGATAAAGTGAATGTGAGAGTCAACGCCACCTGCAGTTACAATATGCCCCTCAGCTGCAATAACCTCTGTAGAAGCGCCAATAACCATGCCCTCTGCTATACCTGACTGAATAAGCGGATTTCCGGCATGTCCAATACCTGAAATCCGACCATTTTTAATCCCTATATCTGCTTTAATTACTCCTAATCTTGCATCAATAATTGTAGCGTTAGTGAGAACTAAATCTAAACAATCTTTAGATAAAGCTAAGGGAGATTGCCCCATACCATCTCGAATGACTTTACCCCCACCGAATTTAACCTCATTACCATAACCGCCAGACTCAGCAATTAAATCTCGTTCAATTTCTACAAATAATTCAGTATCAGCTAAGCGTACTTGATCACCTACGGTAGGGCCAAACATCTCTGCATACTGACGACGGGTAAATTCTAAACTCATGATGATTTAAATACTATAAGGCCGCATCTACTTTGTTATTTAGCCCATAGACCTTACGTTCTCCAGCTAAAGCGACCAACTCCACCTCTCTAATATCTCCAGGCTCAAAGCGAACTGCCGTACCTGCTGCAATATTTAGGCGAAAACCTCTGCTCGTTGCTCGATTAAATTCCAAACCCTCATTCACCTCATAAAAATGAAAATGGCTACCGATTTGAATAGGTCTATCTCCTGTATTAGTCACTTCTATAAGGACTGTCTCCAACCCCTCATTAGCGATTAGAGCCTCATCGGCATTTTGGTATTTATATTCTCCAGGTATCATGATTGAGTGTTGGTAGCTTAAGTTATTAACTCATTATTTCTAGCTCATCTTTATCTAATAGGGTTATGCACTGTAACCAACTTAGTCCCATCAGGAAAAGTGCCCTCTACTTGGACATCGTGTATCATTTCAGGCACTCCTTCCATGACATCATTACGAGTTAGTATCGTAGTGCCATAACTCATAAGATCAGCTACACTCCTACCATCTCTAATGCCTTCTAAAATCTCATAAGAAATAATAGCAATAGACTCAGGATGATTAAGTTTAAGCCCTCTAGCTTGTCTTCGACGCGCTAAATCCGCAGCTACCACGATAATAAGCTTATCTTTTTCTCTAGAAGTTAAGCGCATGATTTAACAATAACAAATAAGAGTATACCACCTCTTAAATTAATAAAACATCAGGCTAATGAATCGCAATTATGTGATTTATTTTACTAAACTAGAGCAGATAAATGCTAAGCTCGATACTTAACATAACAAACATTAATATTTACCTGCTCTAATTTAATTAATAATTTCAAATTTATATAGTTTTACTGACATCCAGCTACTCAAGTAACAGAATGCCAGTAAAATAACTATATGAATTACAATACCTAAATTAGAATGACATTCCTATACCTAAATTAAGAGTAAGGTAAGTTGAGTCAGCATTACCTGTAGTATCTTCATCCGTATGATAGAAAGAGAGTCCACCATGGAAATCCACACTTTCACTAATAGGAGTACCAAAACCAAGAGTTACTGATGAGAATGCATATCCATCTTCACCATCAACATGAAATTCTGATAAACTACCACCAATATTAGCAGATACTGAGAATACATCTCCCTCATAGAAACTACCAGCTAACACAAGCATAGTACCTTTATTCTGGGTGCCTACAGCTTCAATACGATTATGTATAGTTAGTGTCGGAGAAAACTTAGCATCATAACCAATAGTGAAATCGAGAATACCTTCTACCTCACTAGCATAAATCCACTGTTGAAGAGCAATATCAAATGAGAAGTCACCGGCAGCAAAGTAGTAACCAGCCCAAATATCGACTTCTTGAATATTGTCACCAATTGGAGGATCAGAATCAAGATCACTTATTTCCGCCCAAACACCTGCATAGACACCTGAAGTTTCGCTAAGAGCATAATTAATACCAATTGACGGATTAAAAAATACTTCATCACCTATATCTTCAGTGCCCCAGACATTTAAACCGTAAGACATGAAATGTGAGTTGTAATCCAAGCTAATTGAACCTGAAAAGTCTTCACTACTTGCTTGTGACTGAGCGCCAAGCATAACTAAAGAGCCTAATGACCCTGCCAACCATTTGTTTATATTTTTCATATTTTTGTATTTTATGTAGTTATATATTAGACAAAAACAACCGATAAAATTGTTTTTTGTCATTTTGTATTTTGGCTTATCTTTAAATTAATTTGTTATTATTTTATTTATACTACACAACTTTTTTGTTTTGATTGCTTAGTAAGGTTATAACAAGAAATTAATTTAAATTTAAACCTAACTTCTAATAACGATATGCTATTTGTTTGAAGTTGAAGCATTCTAATGCTGAGCCCAATAAAGGTCAATGATTAATTAAATAAAAAGAATTTATTATTCGTATTCTACTACCGAAATTTAAAGCTCTAATCAGTGAGTGCCTAGTTGCTCCCAACTAGACACTCGGTGCTATGAATTAACTTACTCCGGGCTCACTATAGAGCCTTTTGTAAGTTAAAATTTTATCAATAATTAGTAGAACTAATTATACTATGAAGTAATGTTATTAAACCGGATGCTCAATCACCCATGGTCTTGCTCCCAAGTAAGGCTGTAATTTAGGTTTTTGGTTATGACTTGGGGGCAATAAACTCGGAGCCTCGTGCTCACATTCATGAGTGTTACAAATATGAGGCTCAAACTGACTTTTAATATTGCGCTCTATTGCTGATTTTTTCTTTGGATCAATCTGAACTAAATTAGGAGCCGCAATGTAAGTCCGCATAGATAGCTTATCACATTGAGGGCAAGGTGCTGGATGTGATCGTAACGCTAAAGGGCGCATCAGCTCAAAATTCCCATGAGTTTTACAAGTGTAATCAAAGAGTTGCATAATGATAATTTATTAAAGTATTAAAAACGTTAGAAAGCTACTTGGAATATTAAGTAAAAAGCATGAAATTCAACTCAATACCCCAAGCAACCTATTACTAACTAACCAACTAAGCTTTGGCTAAATCTGTTCCTGGAGTTACCTCTGTCTTAGGACCATCAGCGTTAGGCTTGATGTTAAAGTCAAAAATATCTGTAGGTAAGAATAATGTGGCACAGGCATTAGGAATATCAACGATACCACTGATATGCCCTTCTACAGGAGCTGTTCCAAGGATGGCATAAGCTTGCTCACCTGTATAACCAAATTTCTTCATGTACTCAATCGCGTTCAAGCAGGCTTGACGGTAGGCAACATGTACATCCAAGTAATGTTGCTGCCCATTTTCATCAACTGAAATACCTTCAAAAATAAGGAAGTTACTATATCTAGGCTCTAGTGGGCTAGGCTCAAAAATAGGGTTAACTATAGCGTATTTCTCTACACCACCTTTGATGAGTTTTACTCGTATATCTAAGTACCCTGCCATTTCGATAGCTCCACAGAATGTGATTTCACCATCACCTTGAGAGAAATGGATATCTCCCATAGATAAACCTCCATCTTTTACATATACTGGAAAATAAACCTTTGAGCCTTTGGTGAGGTTTTTGATATCACAATTACCACCATGCTCACGTGGAGGCACAGTACGCGCGGCTTCTTTAGCTGCTTCTGCGGCTTCTGCTGGCTTCATTCTACCCATGTGAGCTGTATCAGCATAAGGAAGTGTGCAAAGTGCCGGCACTCTTTCTGGGTCTGTATCAAAGAGCTCTCTTTCACGTTTATTCCAATTATCGAGTAATTCTTTTGATGGCAAGCAACCAATAAGACCTGGGTGCATAATACCTGCAAACTCTACATTAGGTATGTGACGTGATGAAGTGTAAATACCATGAAAATCCCAACAAGCTTTACGTGCATCAGGGTAATGCTCCGTGAGGAATCCACCACCGTTTTCTTTAGCAAATAAACCTGTGAAACCCCATTGGAAATCATCAAGCACACCTACATCTAAAATTTCTACGACCATGAGGTCACCTGGCTCTGCACCTTTGACCCCAATAGGGCCTGTAAGATAGTGAACTTTAGTTAAGTCTACTTCTTTAATATCAAGAGCAGAATCATCGTTTTTAATTTGACCACCTGTCCAGTCTACGCATTCTACACGAAATGAATCACCTGGCTCTACCATAGCTACCATTGGTAGGTCTGGGTGCCAGCGATTGTGAATTACATCTTGCTCTTCTGGTGGAGTATTGAGGTCTACTTTAATTAGGGTTTTCATAGTCTTTGTTTGGTTTATTATTTTATGGTTTTTAAGAGCTACGCTATAACATAGTTTAACACGAGAGTGGTTAATTTACCTTATAGGGTAGCCATTGTAATTTTCTGGTATTAAACAGAAAGGAAGCTTTTAATTTTCTCAGCATCAACATCAGCTCGCTTACTAGAGTGAACAATGTCCCCACCTTCCATAACGAGAAAGCGGTCACAAGCCTCTAAAGTAAATGAGAGCACTTGCTCTGCTACAATAATTGAAATGCCATGAGAATCTCTGATTTTTTTAAGAGTCCTTGCCATTTCTTTAATAATCGAAGGCTGAATACCTTCCGTTGGTTCATCTAATAGCAAAACTTTAGGTTGAGTTACTAAAGCTCTTGCAATAGCTAGCTGCTGTTGCTGACCGCCTGACAAATTACCACCCATGCGCTTACCCATTTCCTTAAGTACAGGAAAGAGCTCGTAGATATAATCTGGTATTTGTTTAGACTTGGTTGCGTCTAAGCCTACTTTGATATTATCTGTAACAGACAAGGTTGGGTAAATCATTCGACCTTGTGGCACATAGGCTAGTCCTTCACGCACCCTTTTGAAACTAGGTTTTTGTGAGAGTTCTGAACCATTAATTGTGATACTGCTATCTTCACTGCAAGGCAGAATACCAATAATCGATTTAAATAAGGTTGTTTTACCCATTCCGTTACGTCCCATAACAGCCAAGATTTCTCCTTCTGCTAATTCAAAATCAAGGTTGTTAATAACCTTGCTTTCTCCGTAACTTACTTTGAGATTTTTTACATTTAACATAATATGTGTTTTTAAGAATTAAGATTAATGGCCTAAATAGACTTCTTTAACAGTTGGATCGCTTTGAACCTCTTCCATGGTGCCTTCTTTTAAGATTTTCCCTAAATGCAAAACAGTGACTCTATCTGCAATTTTAGCAACAAAATCCATGTCATGTTCAATAATAATGACTGAACGCTCTTTGGCCATTTTTTTGAGAAGAATCGCTGTTTCATCACGCTCTTTGGCTGTCATTCCTGCAACAGGCTCATCAAGCATGACTAACTCAGGATCTTGGACTAAAAGCATGCCTATTTCTAACCATTGCTTCTGACCATGACTCAGTAGTTCTGCCTCCAAATCTAATAAATCAATAAGGAAGATTTCCTCGGCAACCTCTAAAATACGCTTAACGACCTTATCGGTTCTTTTAAAACCTAATGAACCATTAATTGAACGCCCTTGAGGGTAAGAAATTTCCAAATTTTCAAACACAGTTAATTTATCATAAATTGAAGGTGTTTGAAACTTACGACCTATACCTAAGCGTACTATTTCGTGCTCACGCATTTTTGTAATTTCCTTATTGTTATAGCGGATACTCCCAGCGCTAGACTTGGTTTTACCACTAATAAGATCCAAAACAGTGGTCTTACCAGCCCCATTAGGGCCAATAATGACTCTTAGTTCTCCTTTATCGACATAAAGTGTTAAATCATCGACAGCTTTAAAACCATCAAAACTCACAGTTAAGTCTTCTATCGCTAGCAAAAAGTCAGTATTACTTGGCATCGGTTACAGTTGGTTTAAGGTTAGTACTATCATCTGAATCTTCTGTTTTTTTAGAAGAAAACTTACAAATAATTTTATATAGTTGAGGTTTTATGAAATTCTCATAAAGCCCTGCTAAACCTTTAGGTAAGAACAGAACTATAATAATAAAGGTAGCTCCATAAATAAAGGTCCATAAGTTAGGGTAGGCTTCAGAAAAAGTTGTCTTGGCAGCATTAACCGCAAGTGCTCCATAAACTGCACCTAACAAACTCTCTCTACCCCCTACTGCTGTAAAGATAACCATATCAATTGAAGGCTTAATCCCAATTAAATTAGGAGACATAAAGCCCACTTGTAAGGTAAACATAGCTCCACCAATTGAACTAACTACACCAGCTAGGCAAAAGACAAATATCTTAAATGAGGTGATACTATAACCTGAGAATCGAACTCGCATTTCTTTGTCTCTTTGCGCGACTAATACGCGACCTAAACGAGTGGACATGATATATCGACTCAGTAAAATAGTTATTAAGAGCAGAATACAGCAGACAAAGTACAAGGTCGTTTGAGCTTCCTCACTTCTAATATCCCAACCTTTGAGAGTTTTTAAATCAGTAATACCGTTAATTCCACCAAATAAACCCTGATTGCCTACAATAAAGTACCACGCACAAGCTACCATTGACTGAGTTAAAATAGCGAATACTACACCAGTAACTCTACCTTTAAAGTAGAATACACTCATAATATAAGCCAAAATAGCTGGTAGCGTTAGAATCAAGAGTATAGTTAAACTTAAGCTCTTAAATGGATACCACATAGCAGGCAACTCAGTAATCTGATTCCAATCCATAAAATCAGGGATACCAGGAGTAGTTTGAATTGCTGTTGATTCTGGATCTGAGGCTTCTAATTTAAGAAACATGGCCATACAGTAGCCACCTAGACCAAAGAACAAACCTTGCCCCAAGCTAAGAATACCTGCACGCCCCCAACACATCACCAAGCCTAAACTAACGAAAGCGTAGCAGAGATACTTACCTATCATATTAAGGCGAAAGGTGCTAAATATAGTTGGAAATAGTACTAACAAAAGAACCGCTATAATAGCAAAGCCAATCACTCCCTCTTTGTTTTTAAAAAATCTCTCAAAGAGAAACTTTTTTATACTTGAGTCAGAGTATTTTTGTAAATTATTCATCATATTTTTGTAGTTAAATCTAACTTCTTACTTTGCTGTAGAAGATACCTTTGGTGAATTTCATCAGAGTGATGAAGATGATGACATAGAGAATCACTTTAGCTATTGAGCCTGTCATGAAAAACTCTAAAATAGAGGATAGCAATGCAAGGAAACCTGCTGAAACAAACAATCCAGCTAAACTACCTAGACCTCCAACAACAAGCACGAGGAATGAATCAACGATATAATTCTCCCCTGCTGATGGTGATGTCGAAGCCATCGTGGTAAAAAATGCACCTGCAATCCCTGAAATACCGCAGGCAATCGCAAATGAAAACCTATCCGTCATCTTAGTATTTATACCTAAAGCCCCTGTCATCTCTCTATTTTGCGTAGTAGCCTGCATACGTAAACCCATACGAGTCTTCTTGGTGTAGAATATTAGTCCCAGAGTAAGTAATATTGTTAACCCTAAAAGCACCAACCCACTAACAGGAATATCAATAGTGTCTGTTGCTGACCATGAACCTAGTAACCACTCAGGTAAAGTAGCGCTGGTTTCACGAGCACCAATAAAGGTTCTAAACGATTGTTGCATAATAAGGCTTAAGCCCCATGTAGCTAACAACGTATCTAACGGCCTTTTGTATAATCGACTAATTAAAGACCATTCAACCAAGTAGCCAACGCCAAAAGCTATACCAAATGATAGCGGGATAGCTAACACTACGTAATAATTAGTAAGAAACGGCATATGCTCAGTTACCAACTGAGAAAATAAGCACATTGTATACGATCCCAGTACGAGAAACTCTGCGTGAGCCATATTAATGACCCCCATCTGTCCAAAAATTATGTAGAGACCCAAACCCATAAGTGCATAAATGCACATAAGGCTTACTCCACTAAATGATTGCATCACTACAATCGAAATTATTTCTTCTATAGAATATTCCATAATAACGTAGGTATTTTACCTTAGGTGTTGTTAGTCATAAACTACTATGAGATCTCTATATAATTGAGTAGCTGCAGAAGCATTATTTACAGGCAACGCACAGCAAGGCTTTAGCTATATTAGCCTTAGCTTTCGATGTGAGCTTTACTATTTATTAAGCAAGTAAATTTATACTAGCTAATAAAATAACCTTAATAAAAGCTCTATTCTACAGAGATCTTACAATAGTATTTAATGTGGTTGCTACCTACCTGTAGCAAGTAGCAACCCATTATTATAATTATAAAATGTAATTAATATTTATATTAATACAGGCCTATTGATATCCTTCTGGGAATGGATCTGGTTCAATAAGCTCTTCTGAAACAGCCACCACTTCGAACTGACCATCAGCCAACATCTTACCAATTTTGGTGCGACTCCAAAGATGCTGATTAGTGTCATGGACACGTACATAGCCCTCTGGCGCATTTGGAATCTCAATACCACCATGCGCTGCATGAATTTTATCGATATCAAAACTACCTGCTTTTTCAACAGCAGCTTTCCAAATCCAAGGACCAAGATAAGCAGCTTGAGTCACATCACCAATCACTGAATCTTCGCCGTATTCAGCTTTAAAGGCTTTAACGAATTCAATATTATGTTCGTTAGTTAATGACTGATAGTATTTCATACTAGCATAGAAACCTTCAGCATTTTCACCACCAATTCCAAGAAGCTCATCTTCAGTAGTTGAAATAGTGAGCATATCTTGTTTAGCGGATGTAATACCTGCAGCTTTAAGTTGCTTGTACCAAGCTACATTACTACCACCTACAACAGCTGTGAATAGTAAATCAGGCTTTTTAAGCTTAACTTTGTTGATCAAAGAACGGAAGTTAGTGTGACCAAGAGGATAATACTCTTCACCTACTACCTTACACTTTGGATCTTTCTTAGCTAATACACGCTCAATATGGTTACGAGCAATCTTATGAGAAGTTCTTGGCCAAATATAGTCAGAACCAATCAAATAGAATGTACGTGAACCCAGCGTTTCAAAAGCCCAGTCTAAACCCCAAATAATTTGTTGAGTAGCTTCTTGACCTGTATAAACTACATTTTTAGAAGCTTCTAGACCTTCGTAGAAAGTAGGATAATAGAGCATATTATTCTCTTTCTCAAAGATAGGTAGCACAGCTTTACGCGAAGCAGAAGTCCAACAACCAAATACACAAGCCACTTTGTCTTGAATAATTAGTTTTTTAGCTTTTTCTGCGAATGTAGGCCAATCACTAGCTCCATCTTCTTGAACAATTTCAATCTGTCTACCGAGAACCCCACCCATTGCGTTAATTTGCTTGATAGCTAAACGCTCAGCTTCGACTGAACCAGTCTCACTAATGGCCATTGTTCCAGTGACAGAGTGTAATTGTCCTACGATGACTTTATCGTCATATACGGCAAGACCTGTCGTATTAACCTCAGATGTAGGGTATTCAGCGGCTGTAATGTTACCTAGGGCTAGCGCCGATAAAACGCTGCAGTAAGTAACTAACCTCCCCATTCCTGGTTTGTTTGTTAGTTTTTTCATTTGTTTGTTTTTTAGTTTGTTAGAACAAGAAGTAATGTTTTGTTTTTTTGCACTTAATGTTCCGATAGAAATCTAATTATATTTTTCAATTTAGTCAAGTTTTATCAACTGAAAATTAAAAGTCTCACAAAAGTAAAAAAAAAAGCCCTATCTGAATTATACAGACAGGGCTTTTTAAAAGAAAAACTAATTTTTGAGTTAAGCGATCTTAGCAATGCTTAAAGCAGCCTTACTCTTAAGGTTAGCAGCTTTATTCTTGTGGAAAATGTGCTTCTTAGCCGCTGTATCAACAGCTGAAGCAAATAGATTGTAAGCGCTTTGTGCGGCTTCTTTGTCTGAGCTCTCTACTGCTGCTGCAATGTTTTTGCGAAGTGTTGCCACCTTAGTTTTAAGTGGGCGATTTCTAGCAGTTGCAGTTGCAATTTTACGTACTCTTTTTTTAGCTGAAGCTGAATTAGGCATAAATTTAAATTTGTGATTAGGTGGGAGTAATTACCTTAAAAGTGATTAGTTGTCAAACAAAAATCACTTGTAAAATTAAACTATTTATTTAGAAGCTTATTCTCTCCCCTTTACTTATTAGTAAGGAGAGCGCTCGGCAGTAGAAAAAAGAGCTCGTTCGCAATTAATTCTTGTTTCTGCTTTAACTTGTAATACTTCGGGGTTACTAATTTCAAAGCGGTTAATAGCAATTCCCGATTGCGCATACAGACTAGCTTGAGTCACATCAATTTTATAGCGACTCAATACAGCTAATATATCATGCAGAAGACCAAATCTATCTAACGTCTGCACCTCTATAGTAGCTTGTTTAGGATCCTCTAAATTAAACTTTACTCTAGGTTTACGTAATCGATAGCTATCGCCTTGCTCTTGCTTACTTTGGTTAAAGTAGCTTTTCTTTTTCTTGAGGTAGGTGATGGCATTGTAGCTCTCTTGTTTATTAATTTCCGAAAATACGGCTTCTACTTTTTGCTGTTTATTTATATCTATTTGAGGTTTTTTATGAGTATCTCGAACACGAATTAAATCAATCACAACTCCATCTTTTCTGGTGAAAATCGAAGCAGCAAGAATATTAATATCACAACTTGATAAAGCACAAAAAATCTTCTGCAGAAATAATGGTCTATCACGACCAATGACAACCAATTCTGTACATCCCTGTTCAGGAAAATCTAACCATGTAAATTGATAATCCAGACCTTTAGATTGTTCTGCATCTAAAAAATCAAAGACTGCCTTATGGTGATTAGCTATATGTTCAATCTTGCGGTACTTAAAATAACTATCAGGCATAAGATTCATATGTTCTTTAATCGCCTCTTTATCCGCGTGATCGACCAATTCTAGCAACGCTTCTTCTACTAATTGAAAGTGCTTTTCTTGAGCATGACTTATCACCTCATCACCTAGAGCTAATCTGCGTTGCGCTACTCTGTAAAGTCTGAGCAAGCTGCTTTCCTTGTAGCTATCCCAACCGCTCTCATTGGTAGCTTTAGAATCAACATAGGTAAATATTAGTAGAGCATCTAATTTTTCCAAGGTAGGTACACGCTCTAAAAACGCATCAATAACAGTATCGTCTTCCACATCTTTAGTCGTTCCAAACTTCCATAGAGTGAGGTGCTCTTCAATGAGAAATTTAATGAGATTTTTGCGTCCTACAGATAAATCCATCCTAGCGCAGACATCTTCCACCATAATTGTAGATTCCTCTACATGATCAGCTTCGTTCTCAGCTCTGCCGGCATCATGAAAAATTAGAGCAAAATACAAACTAAAAACATCATCAAAGTTAAGCACTAAGCTACGATAAGGCTCAGGAGCGTCGTCTAAAATTAACAAATCATCTAAATTTTCCAAACAACGCAAGGTATGTTCATCAGCTGTATAGCGGTGAAAGAATTCATGCTGAACTAAACAATCTAAAGCTCCAAACTCAGGAATATACTTATCCAAAACCTGTTGTTCATGCATCTGGCGCAAAGTTCCTCCAACATGACCCTTCCCCTCTAAAATTTGCTTAAAAGTCTCTTGGTTTTCCCTATCTAAACGATAAGCGTCATCTATTAAATAACGTCTATTATATAGGGCGTTTTTTAAATTAGAAGATAATCTCACATTCCATTGCATCGCATACAGATAGGCTTTGAGTAATTTTTCAGGTTGCTTAGTAATCGTATGCCCTGGTTTACGGTATAAAGCTCCATCCCAAATTTCAAAACCATCCAATTCAGGCACACCAATCATTTTTTTATACCAACTAAAACGCCTTAATATCTGTAAGTTTTTAGTTTTGAAATCAAGTCTTCTATCCTCCATTAACGATTGATAAACCTTACTTGTTTCTTGATAAATCAAACGAGTATTCAAATAATACTCACGCATAAACTCTTCAATTCCACGAAGTAAATCTTCATTAACATAACCTAAATCCTGCGCCAAAACACCTTGTAAACGCAAGGTCAACTGATCTGTACTACGTCCTTCTTCAAAATGTAAAGCATTACGCACTAACATGATGAAATTATACGCCTCATCTAACATGCGCACCTCTTTAGGTGGTAATAGGCGAGCTTTGGATAGACTTTTCAAGCTATGTTTCTTCTTAGGAAAAGGAGCAATCCACCATAAATTCTGCCAATCACGTAAACCACCTAAACTCTCTTTTACATTAGGTTCTTGCAAATAAATCGTACTTGAGTATTTATTCTCACGCTTGAGGACATCAGCATAACGCTCAGCTAGCAGAGCCTTCTTGTCTGTAATGGCAATTTTAGTTCTAATTTTTTTGAACTTATCAAATAACGATTTACTTCCTTTAATCCTGCGAGCATCTATAAGCGCTGTTCTATTCCATGGGTCTCTGCGAGCCTCAATCAAGCAATCTTGTAAAGAACGAGTGCTCGTACCTAATTTAACTCCTAAATCCCAGCAAAACTGCCAAAACAATCCAATTTCATCACGAACTTCTTTAGGCATTAGCTCACTAGATTTTGGCAACAAAATTAATAAATCCAAATCTGAATAAGGATTCAAAGCTCCTCTACCATAACCACCTAAAGCAACCAATGTCATACTAGAGGCATCCTTGGAACCTCGTTTTGCAAAACTTAATTGATACATCATCGCAAATAATGCATCAAAAAAATCACTCAACGCCTCAGCCAACTCCAAACCACCAGCTGTCTTAGAATAATGCCAGCGCTTAAAATCAGCACGTACATCCACCACCAACTGTTTTAGCAACAATACGTTTAAGGTGTAATCATCTGCGATGAACTGAGCTTCCAAGGCTGTTAATTGCCCACGCCAATCAAACCTAGAGTTAAGAGAATGCATATAAAGCTATTTAGCCATAAAGCTCTTCTAGGTCAAGAGCTGTTAAAAATGAACCGTAATCATTGATATAAATGCTTTGAACCCTCGGCTATTAATCTTGCTAAAATGGTTATTTGGTCTTATTGCTATATTTATTATGTTTGTTGATCATGTAAGACTTTGGATTAAAGCTGGTGACGGTGGTGATGGCTGTGCTAGTTTTCGCCGTGAAAAGTTCGTTCCCCTAGGAGGCCCTGATGGTGGCGATGGTGGCGATGGTGGTAATATTATCCTCGAGGTGAGTCATGATATGGATCACCTGACGAATTTTCATTTTGATCCTAAATTAATTGCTCGCAATGGCGTACCTGGTTCAGGTCGTAAGCGTACAGGAGCACAAGGCAAAGACAGAATAGCCAAAGTTCCTCCAGGAACGCTCATTTATAAAGCCATTGGAGCAGAAACAATGCAAGAAGCTATTGCCATGGAGCGTAGTGAAGAAGGCGTAAATTTAGAACTGATTGCTGATTTAACTAAAGATGGCGAGCAATTTATGCTAGCTAAGGGTGGCAAGGGAGGTATTGGTAATTGGCATTTTCGTAGCTCAACCAATCAGACTCCTCAGGAGTTCACTCTAGGTACTGAAGGTGAATATGGTGTGTATTATTTTGAATTGCGTCAGATTGCTGATGTAGGTTTGGTTGGTTTTCCTAATGCTGGTAAATCAACGCTTATTAGTAAGCTTTCAGCAGCCAAGCCTAAAATTGCGGCTTACCCCTTTACAACGCTCAACCCCGTTATTGGGATTACCAATTTTGAAGGATTCCCTCGTATCACGATTGCTGACATTCCAGGTATCATCGAGGATGCCCACCAAAACCGTGGTTTAGGTCATGAATTCCTGCGCCATGTGACTCGTTGTAAAACCCTTTTATTTGTCATTGATATGGCAGGTTGGGATGGACGTGATCCTATTGAAGATTTAGCTGTATTACGTAAGGAGATCAAAGAGTACGATCCTGAGCTCGCTAAATTTAAATGGTTTGTTGCGGCAAACAAGATGGATGTGGATGATGCCGATGAAAAGCTAGGTTATTTTAAAGCTCGTTACCCTAAGATTCCTATCATTGCTATTTCAGCTAAAGAGGAACAAGGACTCAAAGAGATTATGGAAACGATTCATGATTTCATCCAACAGGCCCAAGCCGAAGAAGACGCTAAAAAAGAAGCTCTTAACGTACAAACCGTTCAAGAAGCTCAGCAAAAAGCTAAAGATATCGAGGATTATTAATTATAAATCTCATGATTGAGTTATACCTAGACTATTCGCCTAGCATCGATTCTTCAGCATTTATTGCTGCTAGTGCCGATGTGATTGGTCGTGTCTCAGTGGGCAAAGAGTCGAGTATTTGGTATGGAGCTGTGGCTCGCGGCGATATTAATGAAATCACAATTGGTGACTACAGTAATATTCAAGACAATGCGGTGTTACATCTTGCTGATAATTACGGTTGTCATATTGGAAACTGGGTAACTGTTGGGCATAGTGCCATTGTCCATGCAGCCACTATTAAAGATGAAGTCCTCATTGGTATGGGCGCTATTATTCTCGATGGTTCTGTCATTGGTGAGCGTAGTATTATTGGTGCTGGGGCATTAGTTACTGGAGGCACTGTTATTCCTCCAGGTTCTCTCGTGCTTGGTAGTCCAGCTAAAGTAGTGAAACAGCTTAGTGAAGAAGAGCAAAATGGCATCAAACCTTGGGCAGAAAAATACGTAAAACAAAGCCGCATTTACATGGAGCGTAAAAATGCTTAAGTAAGAGGCTTGCCTTTGCCCATAATTTTTAGTTAGATTCAGACATGATTTTAAGTGATCAAGGTATTTTAGCAGGTATAGAAAATGGCTCAATTATAATCGAGCCATTTAAGAGAGATTGTTTAGGTAGTAATAGTTATGATGTTCATCTAAGTAGATATCTAGCCACCTACAAAGACGCTATTCTCGATGCTAAAAAGCATAATCAAATCGAACATTTTGAAATTGGTGCAGATGGTTATATCCTTGAGCCTGGTATTACTTACCTAGGCTCAACTCAAGAGTATACTGAGAGTCATGCTCATGTTCCCTTTCTTGAGGGCAAATCCAGTGTGGGTAGGCTTGGTATTGATATTCATGCTACCGCTGGCAAAGGCGATGTAGGGTTTTGCAATTATTGGACATTAGAGATTTCGGTACAACAACGTGTGCGCGTCTACGAAGGTATGCCTATTGGTCAACTTATTTATTTTGCTGTGTCTAGTGATTGCATTACTTCTTACAATAATAAACCTAGTGCTAAATATAACCAAAAAACTCCATTACCCATGGAGTCAATGATGTGGAAAAATAGCTTTTAATAAGTTTAAATCTCGTGTCTCTATTTAAGAAAATTCTAGCTAAAATCGACCCTAAAAAAGGGGTTGATTGGGATGAGGTCGAAGCTCTACTTATTCAATCAGATTTAGGTCCTAAATTAGCTACGCAGCTTATCGATGAGCTACAAAACCTAGGCAAGCAGCTACTCGCTGATGATATACAGCAAGTTCTCAAAAAATACTTAAGTCAAAAAATTAATCCCAGCTTTTCTGTTGATAGTTTATTAAAGGCAGCACAAGACTCTAGCCTACCTATTATCATATTGGTAGTTGGAGTTAATGGTACAGGCAAGACAACCTCTAGTGCTAAGCTCGCCTACCTACTCAAACAACAAGGAAAAACAGTTGCCATGGCTGCAGCTGACACATTTAGAGCCGGAGCTACGCAGCAACTCATTGCTTGGGGGCAACGTTTAGATATTCCAGTGTTTACAGGCGCTCTTAATAGTGACCCTTCTGCGGTGTGTTACCAAGCTCACCAACAAGCTATCACGGCTAACACCAATTTTCTTATTTGTGACACCGCTGGACGCTTACACACTCAGCATAATCTCATGGAAGAGCTTAAAAAAATTAAACGTATTTTAGGTAAGCAAGACAAAAGCTCTCCTCATTTTTGTTATATGGTTGCAGATGCTGGGTCTGGTAATAATGCCGTTAATCAAGCTCGATCATTTAGCGAAGCTATAGATATTGATGGTATTATTTTATCAAAAGCCGACGGCTCAGGTAAAGGTGGTGTAGCTATCAATATTTATCAGCAATTTAACATACCTACTTGTTTTCTTGGTACAGGTGAAGAACCTGATACTTTCATGTGTTTTGACCAAGAGTTCTATCTCAACGGCTTAGTTTAACTCAAGGTGAACTTACTGTTTAGCAGTCGCAAGTTTGTGTATTGAGGTACTGCTTGGTTTGATCTGTAGTTGAGCAGCTAAACATCTTTTCAGCACTACCTGATTCAATGACCTCTCCATTACAAATGAAGACGACATGATCTGCAATGCGCTTAGCTTGCGCTATATTATGAGTCACAAACACCACTGTGCCCTGCTTTTTAAAATCTACTACAAAACGCTCAAGTGCTCCGCTCGAATAAGGATCTAAGGCAGAGGTTGGTTCATCAAGTAATAATAATTGAGGGTTAACTGCCAAGGTTCGAGCCAAACAGAGACGCTGTTGCTGCCCTATCGATAGCTCTAATGCTGATTGATCTAGTCGATCCCTGACTTCTTCATAGAGTGCAACCTGCTTAAGTTTGTCTATGACTAATTTTTCAGCTTGATATGCAGTCATCTTTTCATGATGTTTGGCTCCAAAAAGTATGTTTTTTGTTATACTAAAAGGAAATATACAGGGCTTTTGAAAGACCATCCCTACCTGTTTACGCAATTGCTCTAGAGAATAGTCTTTTGCAAAAATAGACTTATTATCTAGAATTACATCTCCGCTGTACTTATAGTTTTTATTGCTATCTATACGATTTAAAGTACGTAATAAGCTAGACTTACCACTACCAGAAGGCCCTACAATACAGGTAACTTCTCCCTGTTGAAAACTTAAATTTAAATTTTTTAAAATAGTCTGGTTAGCTATTTTTAAACATAGGTTATTAATGGTTATCTTCATGTATTTTGAAAAAATGATTGAATATAGTAGGGCTTATTGAATTCGCAATTGCTGGCGACGCATATAAAAACCAATGCCAGCTAGAATAAAAACTAAACTAATAAGAATCAAGCTTGCTCCCCAGCCATTAGATACAGCCTGAGGATCATTGGCTTGTTGAGCAAGAATAAGAATATGCGTAGCTATTGTCGCTACAGGCTCGCTCCATGAACTAGGTATAGCTCCACCTGCAAATACTGTAGCAACCCACATAATAGGAGCGGTCTCTCCCAGAATACGTGCTAAACCTAGAAAGCTACCACTAACAGCACCCACAAAACTACGTTTGAGTAAAAAGCTTCTTATGAACTGCCCTTTAGTTAGTCCTAACGCTAAGCAAGAATCTCTAATTTCAGGCGAAAGTCGCTGCAAATAGAAATAACTAGAAAAAGTTAAGATCGGCAACATCATAATCGCTAAGATTAATGAGCCTAGCCACCAAGAAACATGAGCACCACAAATATTTATAAAAAACAACAGCGCAAATACACCAAACACAATAGAAGGTATACCATTAAGTATATGTAGCATCATATCACTCCAGTATTGCCATTTCTTATTTGTTAAGTACTCGCTCTTGTAAAGCGCTGCAGCTATAGCTACAGGAAAGCTTAGCAAAAACGCGACAATTACAATCAATAAACTACCTACTATTTGATATAGTATTCCTCCCGATTGACCAAAATTAGTACTAGGCTGACTAATAAAGTTCCAATTAATAGCTCCTATACCTTTCCCTACCAAGATAACTATCACACCTAGCACTAACGTCAGGCTAATCACCAGAGCTAACCAGCAAAAAAAACAGATCAGGTAATGATTGATTTTCTTCATCTTACTAATTCTCGCTTCTTTAATACAAAACTAAATATAATAGTAGGTATGAGTAATATTAGTGCCATAGCAATCATGACGCTAAACTCTATCGAATGAAAAGAGTAATTGCCTAAATCTCGACCTAACTTACTAGTAACTGTTTGACCTGCAGATAAAGGTAACCAGAAATTAGGGAATTTATCTACACAACCTATCACTAACATAATCGCCATAGTTTCGCCCAAAGCCTTACTCATAGCTAACAAAATGATATTAAAACAAGGGTATTTAGAAATAGGTAAAATTAAGGCAAGAATTATTTGTGATTTATTAAGCCCTAGGCTACTCGAGTTGTCTCTAAATTCATGAGGGATTTGAGAAAACACATCTTCAAATAAGCTAATCATCATAGGTAAAATCATCAGAGCTAATAAAAGGCCTCCAGCAAATAGAGTACGACCTGTACTAATATCGAAAACTTGTTCTAACCATGGACATAGAATTACGATGCCTAATAAACCATAAATAATAGATGGAACTCCAGCTAGGATTTCAAGTATGGATTTAATAGTTAACTGTAAAGACTTGGGCACAAATTCTGTGAGTGCTAAAGCGCTCAACAAAGAGAGAGGAACAGCTATGGCTAAGGCTAAGATAACGACTACAGCAGATCCGTAGAGCATCGCTAGGATACCATATTCTTGACCTGCAGGGAACCAGCTAGTGGATAACAAGCCTAACCCTACCTCTAAGAAAGCACGCTTACTTTGTATAAGTAATACAAAAAAAATGAGAACAGGCAGTGCTATTATGACAAAAAAGCTTAGCGCTAATGTGTGTTGCAGTCCTAGCTCTTTGTTATATTTAAGCATCGACGGGTATATATTTAAGTTCTCTAACAATGGCTTGCCCTGCTTCACTTAATAAATAATTAAGAAAGCTTTCTACATCAGGATTGAGAGGTTTATTGACATCTATGAGTAAACCTAGTGAGCGGACAATTGGATATTTTCCTAGCTTAATCGTAGTTAAATTAGCCTGTATGCTCTGACCTTGTATATTTTTGATAGCGAGAGCTTTAACCTCTGGGCTTAACCAAGCAAATGATAACATCCCTATAGCCTGCTGGCTTTGAGCGATGGCTGTTTGTACTTCGTTATTATGCCCAAGAACTAAGTCTACTCCAATTGCTCTAGCGTTTTTATTACCTAATATAGCTTTCATAAATACCTGACGAGTCCCTCTTGAGGCTTCCTTGTCGATGACTAATATCTCATTAGGCTTTAAACCTAAATCTTGCCAATTTTTTATTTTTCCTCTGTAAATATCTCCTATGGTATTTAGATCTAATTCGATTAATCCTTGTTCATAGATCTCATTTGAGACGACTGGAACCACAGCATCTTTACCAACTATAATAGTTTTAAAATCCGTTTTGGGAAATGCCTGGATTTCATCTACGCTAATATCACGCGATATCATGCCTATATCAATTTTATCTAATCCAATTTGATTGACCCCTATTCCTGAACCTCCTGTATTGATTTGGATGCGGATATGCGGGTGCAATTTACTATAAGCTGCTGCTGCTTTTTCTATCACTGGCAATACAGTGCTTGATCCTGCTATACGAATAACTGCTTCAGGTGATTGGCAACTACAAAAAAGACCAAAAGTAATTAATAAGTATAAGCGCAAAAAAAACATGATTATTACTACAAAATAAATAAGACTAAATTAACCTAAACACAAGTTATTAAAATTTATTAGCTCTATATTAAGAGCCTCTTAAATTAGATGAGTTTTTTCTTTTATTTTTATAAAATACCTATAGATTCATATAAACCTATTTTTTTCTATATTTATGCTATCTCCTCAATACTTCAAGCGCGGCTTTTCGCTGATTGAAATTTTAGTCGTTTTAGCTATTGCCGCTCTTATCATGAGCCTCAGTGTAGGATCTTTAAAAAAATTAAAAAATCAAAACTCATCTATTGCTTCAGCGCAACAGATTCGCAACAACTTAAATTTAGCTCAATCTTACGCTACTCTTAAGCAAAATGAATATTGGGTTTATTTAGGTCCTGTTAAAGGAGAAAGACAAATTTTAGCCTTGGGAATGTGGGAAAAAATATTCAAAAACAATACAACCATTTTTAAACGTATTAAAAAGCCAAGCCTATTTAAAAAAGTTAAAATAGGTGATATAGAAACTACTCAAATCATTCGTCCTCAAAGCGCCAAGCTTAACAATGGTGCTTGGTTCGTATTTTTACCTAATGGTAGTTTACGCGTTTTAGAAGATAATGCTGCATTTCTACCTAAAAAACCTAGCCTTAATTACGACCAAGCAGATGTTGAAGCAGCTTTTTATAATAAAATAGAGTTCCTCATTGTACCTGATAAGCCTACCGTAAAATTGTTTGAGCAAGCTGTACTGCAAAGCTCTGGGGTAACAGGAACTACTCAAATTTATCTTGGCCAAAATGACCAGGATACAACTATTAGCAAAGATGTTGACTCATAATCACTTAAAATCTGGTTTTTCACTCTTAGAGGTTATGTTCGCTTTGACGATCATGATTATAGGTTTATCAAGCTTATTTGTATTGCTACCAAAAACTCTAGAAGGTGCGACTAGTAGCAGAACTCAGGAACAAGCATTAGAAATACATGAAACTATCAATCAAGACATTATGTTTTACTTGAGAACTGCATCATCCCAACGTGAAAAAGATGGTATTGATGAAGCAATTGTGAGTAATTTAGATAATGATTTAAATTTGACTTTTATTTATAATATTCAAATGCCAAGTGATAACTTTAATGCTAATGAACCTGTAACTGTTAATACTTATTTTGATATTAAAGGCAACCAATTAGAGGGCAAAAGCAAGAAGTCTTACTACAAAAGCTCTGCTTCTATCACTGAAGAAATACTCGACAATAATTTAGGTAAAAAAGTTCGTATTATTTCAATAGAAACGGTTTGGCCATATATCGCAGCTACAGGATCTAGTACGTATCAATTAAAATCAATCAAGACTCTTAGCTTATAATCTATGAAAATTTCTACGCAAAAACATGGTTTTACATTAATAGAGGTTATCATCTCTATTACTATTATTTCCATCATGCTAGTTATTGCAGTGGATGTTATTAAATCTTCTAATAAAATTCTTAAAAAAAGTGAAAAATATTTAGAATTAACTGAAGAAATTTTATTAGTAAAAAATCAATTTAACTTTGATTTTGAATATCTACAAAGAACACCTTACTTGCCTTTTGAAATCATAAAGCAAGCTGGAAATGATATGTTTGTTTTCTCAATAGCCAAAGAAGGTCTATACCAAGAGGAAGCCAGCCCTAGACCTTTATCTGTAGTTGCTTATTCTATAAATAGTGATGATAGTGAAAGAACTCAAGGCTTTAACCGAGCTCAACGTGGTTTTGCCTTTGGCGTCTCGCAAGCTACACCAACTCCAAAGGGATACCCTCTCCCTAATATTTTAGAAAACAAATGGATTGACGAGCATCCATTTGATTTTGATGAGTGGGAACTTATCTCACCTAGAGTTCTGCGTCTTGAAATTTCTATATTACTTAATGATGGAAGAATTATTAATAGTGAGACTATTAATATCGAAGACTATCCTAAAATAACCTTACTTATGTTTAGTTGCGTTGCTGTAGATAATAAGTTACTTAAGCAAAGTCGAGCTACCCTTGTAGAAGACCTTATTAATTATTTCCCTGATTCTTCTGATGACAGTTTTCCCATTAAAGATTGGCAAACAGCTAAAGAAAGTTTGCCAGATAATGTGAAATATCACCTAAAGATATTTTATAAAGCTTTACTCATTTCTGAAAATTCAGAAACACTTCTTGATACTTTAAATTTATAAAGAGTGTGAGAAAGTGCCTTACTAGCAAAAAAATTAATTGCTCATGAGGCTTTCTATATCTTCAATCTCTATAGGGATATCAGCCATCAAATCTTTACAGCCTTGAGGCGTAATTAATACATTCGTCTCTAGTCTGATTCCTATTGACTCTCTAGCTATGTAAATACCTGGCTCAACAGTCAACACCATTCCCTCTTGTAATGGTTGATTTATATCGTTTACATCGTGTACATCCAATCCTAAATGATGAGATACACCATGCATAAAATACTCTTTTGTTTTAGTGATTCTTGCTGTCTCGTCTGTATATTCCTCAGCCGTCATAAGACCTAAATCCAATAATTTCTGCGCCGTATACTCAATATTTTGTGCTTGGTACTCTGCTAACAAAACTCCAGGCTTTAGAATTGATTTGGCATAATTTTGAACATCTAGTACAGCTTGATAAACTTCTTTTTGACGAGCTGTAAATAATCCAGATACAGGAACTACTCGAGTCATATCTGAATTCCAGTTAGCCCATTCACAACCAATATCAAGTAATAGCAAGTCTCCGTCTTGGCAAACTTGATGATTAGATACATAATGTAGTGTACAGGCGCTCAGCCCACTAGCTACAATTGGAGTAAAAGCCCAGCGTCTACTCCGTTTATTTTGCATTTGATGCAATAGATATGATTCTATCTCCCATTCACCTACATTAGGCTTTATCATAGTCAAACTCTCTTTAAATGCTTTACCTGTAATACTAATAGCGTTTTGTATAGCCGCTATTTCTTGTGGTTGCTTCACCATACGCAACGGTATAAGTAACTTGGATAAATCTAAAAAATCGCTATACCCTTGTTTTTCTAATAGTTTTCTATAGCGCTGATTGCGTGTTTCAACTGAATTGACTGATCTTGCATGCTCTTCGTAATCAACCCATATAGAATCTAATTGAGATATACTTTGTATAACTAACGCTTCATATTCATCTAATGTGGTTACTTTATCTGATTTCTCATGCAAACCTGACAATTGCCTCGCTTGTTCTAAGTCTAATTTACTCCCTTCCCAAAGAAGCATAGTAGGGTTGGATTTCTCTATAAATAAAATACTTTTTTGCTCATTATTAGCCTTAATTAATATAAGCGCTGATTTAGGAGCATCAATTCCTGTTAAATAGTAAAAATTACTCTGTTGAATAAAACCAAGTTCGCCATCAGCATTGCTAGGCATGGTGTCATTGGCATGTAATATAACTAAACTATTGTCAGGTAGCTCCTCAAATAAGCGCTGCCTATTGTTTTTAAATAATTCAGGATTAACTGGCTCGTAACGCAAATAATTTTCTAGCATAGCTTATAGGGAAATTAAGTTAAGCTAGTCCGAGCTTTAACTATATGAATTTTCTACTTTTTGAGCTACATCTTTATAGTTGTAATCTACCTCATAAATCTGCTTGAAACTAGCCAACGCTTCTTGTGTTAAACCGCTTTTTTCTTGAATAAGGCCCAATCGGTATAAAACGTCTTTTTTAGTTTCATCCATGGAAATCAAGCCTTCATTAGCTTTTTTAAGCTGATCTGCAGCCATATCCAACATACCTTTAGACTCAAATATTAAGCCTTTTAGTAATAACGCTCTCATTTTAATATTAGGATTATTCTCTGCTCTTTGTAAATGAGGCATAGCTTCATCAAAATAATTCAAGTTAAATAGTACTTGAGCTAATTTTAAACGTAATACTAAGTCGGTAGGGTTTTTCTCTACGAGGCTTTTTAAATCAACTAGTTCAATCTGATTTTTTTCAGAAATAAGAACATCTAACTGCTCTTGTAGAGCTGCCTTGTCGCTCTCTTCTGCATTAGCCAAAGCTTTTTGATATTCTTCGACTTGGGCTTCTAGGCGTTTTGAGCGAGTTTCAATGTAAAGCTTTTCTAAAGAAGTATCATTTTGACTTAGGTGAAAAGCCCAATGATAAAAGCTCTCAGCTTGAACCCAATCCTCAAGTTGGCTATACATATCAGCCAAATCTTTACTTACTTTTAAATTTTGATTGTCTTGAGCATACACCTCTAACAAACTTGCAATTCTAGCGTGCATCTGCTCTTGAGTCATAGCTAGGCGATTTGCTGCTTGATCTTCTCGGTACTCGGCTTCATTTTTCATGCCAGATTTTGATGCGTTACCTTTTTGCATCGTAGCTTGAGCAGATAGATCCTTTGCTAACTGAGCTGAAGTAACATCTGAAGGGTCTTGTGCTGAAATTTCTGAATAAACAGCACTCGCCTCTTTTAAATCACCTAAAGACTGATAGTAGGAAGCTAAATCTTTCAACAATGCTGTTTGTGATTTATCAATTTTTCTAACTGTTTCTAATGCAAAAATTGCTGTCTTCAAGAAACCATTAGCAAGAGCTGCCTCATGTAATTGCATGGCTAGTTCTACACTCTGAGGGTGTTTTTCAAACCCGTCTTCAATAAGTTCAAATAATTTATTTATATCCTTTTTAATCAGACTTTGAAATTTACCTTTAGATAATCCACCTTTCTTTGCATCGCCTAAACCTTGAACCAACTCACAACGCCTTAACAACTCTCTCGCAGGCAAAAAACCTTGGTGTTGCTGTAACACACCCCTGCTTAATTTAACTCCAAACTCATAATTTTTAGAATGTGCCACTTCTTGAGCTTTTTGCCAAAGACTGGCTGCATCAGGATTAAGTTGAGATTCATCATGAAATTCTAAATTTGTGTTCATATAATGTTAGTTGTATTGATTTAAATAGTAAGATACAGGATCTTTTTTATAGAGATTTAAAGACTTATTGAAAGCTTTTTTTTCCTCAGCATCCACAAAATCATTTTTTATGGCTTCTTTAGTTATGAATTCAATCATTAATTGAGATTTTAAATTTGTTTGTGCTAACTTTTGCTTAAACTCATCATAAAGTTTAATAAGTTGATCTCTACGTTCATCTTCAGTTGCATTCTTATTTTTTTCTATTTCAGTATCAACCTTTTTTTGCTGATCTTTACCAAGGCCTAATTTATTTAAATTCTGAGCCTCAGCAGTCTCTTGTCCTTTTATGCCTGGGCTTTTAAACCATTTTTGTACTAATAAATTTTTAAAATCTCCAATCAATGGGTAGTAATAAGGGTTGATAATAGGCATTAAGGTGCTTATTTCTTTTTTTAAATAACTGATAACCTTAAAGTCCTTATCTGTCATTGGCTCCCCTATTTCGAGCCATAAGGAAGCGCTGTTTTCCCATAGTTTTTCAAACTCTTGCTTGCTTTGACTAAGTGTTAATTTATCGTAAGGTTGCCTTTTTAACAAATTCAATAAGCTAAACTCTAACCATTGAGATTCTGTATCCATCCATTTTTGCGAGTTTGGTAATTGATTTTTAAAATAATTCTTCCAATCGCCTCTAAATTTTATAATTTCATTCCAATTAGGGTGCTTGCCAGTTTTGAATAACCAAGCTTTCCATGTCCCTATAAAACTTAACGAAGTTAAGGTAAACGCTCTTGTATTAGAACCGTTATACTGATCACTAAAGTCTAGTTTCAACTCCTGTAATTTAGTTTGTTTTTGCTGAAACCTATAGTGATTCATCGCTGAAGCCTTAGTATCTAGATGGTTGATGCTTTTTAAACTTAATAGGCCTGTAATTATAATATCTGGAATGCCTAGTTCATGGTTTACATCTTTGCCCCATAAGGTCTTATCATTATTCTCATTAGTTAAAGCTTCAGAAAATAAATAGGCCCTAACTAGTGTTTTTTCTACTTCTAAACTCAAACTTAATTGATTATCAACTACGGGAATATCAAATATTTTGACTATAAAAATACCTTCGATTTCCATAATATTGATATATGGAATCACAGGTTTGGAATTTGATGTTTTTTCTTTAAATTCAAAGACTAACTGCTTAAGTCTTGCTTCATTTTTTTTAACTAAATGATGCGTGACAAAAAAGCGGTCTAATTCTACAAAATACTCATTGATTTTAGTTTCAGGCTTAATATCAAGAGAAGCTCTTAATACTGAGCTTAGTAGCAAGTGTGCAAAACACACGCAGACAATAAAAAATCTCCGTGTCACAAGCAAAATAATTAATTTAAATACAACTTCTAAAAAAATAAGATTAAATTTGACGTCTTATTTTTTTCAAGGTTCTTTCTGCACCTCTTTGTGTTTGTGGCCCTTTATATGCTGTGGCGATAAATTGACTTAGCTTTGGAACAGACGAAACTAGTCCTAAACCCGCAAAACTCCATATCAACGCCTTACGCGTTTTAGAGCTTAAAATTCCAGATAAAAAAATTCCAGCCCCTAAACCCAACAATCCAGCTGAGACGATATCGCTCTTTTCTACAACTGCCTGTATATCAACTTTCTTAGAGTAATTTGAATCCATAATCGAGCACTATTCTACCTGAAATCATCCATCAGTCAATGTATAAAAGAGGGCTTTACACATCAAATGCTTAAATGTCTTGATATTTATTAAAAACATTATAGAATCTTCGCCCTCATATCTTTATTATGCTTATATAAAATAAGCTGATTTAGCTAAACCCCATTTGAAATACCATGAACAGTTTACTTGTTGAAGAAGCCTCTACTATTGTCACTGAACCCAACCTTTTAATCACTCTTGTGTCTCAAAGAGTTAAAGAGCTAGCGCAGGGAGCCTCACCTTTAGTTCAAACTCTACCTAGCATGACTACTGCTGACATTGCTCTTACAGAAGTTATTCAAGGTAAAATTCGCATTCTAGCTGAAGACATGGCTTGAATTTATTCAAGCTTAAGTAGCTTTATTTTGCGTTAAGGCTGTCAAACCTTAAGCTTGAACTTATGGAAAAAACATCACTCATTGTCAGCAATAAAGTAGCTAGACGGGATTTCCATATTTCTGATACCTACGAAGCCGGGTTAGTGCTCAAAGGCACTGAAATCAAATCTATTCGTTCTGGTCACGTAGATATTAAAAATTCTTTTGTTCGCATAGAAAAAGGAGAAGCATTTCTCTATGGTTGCGACATTAAACCTTGGCAGACTGCTGGAGATTGGATACAACACGAAAGCAAAAGACCAAGAAAAATACTACTACATAAAAAAGAGCTGTTAAAAATATCTCAATTAGTAGATCAAAAAGGCTTCACTATTCCTTGCCTAAAACTTTACTGGAAAGGCTCTAAAGTAAAAGCTGAAATTGGAACAGGCAAAGGGAAAGACCATGCTGACAAAAGGCACGACTTAAAAGCTAAAACACAGAAGCGTGAAATCGCCAAAGAAATGGCTCGCTTTAACCGCAACTCTTAATTATTGTTTAGCCAATAAAACACTAAGTATTTCATGATTAACTCTCTCTTTACTCTCAAAAAAAAAGGTAATGTACAGATTATACTTATTATTGTAGTTGCTCTGATTATTGTAGCTGCTGTAATAGCTCTAATTATAGCTAGTAAAAAAAGTAAGCAACTTACAGCTGTAAATCCGGAAACCGAAAGCGCTGCAATTCAGATAGAACCCAAGCAACAAATAGTACCAGAGGTTAAATTAGTTGATAGCATTAAAGCTACAAAAGGTTATGCAAATCCTGAACTAGGCATGCAGAGCTTAGCTCAACTCATTAAAAATTCAGGCTTAACAGGCTTATTAGATTCCTTAGCCAAAAATAGCTTTAATCAATCAGAAATAAAATTATTAGCTCAATACAATGAAAAGTCACCGCTAATTACAGATGCTATAAATCTAGTTTCTAAATCAGATAACCAACAAACTTGGTCCATGAGCTTTAAAGGTATTAAAAATCTAAATTTAGAAATTAGTTACAAAAAAGACAAAGACATGTGGGTTATTGATTCTGCTAAACTTATTCAAAAAGAAATTAATTATCAAAGCCCTGAGTCCATTGCTCAAGGTTTTCTTGCAGCTTTACAAGCACTTGATTTTAGCAAGGCTCTTTCTTATGTAGATTTAACTAGAGTTCCTGCTGAAAAAATAGCAGCACTCTGCATACTGCTTGAAGAAACCTCGCTAAACTACAGCTCAGAAAAACCCATTAAGAGAATACTTCATAAGGAAAACCTTATTACTTATCTTGCTTATTTAATCAGTAAAGATAAGCTAGAAGAGGGTAAGTTTGCTCTGACGCTGACTTCTAAAGAAGAACACTCTGCAAAAAAATGGAGGGTTTCAGAAATCAATTTAGACAGTTTTTTAGAGCGCTACGCTAATTTATTTGGCGATGGAGATATCTATTACACACCTCTTATCAAAAACCCTAAAGGTGGCGATAGTCTAGCTTTGTATTTTGAATTTAATGAAGCTACTTTATCTAAGCGTACTCAGCGACAATTAGATATAGTTATTGCCCTTCTCAAAAATAATCCAAATAAGCATCTATCTATCTCTGGGCATGCTGACTCAATTGCTTCTACTAATTATAACGACCAGCTATCTAAAGACAGAAGTTTAGCTGTAAAAAACTATTTTCTACAAAATGGAGTTAAAGAAAATGAAATTAGCTACAACTATTTTGGAGAGCTTCAACCTGTCAGACCTAATCAAAAAGCTGACGGTAGCGATAATCCAATAGGCAGAAGAGCTAACAGAAGAGCCGAAATTTATCTAAATTTCTAATTATAAAGCTAATAATTCATGGCGATTCGTAAAATAACGTTAGGCTTATTAAGCTTATCTATAATTACTATTTCATGGCTAGTAGCTAAAAACACTTTACCAGAAATTAACGTTGCCATTAAAGCGCCTCTAATCAAAATCAATCCTTGGTTAATAGGCTCTCTAACTCATACTACAGGTATCTATTTAGAAAAAACTGAATTAATTTTAAATACTTTTAAAAGTAGTGACTCAGAAATGCTCTCAATAAGAGCTTTAGATACAGGTATTATTTGTAAAATAACACGAGAGCCAAACACTCAATTATCAACAGTTTATATTTTGCATAAAAACCAAGATAATCAATACTACTGCAGTATTTATTCTAATATAAAAACCCTATCGACAAGCTTAAATAAACTAGTCACTGCAGGTAGCAAAATTGGAGTAGTCTCATTTCAAAACCAATGGCAAGCTCAACTTGTAAATCTACAATCTCGAAAGATCTCTAATATCTCAAACAAGATTCAGCCACGCTTAATTTATGAAAATAATACCAAGGCTAACCTTTCTTTAAACGATGCTCTTAATCGACTTCAAAACAGGGTACAGGTTCAACGATTTAATCAATTACCCAATTTAAAAATAATGAGACCATGAGTCAATCACCCATTACCTCTTTATTATCATCTAGACCACAACGAGCTAAAGTTGTAGGCGTAGGCGTTCATGCCCTAGAACTTAAACAGGCACACCAGCTCATTGAAGATGCCTGCAAAACACCAAAATTTCTGGGGTTTGTTTGCGCCACAAGCGCACACGGCATCATAGAAGCTCAGCAAAGCTCAGCCTTACAGCAGGTCTATAAGGATGCTTTTCTCGTAACTCCTGATGGATTACCATTAGTATGGGTGGGTAAAAGCCAAGGACTAAATAAAATGTCTAGAATCTATGGTCCTGACCTCATGCTTGCCACCCTCGAGTCGAGCAAACGCCTCCCATTAAGACATTTTCTTTGGGGTGCCAATGAAGGCGTGGCAGAAAAATTACAAAAAAAACTAGAACAAAATCACCCCTACCTAAATTTTGTCGGGGCTGTAACACCTCCATTTAGAGCCCTAACTACCAAAGAAGAGCTCGAACTTGTCGAGCAAATTAAAAAATCTAAACCTCATTGTTTTTGGGTAGGTATTAGCACACCTAAACAAGACTTATTTATGCATCAGTTTTTGCAAAAATATCAAAAAGAATTAGAGTTTAATGATCATGGATTTGTTATGTTTGGAGTCGGTGCTGCTTTTGATTTTCACCTTGGCCACCTAAAACAGGCTCCTGAATTTATGCAAAAAATTGGCTTAGAATGGCTATTTAGAATGTTAATGGAGCCTAAAAGACTCTTTAAACGTTACCTAGTTATCGTTCCTCAGTTTATTTGGGGAAGCATCAAACAAATTATTCTTGGACAAAACCAGCCACTAGATTAGATTTATTTTATTCAAAAATCATGTTAATTACACCTACTTTTTCAAATATAGAAAAACCTACAGCTTTAGTGACAGGAGGAGCAGGATTCGTTCCATCACACCTAATCGACCTACTCATCAAACAAGATATTAATGTTATTGCATTGGATAACTTTATCACTGGCAGCCCCAATAATATTAAACATCTCGATGGACATTCCAATTTTTATTTTGTGAAACATGATATTTCAACACCCTACCAAGTTGAAGGGAAGGTGGACTATATTTTTCACCTAGCTTCTCCAGCAAGTCCTATTGACTATCAAAAACGCCCTATTGAGACTATTAAGTCAGGATCTTTTGGTACTCATTACGCATTAGATTTAGCTGTTGAAAAAAAGGCTAGATTCTTATTTTCTTCAACTTCAGAAGTCTATGGAGACCCTCTTGTGCACCCTCAACCTGAATCTTACTGGGGCAACGTCAATCCTATTGGACTGCGTAGTTGTTATGATGAAAGTAAGCGTTATGGGGAAGCCGCTATTATGGCCTACCACAGAGCATTAGGCGTTGATACACGTATTATACGTATCTTTAACACTTATGGCCCTAGAATGCGCCTTGATGATGGACGTGTAGTACCTGCATTTATTTCTCAAGCACTAAAAAACGAGCCCTTAAGCCTCTTTGGTGATGGTAGTCAAACACGTAGTTTTTGTTATGTTTCAGACCTTGTGCGTGGCATGTGGCTTTTAATGCAAAGCGATTGCATAGATCCTGTAAATATTGGCTCATCTGAAGAAATGACGATTAAAAATTTTGGAGAAAAAATTAGTGCTGCTCTTGGTATTGATTTTAACCCCGCATACCACCCTCTTCCTGCAGACGATCCAAAAATCAGGCAAGCAGACAACAGAAAAGCAAAACAATTACTTAATTGGCAACAAGAAGTTAGTTTTGATGATGGAATCCAAGAAACTATTGCTTACTTTAAAACTGTTATTTAACCCATTCTTGCAACTATGTCACAATCAAATAATATTTACCCTGAATATGATAAATTCCTCTCACGTAAGGATAAAGAAGCTCAGCTCAAACAAAAGGGGCATGTATTCTGGATGTACGGCCTCTCAGGTTCAGGAAAGTCAACCATCGCCCGCTCACTAGAAAAAGAGTTACAAAAGCGAGGCAATATTTGCCTTATTCTTGATGGAGATCAGTTACGTAGTGGTCTTAATGCTGATTTAGGTTTTGATGATTCAAGTCGTGCAGAAAATATAAGACGCACAGCAGAAATAGCTAAAATTCTATCTAACCAAGGTTTTATTGTAATTGTATCCGTAATCACACCACAACGTAAATTCAGAGATGCAGCTCGTACTATTATAGGCCCTGACTTTTCTGAGGTTTATGTCAAAGCTAGCTTTGAGACTTGCCAACAACGAGACCCAAAAGGGCTATATAAGAAAGTAGCTGCTGGACAAGTTCCTAATTTTACAGGTAAACAAAGCTCATTTGAAGAACCTGAAAAAGCCCAACTCATTATCGATACCGAAAATCTCAGTCCAGCTGAATCAGTTCAATCTTGCCTTAATTACCTCGCTCCTTATACTAATATTTAAATTTACACGCTAAACATTACCATATTAGTAATGTTAGTAATATTTAATTTCTTGACAATCACCACCTAACTACGCTATCCCTCTTCTTATGTCTAATTATCAATTAAGTCATCTTGACCAACTTGAAGCCGAAGCTATTTTTATTTTACGTGAAACAGCTGCTCAATTTGAGAACCCTGCCCTTCTTTTTTCTGGTGGTAAAGATTCAATTGTCATGGCTTATCTAGCCAAAAAAGCTTTTTACCCTGCACGCATTCCATTCCCTCTTGTCCATGTAGATACAGGTCACAACTTTGTTGAAACAATGGAATTTAGAGATAAGTTTGTAGCAGACATGAACGCTAAACTCATCGTTGGCTCAGTACAGAAATCTATAGACGAAGGAAAAGTACAAGAAGAAACAGGTGCGAATGCCTCACGTAATAAATTACAAACAGTTACCCTTCTAGACACCATTGAAGAGCATCAATATGACGCCTGCCTTGGTGGCGGACGTCGTGACGAAGAAAAAGCCCGAGCTAAAGAGCGTTTTTTCTCACATCGTGATGATTTTGGTCAGTGGGACCCTAAAAAACAACGCCCTGAACTCTGGAATTTATTCAACGGTAAAAAGCATCAAGGCGAAAATTTTCGTGTATTCCCTCTCTCTAATTTCACTGAAATGGATATATGGATGTATATCCAACGTGAAAACATTGAATTACCTATGTTATACTTTGCTCATGAACGTGATGTTATTGAGCGTAATGGCATTACCCTTGCTGTATCAGAATTTGTACAACCAAGAGAAGGAGAAACTGTAGAACATAAACGCATTCGTTTTAGAACTATGGGAGACGCAACTATTACAGGCGCTATTGAGTCAGATGCAGATGATTTAGATAAAATCATTGAAGAAGTGGCCGCAGCAAGACAGACCGAACGAGGCAATCGTTCAGACGACAAACGCTCAGAAACAGCTATGGAAGACCGCAAGAAAGAAGGTTACTTTTAGGCCTTTGCAGCTATTCTTTTTTTACACTATTTATATTTACCCCAAGCACAGCTTACTTACCCTCTAATCTCATGGATTTATTACGTTTTACAACCGCAGGTTCAGTCGACGACGGCAAATCAACACTTATTGGCCGTCTTCTCTATGACTCAAAAAGCATTTTCGAAGACCAACTTGAAGCTATGGAAACTAGTTCGGCAAAAAAAGGTGATGAAAATATCAACCTAGCCTTGCTAACTGATGGCCTTAAAGCCGAACGCGAACAAGGCATCACAATTGATGTTGCTTACCGTTATTTTGCTACACCTAAGCGTAAATTTATCATCGCAGATACGCCAGGTCATATACAATACACACGCAATATGGTTACTGGAGCTTCTACAGCTAACCTCGCCATCATTCTTGTCGATGCTAGACACGGTGTGATTGAACAAACTAAGCGTCATTCATTCATTGCTGACTTACTGCGTATTCAGCATGTAGTAGTAGCTGTTAATAAAATGGACCTCGTGGATTACAGCGAAGAGACCTATAACTCTATCGTTCAAAACTATAAAGAATTTAGCTCACGCTTAAGTAACCTCGTTGATATTACCTTTATCCCTATTTCAGCACTCAACGGTGATAACGTTGTTGATAAATCTGAAAACATGGACTGGTACGGAGGCTCATCTTTGCTCTATCATTTAGAAAATGTTCATGTAAATAGCGAGGAAAACCATGTAGATGCTAGATTTCCCGTTCAATGGGTTACTCGCCCACAATCTGAAAAGTGGCATGATTTTCGTGGCTATTCAGGTCGTGTTGCAGGTGGGGTTTTCAAACCTGGAGACACTGTTATTGCTTATCCATCTGGCTTTAAGACAACCATTGATAAAATTTACAATGCCACAGATGAATTAGAGAAAGCATTCTCTCCTCAGTCTATAACCATGACCCTCAAGGACGAAATTGATATTTCTCGTGGAGACATGATTGTCAAAGAAAACTCTCTTCCACGCATAGAACAGAATTTAGAAGCCATGGTTTGTTGGTTCTCAGATAGACCGACACAACCAAGAACTAAGCTCATTCTACGTCACACAACTCAAGAAGTACAGGCTCTCATTACCGACTTTAAATACCAAGTTGATGTCAACACACTACACAAAATTGAAAACATTGACGGATTAGAAATGAATCAAATTGCTCGTATATCACTACGTACATCTAAACCACTCTTTTACGATAGTTACAGAAAAAACAGAACTACAGGTTCATTTGTACTTATCGATCCTAATACTAATGAGACTGTTGCAGCAGGCATGTTAAAGTAAACGGGTGTCAAAGGTAGAATTACTATAGGCTCACCTACAGCGTTACTTAAGAGCATGGCAGTAGGTTTCTACAGCCAACCCTTAAATGCCTTGTATCTGAACTTATATTAATCCTTACAAGGTGGATTAATGTAAGTTAATTCAAAAAAACCTCAGAGATGATTCTCTGAGGTTTTTTATGTGGTAGATTTGATGTTAATGAGTTTTATGACGAGCAATTAACCAAACTCCACATTCACCTAGATGTGAGTCTTCAGATTCTAATTTTTTCACAAATTTTCATTGCCGTGCCAAATTTTGAACCAAGCCCAAAATTATTAATATTTTGAGACGTGAATGCTTCAGGAATAGCTCCATAATTAGTCAATGTGCTATTACTAAAATGAGAATCCATAATGTCGTAACCACAAAATGCAAATCCTTCTAGTATAGATGCATTGCCTACTGGCTTTTCATATACAGCTAGAGTTTGATACAATAAAGAATTAGTAAATAATTCATAATTTAACAAATTAGCATTTACAAAAAACTCAGTGTAAAGGCCTTCATGTATATTATACTGCCAATCTTTGTAGGTATTTAGATTGCCTTAGATGCGAGGCGTGTGAGGTCAGGCTGTAGTACCTACAGCCTTGGCCTCGCACAACAAAGCAGGTAGGGTAATACAAACACTGCCTTGATTACTAGTAAGAATAAAGGTTGCCTTTATTGTCTTTATTTAATGCAGGTTTAGTTGGGTTATTATAACCATCATCACCAAATGACATAACAATCACACGCTTACCTCTGATAAGCTGTAGCGATTCCGCGTCTTTAGCTATTCCTCCCCCGGCTGCAGGGTTAAAGGCCGGCATAAAGCCATCTTGATCTAAATCTAAACGAACAACATAAGGGTTCCCCCAAGGGTCAAGTAATACCGCTGCTGAATCTTTTGAATTATTTTCATAAAGCAAGCCTCCTTTACCTTTTTGATATGGGTTCGATTCAAAGAAAACACGCTTATCAGGGTTTTGCTCTTCATCTAAACCTAATAAAGCTGCCATAAATGTTGCATCTGTATAAAATACGCCTTCACTTGCATTGAGTGCTGCGCTTTCATCTCTTCCTGCTCCAGAAAAACTAACTCCTTCATTCTCTCCTTCGGGTAAATAACCGTATTCATCATAGAAACTCTCAACCGCAAGAGATAATTCCATCATTAGAGTTTTTCCCGCTACTTCGGTTCCTTTTTTCTTAACTTTGAGCGCTCCGACAGTAGACAGACCTGCAAGGGCTGCAATAATGGCAATAACCACCATGATTTCAATAAGAGTAAAACCTTTTTTTAATGTTTGTAATTTCATAAGTTAAGTTAAATAATAGAAAATATTTTTATAAAGAGCCTAAATAGATTTTGCAACTTAAAAGTACTCAGTTAACTAAATCAGTTTGAAAAAAAAATAATTTTCATCTTATGCTTGAATTTTATTCAATTTTTGTAGATAAGGACAGCTCCTAAACGAATGAATTTATGATTCTACATCATAAGCCGAGATGGTGAAATTGGTAGACACGCTAGATTTAGGATCTAGTGAGCGCAAGCTCGTGCAGGTTCGATTCCTGTTCTCGGTACCATTTGTTGAAAAACTTTGTGGCATAAATACTAATAATCAAAAACTCATGCATACTGATTATCAATTTCCCAATTCTCAAGGTTTTTTTGGCAAGTATGGTGGGCAATACCTCCCAGAAACTCTTATTGCTCCGATTCAAGAGCTCACTAAAGTATATTATCAAGCCATTGAAGACTCAGAATTTCAAGCGACTCTCACTGAGCTTCTACATCACTATTGCGGCAGGCCAACTCCATTAGATAAGGCTAGTAATTGGACTAAACATCTTGGAGGAGCACAAATCTATCTTAAACGTGAAGATTTACTTCATACTGGAGCGCACAAAATTAATAATGCCATTGGTCAAGCCCTCCTAGCGAAGAGGCTCGGAAAAAAGCGAATTATTGCAGAAACAGGGGCAGGACAACATGGTGTAGCTACGGCTACAGCCTGCGCTAAACTAGATTTAGATTGTGTGATTTATATGGGAGCTGTTGATATGAAACGTCAGGCCCTCAATGTAGCTCGCATGCGTCTTTTAGGAGCAGAAGTACGCCCAGTAACTGTCGGTCAAGCGACACTTAAAGAAGCTGTTAATGAAGCTTTACGTGATTGGGTGACTTCGGTCGAAACCACTCATTATATTTTAGGCTCTGCATTAGGACCTCACCCCTTCCCTATGATTGTACGTGACTTTCATCGCATTATAGGAGTTGAAGCTCGTCAGCAATGCTTAGAAAGAACAGGAAAACTTCCTGATACTTTGGTAGCTTGTGTAGGTGGTGGATCTAATGCTATGGGACTCTTTCACGCTTTTATTGATGACGAAAATGTAGCTATGATTGGCGTTGAAGCAGGAGGACATGGCATCAAGCCAGAACAACATGCTGCACGCTTTCAAGGCGGACAATTAGGTATTTTACAAGGTTCTAAAACATGGCTTTTAGCTGATTCAGATGGGCAAATCCAAAAAACTCACTCTATTAGCGCAGGCTTAGATTATGCTGCGGTAGGGCCTGAGCATGCTTACCTTAAAGACATCAAGCGTGCAGACTACCATTATGTAACTGATGAAGAAGTACTTGATGCCTTCCAAGAGATTGCGGATCAGGAAGGCATACTACCAGCCCTTGAAAGTGCACACGCTATTGCTTATGTTAAAAAATTAGCTCCTACAATGTCTCCAGACCAAACAATTATTATTAACCTGTCTGGGCGCGGAGATAAAGACGTTGAGCAAGTCGTTGAAGCCTTAAACATGAAGCTTTAACAGTTCAACTTCTTATTGAGCTATGTCTAAATTTCTCATTGTTATACCTGCTCGCTATGGGTCAACTCGATTTCCAGGCAAACCTTTGCATTTAATTGCTGGAAAACCTATGATTCAATGGGTATGGGAGCAAGCTAGCTCTTGTAAACTTGCTGATGATATCATTATAGCTACTGATGATGAACGTATAGCTCAAGTAGTCGACACTTTTGGTGGGCGCTTCATGATGACTTCATCTGAGCATGCCACAGGCACAGATCGGCTCATCGAAGTTATCGAGCAAGAAACTCAAGCTACCCACATCATTAATGTACAAGGAGATGAACCGCTCATTGAGCCTGAGCTTATTGATTCGCTTATTCAAACCCTCAAAGATCAACCTGAGGTGCCTATGGTAACTGCTGCAACTCCTTTTAAAATCACTGAAGACATCAATGATTCTAATATGGTCAAGGTCGCTATCAATCAACTAGGTAAAGCCCTCTATTTCTCGCGTAGCCCTATTCCTTTTACTCGTCAGTTTCCAGAGGGTTTAGTCCATTATCGTCACCTAGGTATTTATGGTTATCAGCGCGAATTACTGATGCAATGGAACCAGCTCAAGCCAAGCCTTCTTGAGCAAGCTGAGCAATTAGAGCAACTCCGAGCTCTTGATAACGGAGTAGATATAGCCATATCTATCACTGAATCAACTCATCCTGGTATTGATACACTTGAGCAAGCTCAAGCTTTAGAAGAGTGGATTATTGCAAATAATGCGTAATAAAAATTATTACTTCTCAGTCACTGCCAGCCCAAACGTTTTAATATGTCAGATCCATATCTTAATCCTGACAACTTAAATGCAAAAGTTATTGATGCTATTAGCTCCCGCCTCGAAGAACGGGCAGCACACCCTAAATTCCAAGCTTTATATCAACCTTATTTTGATGTGGTGATTCATGCTAACCCTGCTTCCATTTTAGAAATAGGTTGTGGTACTGGGCCTGTTATTAAAAATCTAGAATTACAGCTGAACAAATCAGCTCATCATACTAACATAGAAATTCACGCTTGTGATATAAGTCAAAGCTTTCTAAAGCAAGCTAAACAATCAACTCATCCAAAGAGTAAAATTCAATGGCAGTTATCTAAAATTGGAGAGCCTCTACCATATCATCAGAAATTTGACTGCATTATCATGCACACATTACTAGGGCATCTGTCTAATCCAAGCGCAATGCTTAAGCAAGCTAAACAGCTACTAAATCCCGATGGACAGATTATTATTTTTGATACTGACTTTTTATCCGCAACTTTTGCTTACGATGATACAGAACAGGGCAGAATAATTGACTATAAGCTGATGACAGGTATCGCGAAAAATCCTGACATATGCAGGAAAGTCCCTCAATATATAAAACAAGTAGGCTTAAAAATTACCAATAATTATAGCTTAACCTTGAGCGAAGTCGGTCAAGGTGACTTTTGGTTATCGAGTATTCATGGCCTAGCTAAGCTTATTACAGCATTACACATTCTAGAAGAAAAAGAGGCTCAAAATTGGCTCGACTATCAATTGCAAGCACATGAGCAAGGCCACTTCTTTGCCTCAACTAATTACTACACCTTTATACTAAATCATAAGGCCAAAGGTTTAAATTGACTTAGAGCTATTGCTCGCTTAGACTTTGCAAAAATATGAGCACGCCTACTTTAATTAAAAATAGTGATAATCAGCGCATCGCAACTTGGGTTAGAAATACCGCTGAAACCCAAATTGAGATGACGCTTAATTTAGATGGTTCAGGTAAATCTAGTATTGATACTGGTCATGCATTTCTTGACCATATGTTAACCCTTCTAACTTTACACGGTTCGTTTGATTTAACACTTAAAGCTGTTGGCGATTTAGAGGTTGATGCTCACCATACAGTTGAGGATGTTGCTATTGTTTTAGGAGAGCTTATTCGTGTTGCTTTAGGTGATAAAATTGGGATTACCCGTTATGGCCACGCTTATATACCTATGGATGAAACCCTTACACGCGTAGTTATAGACCTAGGTAATCGTCCTTATTTGACATTTATTGCAGCGGATGACACCCCTTCTCCAGCTAATTTACCTTTTTCTTTGGTAGAGGAATTCTTCCGAGCGTTAAGCAATCATTTACGTTCTAATATTCATGCTGAAGTTTTTTACGGTAGAGATGGTCATCATATTGTAGAATCTCTCTTTAAATCACTAGCTCGTGCTTTACGTGTAGCCGTACATCAAGACCCTTTTATGCAAGGCAAATTACCTAGCACTAAAGAAATGCTCTAAGTGATTTTCTAGAGCCTCATCAATCACACACAGTCTACAATGACTTTTGAACCTAAGCCCTCTTTAACTCAAGACCTGCAGCAGTCTGAGGACGAGCTCATTGTCGCTAAAAGCTCAACACCTTCATTAAACGCAGGTATTTTAGATGAAAATGAGCTTGGAGGAAGAACTGCAGGGCGAAGTGTAGATAAAGCTACTCAAGACCTGCAGCAGTCTGAGGACGAGCTCATTGTCGCTAAAAGAACAAGTTTAATTGGGATTATTGATTACGCTGGAGGTAACCTTCAGAGTGTACGCCGCTCTATTGAGTTTCTTGGTTATAATTGCGTTTGGGTTCATGGACCTGAAGATTTTAAAAAAATTACTCATTTAGTTTTTCCTGGTCAAGGGACTTTTGGAGATACTATGAAGCAGTTGCGAGCTAAAAACTTAGAACCCTCCATTCTTGAATGGGTTGCAGAAGACAAGCCATTTCTAGGTATCTGCATTGGTTATCAGGTCCTTTTTGAAAGCAGTACAGAATCTCCAGGAATTAATGGTTTAGGTATATTTAAAGGGCAAGTGCGTAAATTTAAAGTTACTCAAGAACATGGCGAAACCCTAAAAATTCCACATATGGGCTGGAATACAGCTACAATTCAAAATAATCATAATTATGCAAAAGAGTTACCCAACGAGCCTTATTTCTACTTTGTACATTCTTATTTTCCAGAAGTAGTAGATCGTTCAATTATTTTTGCAACTAGTCACTATGGCGAACCATTTGACGCAGCTGTAGCTAAAGGACATTTGTTAGCTACTCAATTCCATCCAGAAAAAAGCCAAGATAACGGACTCAACCTTATCAAATCTTTTTTTGAAATTAATTCTTAATCAAAACTTTAATGATGGCTAACTTTAAAAAGAAATCACGACAGAATCATGATGAGGCTCGTCACAATCGCCATGTCAGCAGACATGATCGAGTCGGCACTCAATTACTCAAGGAAAAGCCAGAAGACGAACTCATTGACACTATCACGTCTCATCCAAACCCTCTGGTCTTGATTTTAGATGAAGTTCAAGATCCTCGTAATTTGGGCGCTATTTTGCGTACAGCTGATGGAGCTGGAGTAACAGCCGTAGTCGTGCCTAAAAACCGCGCAGCAAGCCTTAATGATACGGTTAATCGTGTATCTGTAGGAGCGGCAGAAACTTGCAATTTCTTTAGAGTAACCAACCTAAAACGTGCTATGGAGCAAATCAAAGCCGAGGGCATTTGGATTACTGGAACCTCTGATCAAGCAACCACATCAGTCTATGACATAGATTTTACAGGACCTACGGCTATTGTTATGGGTTCCGAAGAAAGTGGTGTTCGCAGACTTACTGAGGAAGCCTGCGATCAACTCATATCCTTACCTATGCAAGGTCATGTACCGTGTCTCAATGTAAGTGTAGCTACAGGTATTTGCCTCTATGAAGTTGTTAGACAACGTTTAAGTAACTCTTAGGCAACTTATTTAAGTGAATATATAGTAAAGGGCTATTAAAAATCACACTACACGACAAAAAATCAACGATAGGAGGAAGATTTTAATGGTCATAGGTGAATTGAAGTTAATTAAAAGAATGATGATAAATAAGAAAATGAAAGTTTTAGTAAAATTAGGGTAACTGCGTTACTTTAATAAGATAAAAGAAACCATAGCTCTTTTTCCCTTATGCTGTGTTGTTCCCTTAACTGGTATGCATATACCAGTTTGCTCTCATGCCTTGCCTAAGAGCAAAATCAGTAAACGAGTAGTGCAGCTGATAAGACTCGCAGAATGCTTAAGCATTCGAGAAGCCCCCTCGAGGGGTGAGAGACAGCCAAAGCTTGGCTGGGCGAATCAAATACTTTATGGTATCATTAATTTTTTTGTCGTGTAGTGTGATTAAAAATATTTTAATACTTTATTTAACTACAAAAAAAGCCACTGATGATAATCATCAGTGGCTTTTTATTATAAATAATGGTCATTAATTCTTACTTTTTAAAACATACAATAAGTGAATGAATCACAGCAGGAATAAAGAATAAGAAGCAAAGAATAATATTAATGATTAAGCTTTTACCAGCACCTGCTTTAAAAAATACAGCTAGTGGAGGAAGGATAAGACTAAGGATAATTAAAATAATTGGATTTTTCATAATAATAGTTACCTAAGTAAAATAGTTAATTCTATACTTTTATCAAGCATTTTAATTATTTTCTCTTTTCATTGCTTTAAAATGACCTAGACTACAAGAAATTTATGGAAACTATTATTCACAGTGTTGATTTTGAAGATTATGATAATGCCGTCAACCTAGCGGTTAAGTATCTAAAAAATTCTGAGCTCGTGGCTATTCCTAGTGAAACAGTTTATGGCTTAGGTGCTAATGCCTATGATGATGCAGCTGTTAATAAAATTTTTGAGGTCAAAAACCGCCCAAATCATAACCCTCTCATCATCCATATTCATAAAAACCAGTTGAAATATGTAGTCTCAATTCCAGAAGAACAACAAAAATTAGTTAATGATATTATCGAAGCTTTTTGTCCTGGTCCGTTGACTCTAATCCTTCCAAAAACAGAGCAGATATCTGACCTAGTCTCAGCAGGTTTAGATACTGTAGCTGTGCGAATTCCAGCTCACCCTGTTCTGCGTAAAATCATCAAGCAACTAGGGGCGCCTGTAGCCGCTCCTAGCGCTAACAAATTTCAGAGTATTAGCCCCACTTCAGCACAAGCTGTATTTGAAGAGTTAGGTGGTGATATTCCTCTTATTATCGATGATGGAGCTTGTAATAACGGCGTTGAGAGTACTATTATTAGTTTTGATTTTTCAGGAGCTAAACCTATTATTAATATGCTTCGTCCGGGACCTGTAAGTATTAAAGAATTACAAGCTTTTGCCCCTGTAAGAAAAACCTTTCTAAAAGCAGCCAAAGAAGAGCAAAAAGTTCAAGCTCCAGGACAATTTAAAGTTCACTACTCACCAAAAACTCCCTTACGCCTCATTCATAAATTTGAAGACTTTCAACCAGAAGAAGGTAAGCGCTACGGGTTACTAAGCTACAAAGGCGACGACAAAAAAAGTTATACAGAGCTCCACGATTGGAAATCTATAGAAGTACTTAGTCCTAGCCGAGGCAAGCTTAGTGAAGCCTCAGTTAGACTCTACTTTTTATTACGTAAGCTTGATGCTGCTGGTCTAGACGAAATTATAGCTGAGCCAGTCTCCGAAACTGATATTGGGGTAGCTATTATGGATAGATTACGAAAGGCTTCTATCAATTACTAATGAGTTTTTTTGCCTATGTTTAAAGCCTTTCTTACCTTATCTGGGCTTACTTCTGTGAGTCGCCTACTTGGCTACATTAGAGATATCTTAATTTCTAATTATTTAGGAGCTAGTTGGGCTAGTGATGCTTTTTTTACAGGCTTTAGGTTTCCTAATTTATTTAGACGTATTTTTGGTGAAGGTGCTTTTAATGCAGGTTTTGTCCCTTTGTTTTCTAAGGCTTTAGAAGAGCAAGGCCGAGAAGACGCCGTTAAATTTTCCAACCAAGTGTTGAGCTTATTAGGTATTTTTTTACTAGCTATGACAGTACTCTTCATCATCAAGATGGAGTGGCTCATTACCTTGCTAGCTCCTGGTTTCAAAAGCCAACCTGAAACACTAACTCTTGCTACTAATTGCGGAAAAATCATGTTTAGTTACCTGTTCTGCATGTCATTAACTGCTCAGTTAGGAGGCATTCTTAATACACTTAAAAAATTTGCAGCCGTAGGTTTTGCTCCTATTTTGCTTAATATCTGTTTTTTAATTACTCTACTGATTTACATTCCTTTTTTAAAAATAGATCATAATTTAAGCTATATTGCTTATGCTCTTAGTATAGCTGTCTGTGTTGCTGGGTTCATGCAACTAGGTTTGCTTTGGGTCTGTTGCTATAAAGCAGGTATTAGACTTAGGTTTGCTTTCCCAAAAATCACTCGAGAAACCCATGAACTTTTCAAGCTTATTGTTCCTGGGATTTTGGCCTCAAGTGTACAGCAACTAAATATCTTTATTGGTCATGCTATTGCTTCTGGTCAAGAGTCGGCTATCTCTTATCTGTACTTTGCGGATAGGGTTAATCAGCTTCCTATAGGTATTGTGGGTATTTCTTATGGAGTCATCTTGTTACCTCTGATTAGTCGAAAACTAAGCGCAAAAAAACCACTTGAAGCTCAAGCTGACTTCATAGATGCTGCCAAAAAATGCTTATGGATTGCTCTACCTGCAACAACTATTATGTTAGTGCTGCCTTATGAAATTATTCATGTCTTATTTTATCGTGGCAATTTTACTTTAGAGGCTGCAGCCCAAACAGCTCTTGTATTGCAAGCTTTTGCTGTTGGCTTACCTTTTTATGTGCTTAACAAAGTGTTTCAAGCTCCTTATTTTGCCTCTCTTGACACCAAGAAACCTATGATTATATCTATCATATCTATCATTATTAATACATTTTTAGGTTGGTGGTGGTTTAGATCTCATGGAGCTGTCGGTATCGCTTTAGCTACCTCTGTAGCTGCAGGCATTCAAAATATATCACTAGCTATTTTCTTACCTAAACCTTTTGGATTTACTCGCAGTTTTTATTTTTATATTATAAAACTTGTTGGGTTATGTTTAATATTCGCTGGAGCGCTGTATGCTCTGGCTCCCTTGGGTTCAATTTGGACCGATTTAGGTAATCTATTTGACTTTCTCTTTCTTGGTATTTGGTTGCTTGTAGCTGGAAGCTTTTATTTAATAGGTAGCCACCTACTCAAAGTCATAGATATAAAAGAACTCAAAAAACTAATCAAAAAATAATGCTACTCTAATGAAGCTGTTTGTTTTTATTCATATTATTTTTCTTAGCTTGGGCTCAATGAGCCTTGCTAAGCAGCCTTCTATTCCCAATAAAAAAGAAAGCGTCATTCTGCTTCATGGATTATGTCGTAGTTATCGAGCTATGACACCTATGCAAAAATTCTTAGAAGAACACGGCTATCACGTAGTCAATACAGGATACCCATCTACTAAAGCACCTATAGAAAAATTAGCTCAAGACTACCTCCCTGCAATGTTAGAGCAATGCCTCATGCACGGTAGTCAACGTATTCATATTGTAACTCACTCTTTAGGAGGCATTCTAATTAGAGAATACCTATCCCAAAAAAACATTCCGCAATTGGGCAAAGTCGTTATGCTTGCTCCACCTAATTACGGGTCGCCTCTGATTGATAAATTTGGTGACTTTAAACTATTAAAATGGATTCAAGGTGAAGCGGGAGAGCAATTATGTACAACAGCCAATGGCAAACCTCATCAACTAAACCAGCAACCTTATAAATTTCGTTATCTAGGGATTATAGCGGGCAAACATAGCTTAAACCCTCTCTACAGCGCCTTAATACCAGGTCAAGATGATGGAAAAGTACCTGTTGAAAATACTAAACACCCTTCTATGACAGATTATCTAGTTTTACCAACATCTCACTCTTTTATTATGCGAGATAAAGAAGTCAAACAACAGTGCTTAGCTTTCCTCCAAACTGGTAGATTTTCTAAATAATCGCTTTATAGAGTGCAAATAAGGCTTTTTGAGATACCACTTGTTTAAAAGATTGTCTGTTACGTGGTGAGTAAACCTTAGTCACTGAACTAACAATATTGCCGTCTTCATTTTTTGTGGCTAATCCAATATAGGCAAGGCCTACAGGCTTATCCTCTGTTCCTCCGTCGGGACCTGCTATGCCTGTCACTCCAATGCCATAACTAGCACCTGCTTTAGTTAAAGCACCCATTGCCATTTCTTGAGCTACTTGCTCGCTTACAGCTCCATGACAATCTAAACTAGTAGCACTAACTCCTAAAGAGTCTTGCTTAGCTTGATTGCAGTAAGTTACCCAATTTTGTTTAATCACAGCAGAAGCACCCGCAATATTAGTTAAACGATGACTGATCAGACCTCCTGTACAACTCTCAGCTACACTGATAGTTTGGCCTGCTTTCGTTGCGCACTCAATAACTAAAGCTTCTATACTTTGTTTTGTATCGGACAAATAATACGAAGCAAAAGCAGTTTTAGCTAATTTAGCTGCTTGAAAAATAGCCTCTTGTGACCCTAAAAGGCGTAAATCTAATTCTGCTAATCGGGCACAATACCCAACTTCTAAATTATTAATTGAGGCAAATTTTTCATCTAAAACTTGGTGAAAATCACTCTCTCCTACATCAATAAAACGTAACTCTTGGTAATGAGTTTTCTCACTGTCTATAAGACGTGATTTTAATTTAGGCATGACTTCTTGGGTAAACAGAGGTTTTAGCTCCATAGGCGGCCCAGGTAATAAAACAATAGAACAATTATACTTCCCTGTTATAACCTCTGGAAACCATAGTCCTGGAGCTGTTCCCATATGGTTCTCCATAATTTCAGCACCCACTGGGCATAAGGTTTGCTTGTAGTTATCTACAGGCATTTCACGATTACGCTTTGCAAAAAAAGCTTCTAATGAGCGCATAGCTTGCTCATCTTGAATCATTTCTAACCCGAGCAGTTCAGCTACATAATCCCTGGTCAAATCATCACTAGTAGGTCCTAAGCCTCCTGTGATAATGACACAATCACTACGCTCTAAACTCTCTGCGAATACACTTTTAAGTACTTCTCCATCTGGAGCCGTTACATGACGTTGCAAACTAACACCTAAGCTAAATAGTTGCTCACCTATCCAAGCAGCATTCGTATTGATAGTATGACCTATCAATAGCTCATTACCAGTAGTTATAAGCTCGACTCTCACGTAGTTTTAGTAGATTGAGAAACTTATTTTTGGTTTATATCTTCTTGCTCAAAGATAACTTCTCCATCTCCCCAAAGACGCTCTAAATCATATAAATCACGAGTTTCTTCGGTAAAGACATGAACCATAACATTAATGTAGTCTAGTACCATCCAACCACTTGTATGATCAGGGTTTTGGTAAACTGGATCAGTTTTCAAGCTCTCTAATATATTTTTGCGTACATTATTAGTCACCCCTTTTAAATGCGAAGTGGAGTTAGCTGTAGCGATCACAAAATAATCAGTTAGATCTGAAACTCCATTGACTTTAATGATTGTTGTTTTGACAGCTTTCATCTCTTGGCAAACTTGTGCGCAAGCTGAGGCTAATTCAAGCCCTTCTTTTAGAAGTTGTTCTGTGGTAGTTGTTGATGATTTCATATTTTGACTAGTTAAAGCCTATTAAGGCCAAGTAAAGTTGCCAGTAATGCTCTCCTCCTAAAACCCATATCACAGCAGCTGATGCAAGGAAAGGACCAAAAGGTAACTGATGTCCCATTTTAAAACGAGCTAAAATAGCAAAAATTAACGCAATAAAAGACGCTACAATAATAATAAAAATACCTGATTGCCACCCCAAAAACATTCCAAGCATACCTAATAAATGGATATCTCCTTCGCCCATGGCTTCTCTAGGTATTTTAATAAAGGTCGACTCACCTGAGAAATCTTTAATATCTTCTATATTAACAACTTCTTTATTTAGCTTTGCTTCGGAGTTTTGATTTATATCACTCCACTCCAATCTATCGTGGTAGATTTCTAATTGACCTTGCTTAAAGGCCTTTACACCTGAATTCAAGTTTATTTTAAGGGATTCAACCTGCATTATAATACGCTGTTTATTACGCGTAAAAATATCTGACCATGCTGCCTCACTATTTTTACCTGATTTGCTAATAGCTGCATCTTTAATGGTTAGAATAATATCTTTATTGTCGGCAGATTGCTTAATATGCCATTTGAGTGGTTTTTCAGAATTTTGCTTATTAACACTCCATTTCAAACGCCCAAAAGCAAGTCTACCCAAAATAGCAATCCCCCATAAAAAGCTTACACAAACCAAACCATCTAGTATTGCCCCTCCAGCTCTGCTCCACCAAGATTCGTTCCATAAGTGCATGAAACCTGACTCGGTAATCATTTGATTAAATCCTGCAGCAATAACGGCAATGACAGCCGCACCCCAAGTCCAGTTCACAGGTATAATATAATGCTTAATATCAATAATACTAATAATAAGTAAGATAGAATAAAAAGCTAAATAGACAACCAGTTGCTCTGGAGGATAAACGACAAAAGCCCAAGCAAATAAAGCAGCGACAACAAACTCAACCGCAACATAACGAAAAGCTATTTTTGTATGACAGCAAGCAGCTTTGCCACCCTGTATGAGCCAAGTAAAAATAGGTATGTTACGCCAAGCTGGAATTTGTTCTTTGCAACTAGGGCAAAAAGAGCGAGCTGGCTTATTCACAGATAAGCTTAACGGTACTCGATAAATAACTACATTATAAAACGAACCAAAAAACGAGCCAAATAAAGCTCCAATTATAGCAAGTTGAACTGGATTTAATAATTCAAACCCTATAGTTGCTAAACAAGCCCCCATCATGATTAACGTTTTTTACCAGATTTCTTCACTGGTTTTTTAGTTGTATTTTGCGCAGCTTGAGCTTGTTGCATTTCCTCAGCTTGTCTTGCTAATTTAGCTAAAAATCCTTCTTTTTGAGGTTTATTGCTTTGCTTGAGCTCTGGCTCTGGCAATTTTTGAATAAGCAGAGTTTGCCCAATCGAGAATATATTCTGAGTCGTCCAGTACAGTGCCAAAGCTGCTGCATAGTTGTAACAAAAAGCAAAGAACATCAAAGGCATGAGCTTCATCATTGTGCGTTGCATTTTATCGCCTGAAGCAGGTGTTAATGACATTTGAATCACCATCGTAACTGCCATTAAAATAGGAAGTAAATTAATAGGAATATAGTGACCTATAATAGGAATTTCAAAAGGTAACACAAAGCTAAACAGCGTATCTGGCTGTGATAAGTCATTAATCCAGAGAAATGACTCACCACGTAATTCGATAGTAGATTGCAACATTTTAAAATAACCAAAGAAAATAGGAATTTGCAAAAACATAGGTAGGCAACCTCCCATAGGGTTTAACTGGTACTCTTTATAAAGCTTCATCGTCTCTTGATTGAGCTTATTGGGATTGTTAGGGTATTTCTCTTTAATAGCTTTAATCTTTGGCTGGAGTTTAGCCATTTTTTTCATCATGCGTGTTGATTTTTGATGTAAAGGCCAGAGAATAATACGAATGAAAATCGTCAAACTAATAATCGCTAACCCCCAAGCATAGTTAGGAACCGCTTTATACCAGTCAGCAAAGTTGTTCATCATCCAGTTAAGAAAAATACTTACTAAACTAAACCATCCATAATTCATGACCTTACCCCATGACTCTTTGATTTCAACTAAAGTTTCACGGTATTTAGGTCCAATATATAAATTATAGCTATAATTGATGCTATCCTTTTGAGCTAAACGCTGTTGCTGTAATGGAAAATAAGCTTCAACCCCCTTTTTCTTATCAAACGCTTTACCATGGTCGTCTAATGGAACTTTAAAGCCTCTACCTGTAAGCTCTAATAAAGGATTGATAACCTTAGGTTCCCATAAAATAGTAAAGAATTGGTTAGAAACTCCAAAAAGCTCGGCTTGCTCTTTCTCTATCGTCTTGATTGGAGTTTTATCTTTGAATTTCAAAGAGTGTAAAAATTTAAGCTTATCATTAGCTGCGTAAACACCAATTTGATTATCAAACTCACGAGCATAGAGAGGCCTAAGGCTACCTACATAAACTTGGTATTGCCCTAAATCAATAAGTTCCTCAGAGGTATTAGTCACTTCAATTCTAAGCTCAACACGAAAATCAGAAGCAAGCTCCTCAGAAGATAGACGCGTAAAACGCTTGGTAACCATCAAACCTGATGGCAGTACAGCTTGATAAGCCACACGTTGTGCAGAGCTCTCCACTAATTTATAACTTACAGGAGCCTGATCTAACTCGCCTTTATAAAAGAAACCACCAATAGGCAACTTAGCTTGCGCATTAAGAGCTACAGGAATATCACTCTCAACGTTATTTTCGTTAAGCACATGTAATTCCTTAATACCACCACCAATGTTAGTAAATACAATCTCACTTTCTTGAGTTTTCCAACTGTAAGTTTCTTCTACTAAGGAAACTTCTTTGGTAGAATTCACAGCTAAACCTAAATCTTTTGCTGTATTTGTACCTAAAACTTCTGTGGCAACGGGTTTAGGTTTTAGAGCTTCTTGGCGAAGACGCTCTTGTTCAATTTTTGAACTATAATAGAAATTTAAAGCTAGCAGTACGCCACAAGCAGATAGTGCTATCCACGTTAATTTATCAAATTGTTTCATGTATATTATTTATTGTAAAATATTTTTGAGAACTTCTACACAGCGTTCATTCTGTGCTTGAGTCCCAATAGAGATACGCACCCATTCTGGGAGAGCATAAGATTTCATAGAACGTATAATCACGCCCTGCTTAAGCATTGCTTCAAATAACTCTTGCCCAGCCTCTCCTTGACCTGCTTTAACAAGGATGAAGTTAGCTACAGAAGGTACATACTCAAGATTCATTTCTTTGAATACTTGCTCATAATAAGCCAATCCTGCCTTATTCATGGCTCGCGTAGCTGTTACATGCTCCTCATCTTCGAGCGCTGCGATAGCTGCAGCTTGAGCTAGAGAATTAGTATTAAATGGCTGTCTCGCTTTTTGTAAAATACTAGCCACTTCTTTGGAAGCTACACCATAACCAATGCGTAAAGCAGCTAAACCATAAATTTTTGAAAATGTACGCAACACGCATACTTTTCGACCTTGACGTACATATTTAAGCACATCAACTGGCTCATCCAAAAACTCATAATAAGCCTCATCAAAAATAGCAATAACATGCTCAGGCAAAGCCTCCATAAAGGCATCTATTTCAGCCTGTGTCACATCAGTACCTGTAGGGTTATTAGGATTAGCAATAAATACAAGGCGTGTATTCTCATCAATGGCCGCCAACATAGCTGGCAAATCGTGCTTAAAATCTGGGTTAGCTACTTTCTTATAATTCGCTCCAAATAAATTGCCCATCAAACGATACACCACAAAAGCATGCTCCGATGCCACTAAATTAACTTGTGGATTCAAAAAGACGTGACTAAGTAATTCAATAATCTCGTTAGAGCCATTACCTAAAATAATCTGATCAAAATCTACATCTAATTTTTCAGATAAAGCAGTACGCAATGCATAACCACCACCATCTGGATAGAGATGCATATCAGCTAATTGAGATTGAATGGTCTCCACAGCTTTAGCTGAGGGGCCTAAATTATTTTCATTAGAAGCTAATTTAACAATAGTATCTGGATCTAACCCAAGCTCACGTGCTGTATCCTCAATAGGCTTACCAGGCTCATAAGCAACTAGGTCACAAACATGCAGGTTGCACAATTGTTCAAAATTTTGACTCATTCTATTATTTGGTTACCAGTTACCTTCTTCTTCTGTTAGAGATGAGTCAATGACCGCAAACTCAGCCTTTTGACCTTTTGGCACTCTAATATAGGCTTCATCACCCTCTTCTAAGCGAAAGAAAGTAATCGACTCCCAAAGCACTTTAGCTTGGTAATCATCAATCTGAATGAGCGTTTCATGCTGGTCATTAGTCACTACTCTTCCTAATTTAAGCTCATATTGAGCTTTTTCAGTAATAGTATATTTAATACGTCCATCAGGCATAATCGTACCACGTAAACGTGAGCCTTCAATGATTTTTGATTTACTAGCGTAGTTGGCAGCCACTTCATAACGCTCTGAATCATCTCCTAAGAGGTGGTCTCCTTTGAATACACCTTCGATAATTTTAACATTACTATCAAAAGTAGAAGCACCACTAGAGCTTGCATTGGTTAATTCTTCCAAAAGATTTTTGGCATGCTGCACTGATTTTTCAGCTGATTCTAATAAATCTTGAATGAGTTGTATTTTTTTTTGGTTAGGATCTAAAGTATTCATAACAATGATTAGCAAACTCGCACCAAACAAAGTAGAGCTGCATCTTTAAAATTTCTATTTCCATACAACAAATTTAACATGATTTTGCAACTAAAATATCTATTTGTTTTGTATGTTAAAGCTCTCATAATAACTAATATACAGGGGCTGATTAACCACAATATTTAGAGTATTTCCTTACTTTAAACATAGACTGGCGAATTCGCTTGAAAAACAAAGATAAAAGTTGAATATTAGAACCTATGATAGCTTTCTCAACATGCTGGAATAATCATCGCCATAAAAGCGGCCATGCAGCTATAGAAGAAATTTTAGAGCTTGGCTTTTCTCACCTAGAGCTAAGTCATGGCACTCACCTCTCTAAGCTTCCAGACTTTAAAGAAGCTTACAAAGACAATAAATTTACCTGCGCTGGAGTTCATAACTTTTTTCCATCGCCTGTAGAAGTATTAGTGGATCATCCTGATGTCTATCAATTTACTGACAAAACCCCTAGCCTATACCGCCAAGCTATTAACAATACTATAAAAACTTTTGAAGTGGCTGCTTCATTTAAAGCGGAGTATGTCGTCTTGCACCTTGGCAGTACCAAGTTAAAGAAAACTGATTGGACCAATAAGCTAGAACAACTTATTTTAGATGAGCCCGACAAGCCCATCGCTGAAATTATTGACTCTAAAAAATATCAAAAACTACTAGCTAAATTTATCAAACGTCGCGCAAAATACAGCAAAATACTCAGCGAAAAAGTTATTCAATCCATCGAATACTTAATTCCTAAAGCCGAAGAGTACAATTTAAAGCTAGCCCTAGAATCTCGTAGCCATTACGAGCAGTTCCCTGCTGAAAATGAAATGGTACTTATTCAGAAACACTTCGCGGAGCACGATCTAATTGGTTACTGGCATGATTTTGGACATGTAGAGCGCAAACATCATCTAAGCTTACTTAATCACACACAATGGATACAGCAAATGCAACCATATCTTATAGGTGGGCATCTACATGACGTTATAGCACCTCATAAAGACCACCAAGTTCCATTCACGGGAACCATCGATTACCCCAAGGTACTAGAGAGCTTTACTCCGCAAATGCCTTTGACTTGGGAATTATCTCCGCGCCAAAAAGCAGATAACATTCTCATTGCTAAAAAACAATGGGAACAAAAATTTCCTGAGTTTTCTTGATGCCTATTTGTATGAAAACAAAACTTACTAAACCATTAAGAATTATTTCATTAAGCCTAAGCTTATTCATTTTTGCTCATTATGCAATTCTTCATACGCAGGCCCAAATCAGCTTCAACTCTCAACTTCAAACTGCATCTAGCGCCATTCAAGGGGACGAAGTTGTCGTTATCTACAATTCATCTATTCCCCAGTCTCAAAAGCTTGCTTATTACTACGCTGAAGCTCGCAATATACCCATCACTCAAGTTATAGGTTTAGAGCTGCCTAATGATCAAGATATCACTCATCAGGATTACCAAACCAAGCTAGTTAAACCTTTATCTAAAAGTTTCACCACTAATAGTTGGTGGTCAAAGCCCAAATTTGACAAAAAAAACTTATCTAACATTTGCCGTATTAAGCTCATTGTCTGCATCAAGGGCGTGCCACTACGGCTAAAAAATATAGAGCAGAGAAAGTTCGTAGGTAAAGAATGGCTAGAGCAAACATCCTCATCACTTGATTCTGAACTCAGCCTTTTACGCTTAGCTAATTATGAGCTTAAAGGACTTTTAAATAATCCATATTTTAAGGCTATTCCTTCTATTTTTAATAGAAACATCCTCACTATGGTGGGCCGCATTGACGCTATTGATTGGCATGATTGTTACCGTATGATTGATGATGCTATCGCTGTAGAAAAAAAAGGTTTATGGGGAGCTGTAGCTATTGACACCAATGGCCCCAAAAGTGCAGTTAAAGCTGGCAATGGCTGGCTAAACAATATTTACCAACAATCTCTCAAATTAGGTATGCCTAGTATCATTCATCCCCACAAAGACGTCTACAGTACCAACTACCCTCTATCTCCAGACACTGTTTTGTATTTTGGTTGGTACTCAGGCTCTCTTAACGGTCCTTTCCTTAACCCTGATTTTAAATTGAAACAAGGAGCTATTGGCTCACACTTATATTCTTGGAGCGCTAGTAATTTTAAAATAGGCAGTAAAGCATGGACACCTAGCCTCATCAAAAAAGGGGCTGCAGCAGCTCTAGGCAACGCTCATGAGCCCTACTTGCAATTCACTCATCATTACGATTTGTTTTATGAGCGCCTTTTAACTGGGGCTAGCTTTATTGAATCCGCTTACTATTCAATGCCTGCTTTATCTTGGCAGGCTGTAGCGATTGGAGACCCTCTCTACCGTCCTTTTGCCAAAAATGCTCGCTACTTATCACCAGCTAGCTCTAGTGCAATCCCTTACAAACACCTACGAGAAATAGCTCAAACTCGTAGCATCGCAGAGCAAATCCAAGAGTTACGCAATCTATGTGATCTGCATCCAAGCTATCCCCTTTACTCGGAGCAATTAGGCTTACTCATTCAGTCCCAAGAAACAAGTAAAACTATTAACCCAGAAGCTCAAGCAGCCTGGGCAAACGCTATTCAACTCTATGCGAACGGTCATTCTCCTAATCCACACCAGCAATTACGCCTTGAATTCCATAGTATTAACTACCTCAGAGAGTATGGAGAAAGAGTAGCTGCACTAGACAGACTTTACCAACTCCAACTCAATTACAGGCCATACCCACAAGAGCTCATTGCCATAGAGGCACTCATTAAAACCCTCGAAGAGCAATTAGAAAGTTTAAAAGTAAACTCTAATTATTAAACTCAGAACTGCGATTTAACACTGAGTCATAAAAAAGCCTGCATCATAAATGATACAGGCTTTTTTTATGAGAATTAGCAACTTAGACAATTAGGCTTTAATCGCTATTCCCTCAATAGCAGTTGTAAGAGTATCCCAACCATTTTCTCTTTGAGCATTAAAAGCTTCTAAATAAAAGACCACTAAATCCTGATCATAATTAGCTAGTAATTCTTCTACTGCTGAAGCTACTTTGTCAGCAGGTAACTCCTCTGGTAATTCTTGATCGAGTGTTCCTTGCTGATGAGCAAATCCCATTTCTTCACAAAATGTAATGAGCATATCTTTTTGCCCTTCCATCAGCCACACTTGGCAGAGATGCTCAAGTACCATGATAGCTTGAGGGTGTTGGAACTGCTTATAGAGCCATGCAATTTGTTCTTTGACAGGCTTTTTTGAGATAAATACATCACGCACACGAGCGAGTTGACTCATCTGTTTGATAGCAAATCTATAACCTTCACGATTCTCCTCACGGAAAAACATCAACATTTTCTCAGCCAGTTCTGGCGTTAGAGTTTCTTTAAAACTTTTAGACATCTAGTATATAATTAAAAATGAATAGCGTGACCGCCAGCATCCAGAGTTGCCTCATGAATAGCCTCAGCCAAAGTTGGGTGAGCATGGATAGTGGAATGAATATCTTCTTCGCAAGCCTCCATTTCAAGGGCAAGACCCATTTCTGAAATAAGCTCAGTAGCATTATCACCAATGATATGTGCACCTAGTAATTCATGATTTTCCTCACCAAAGAGAAGCTTTACAAAACCTTCTGTATCAGCAGCAGCTTGAGCTTTGCCAATAGCTTGGAATGGGAACTTACCAACACGATAAGCAACACCCTCCTCCTTGAGCGCACGCTCTGTTTTGCCAACAGAAGCCACTTGAGGATGACAATAGGTACAACCTGGGAAATTATTAACCTGACGAGGCTCATGCCCGTCAACAAACAAACCTTCTACACACTGAACCGCCTCAAAACTAGCTACGTGAGCCAACCAAGGAGGACCTGAGATATCACCTACAGCATACACATTAGGCAATGAAGTCTCATAACGTGAACCCACATCAATATAACCACGCTCAAGTAATGGAGCTACTGCAAATTCAGGCATCACTGGCTCAACACCAATCGCCACCAAACAAATATCTGCTTTGATGACTTCTGATTTACCATCTTTTTCTACAGTAAGCTCTACACCATCAGCAACCACCTCTGTTTTAGAAACACTTGACCCAACACGTACATCCATACCTTGCTTAGCAAACGACTTAGTGAGTTCTTGACCAATCTCAGTATCTTCAACAGGTAATAATTGATCCTGCATTTCAATAATAGTCACCTTAGTACCAAATGCATTGTAGATATAAGCAAATTCCGTGCCAATAGCACCCGCGCCAATAATCACCATCGATTTAGGCTGCTCCTCTAAAACCATTGCTTCTTTAGAGCTAATGATGCGCTTACCATCAAACGGCAAATTAGGAATTGCACGAGCTTTACAACCAGTAGCCACAATCACATTGTCAGCACTGTACTGCGTTACAGCTCCTTTAGCATCCTCAACAGAAACCTTGCCTTCTTCTAAAATACTTGCTGTACCACGAATATAATCGACTTTATTCTTTTTGAACAAAAATTCAATACCCCCAGCCAAACGACCTGAAACATCACGTGAACGTTTAACCACAGTTGACCAATCATAAGATAAATTATCAAAGCTCAAACCAAATTCTTTGGCTTTATGCGTAAGAGAATGGTACATCTCAGCATTTTTAAGAAGAGCCTTAGTTGGTATACAACCCCAGTTCAAGCAAGTACCACCTGCACGCTCCATTTCAACGCAGGCAACTTTCTTACCTAACTGTGCGCCACGAATAGCGGCCACATATCCAGCTGGACCACCTCCAACTACTAATAAATCGTAAGTATCAGACATAATTTTATGATTAAAAACTGCTCAGAGGTTGGACAAAAAATTAAGCTATGTCAATCCATGAAAAAATAAAGTTTTGCAAACAGCAACTCATCTATTACAGTTTATTTATGAGCAAATTTTCCATACTCGAACTCAATCAATTACAAGACAACCAAACTTCAGGGCAAGTCGCCACCCAAATCCAAAGTATCAGCGAAAAAGAAACCAAAAATGGCAAGCCCTATCTCGAAGTCACCTTTGTCGATTCTAGTAGCTCATTCTCACTAAAAATCTGGGATAATTCACCTGATTTTGACACTTTTGCCAGTGCCAGTATTGGGCAATTCATCGGGCTAGATGCAGATTGGAGCAAAGGAAACTACGGCATTGAAGCCAAAAACCTCAGTCTCTACACCATCAACGACGAGGACAAACAAGCCTTCCTCCAATCTGATCCAGAAACAATCAGTATCCAAGAACAAGCGTGGCAAGATATCAACGAACTTGCTCAGAGCATCCAAGACCCTAGATTCAACCTACTCTGTCAAACCCTACTCACCAAACATGCTGACAGTTTCAAACGTGCCGCCGCCGCACGCAAAAACCACCACGCCAGACGAGGAGGACTCATCGAGCACACCTCACAGATGATGCGAGCAGCTGACGCACTCTGTCTTGTCTACCCAACATGGAACCGAGACCTACTCCTCACAGGCGCCCTATTCCACGACATTGGCAAACTCTGGGAAAACAACTACCCCAAAGACAGCCTCACCCAAACCAGAAAAATCGAAGGCGAACTCATGGGACACATCCCCCTTGGCACCGAATTTGTCAACCACCTCTGGAAAGAAACCGAAACCGCCAACGCAGAAACATTTGCCAGCATCCAAAAACCTAGCTCCCACGAGGCAAAACTCCACCTCCTACACCTCATACTTAGTCACCACGGACAATTCGATTACGGCTCACCCGTCACCCCAAAAACCCCAGAAGCCTGGGCGCTACACTACATCGACAACATCGACGCCAAACACGAAATGAGCTGCCTAACCTACGCCGAAGCAGGACAAATTACCGATCAAATCTATGACCGTAGATTCCCACTAACCGAACAAGTTAAACCCCTAGGGAAAGTGGATGAATAGGCAGAGTTGAAATGACTATATTTACGGCGTTACTTAAGACTCGCAGTAGCTCTTCTACAGCTTCGCCTTAAGATGCCTTGTAACTACAGCCATTTGAACTCTTACAGGGTGTGGTTAGATTTTTAAATATTTATTTCTTATTAATAGAAATTAGTTTAGTTTTTACAGGTTTTCTTAAAAAAGAATAAATAGCTTGAGCTCTTGTAATTATTTTTTCATCACACGATAAAATAACATCACAAACTGTAGCCATTGCAATATGCTGTGCGTCACTTCTAATATTTGGCACTTTATTTATATTTCTACATTTAGATTCAGAAGCATAACCAATAATATCTAATATAGCACAGCAACCATGAATGGAAGCAGTCACATTATGTTTTGCACTTTGCCAAGGATAAGGCTCAAAACCATAGAATTGATTTTTATTGATTCCTGTATTTTCATAATGATGTTTTATGCACTCCCATATATTATCTAATGCTGACTCAGGGTTTAAATTAGACATAAACCCTCTAGGTATATCGAAATCATTTCTTACTTTTTCAATATTTTGAGTTTCTGAAAAATATGGTTTCAATGCTTTTATTGCGTCACCCGTAGCCTTTAAAATCACTTCTTTTTTACCTTTTATTCCTAGTGATTCTAAATGGTTAATAAGACTCTGATCAGATATACTTTGAGCCGCTTCAACTTCTTCTATTGTAACTTTCCCATGGTTTAGTAAAGCTACTAAATAGTCAAAACTACTAACATCAATGTTACATTCTAATAAAGTATCTATATGTTCGGCATAGTTTTCTTGTGCTGAGTTATTTAAATCTAAATAAAAACTATCAATTATATTAAAATCACTATCTACTTGCTGAATAATTTGTTTAGCATTTATTGATTCTAATGCTTCTAAATACTTTTTAGGGTTATTAGACCTACTAATCTCATTAAAGTGCTCGTTAGAATAAACAAAAGTATTTTTATTATGAGTACTTAGGCTAATTTCTTTATTGGCTATCAAGCTAATAATATTTTGATCCAGATAAATAATCATTAATATTTTAAAGTTAAGAGGCTACCTCTTCAATATCAAAATTTACAACAGGTTTTATCAGACCCCAAATATTTGCAGTAGATGCATTGTAGTAATTAACTTTACATTTAAACTTATGCTCAATCGACTTAATATGAACTAAATCACTTTCTGAATAAACTCCAATATAGACACTATACAATTTATCGAGCTTTTCATCACTTTCTCTGAACTTCGTTGCTTTATTTATTGCATCTATAAGATGGTCATCATATTCTCCAAAATTAAACCCAAAAGTTACTAAAGATCCTGTAATTTCAGATAGTTTATCATAACAATAATTTAAATATTTATTTCCTGCTATATGTTTTAACTTTCCATCTGCTTTTCCTGCTGTAACAAAAACAGGATATTGTTCATTTTCTAATCTTGTTTTAATATTTTGAAGAAGAAAGGACTCCAATTTATAGGTTTCTTTAATGATATGAATACCTGTATTAAATAAATGCAAAGCTCCATGTAGATAAAAAATTCTTTGTTTTAATTTATTCAGGCCCCAGTATAATTCTGAATATTCTGGTTCCATTCCTTTTTTTACTTCTTCTTCATTTTCTATATCTCTACCAAAACCATCTTTGGGTATTTCAACTTCATTTCTCATAGTTGACCAGTATAGCAAAAGGTCATAGTTAGTTGAAAAAACATTACCTTGCTCCTCATCTAAATAATCAGATAAAAATTGTAAGCATGATAAACTCTCTTCTTCTGATACTTTATATATATGCTCAGGGTGCACTTCTTGAATTGCGTTAATTAGGCACTCTTTTAACTTTTTATGCGCATTTTTTAGTTGTTGTATAAACAAATCATCTTTATTTAATGCTTCTGTCATCTTAATAAAGTTATCTAGTTGATTCATTACTAGTTCAAAATTTTTAGTATCTATAATATCAAATAACTTTAATAAAATTTCATCATCTAAGTTTTCAATAAACTCATGTAATGCATTATAGGAAAATATATTAGTGTCATATGCCATACTAAAACCATTTCCTAATAATAAATGTTTTGTTCTCTTTTTCTTTTTTAAATAAGTCAAAACTTCTTCATATGTAGGCAATTCTTCTATACTCATATCTCTATTTATTATCTTTAGGTGGGTGAGGGTCATTTCCGTAACTGTTTCCAGCTCTTATCCTACCATTTTTACCATGTATTTTGGTGTCTGCTTGTTTGTTTTTAGCTATTTGTGTAGCTATTTCTATTGCTTCAGCTTGTGTGGTTGTTTTTGCTGTAGCTCTCTCATTTCCTGCTCCCTTGACTTGCCAACCTCCTTGAGGGTGTGGAGTGACATGTTGATTCTTGTTTTTACTCATAGGCATTATATTGAATTTAAGGTTACCTCCTCTATTTATTTGGGTTAATTGTTTAACTAGATGACATTCTTGTGTGTTAACTAGTAGTTGCTGAGGTATAACATTATAATACTTGTTTTAAACGTTTTTGCAAATCACACTTACAGTATCTAGCCCATGCCTTCACCAAGCTACACCACATATTGTGCTCTTATTGTTGAGCAAAAAAATGAATTAACGTAATTTTAAGCGTTCCACGCTTGTAAAATAAAAAGTCTAGTAGGCGGAAAAAATACCATATTTTACATGAATCTCTTAACATCTACCACAAAGAGGTTTAAATTGCTGTAGATGCTAGGCGTTTGAGGCGAAGCTGTAGAGACCTACTGCGAGTCTCAAAGAACAACGCAGATGCAGTGATTTTAGCCTCTACTTATCACTTAGCTAACTCATCCAAAAGATTTTGGATGAGGGAGATTCCGTATTTAAAATTCGCCAAATGAAAATTCTCATTGGGCGAATGTATCTGGCAATCTGGCAGTGCTAGTCCTAGGAGCAGTGAGTCGGTTCCTAAGACTTCTTTGAAGTCGGCGATGATGGGTATGCTGCCCCCCTCACGGATTAACACTGGCTCGGCGTTAAAGGTTTTGCGTAATGCTGCTTGCCCTGCTTTGCCGAATTCTGAGTGTGGGTCACATACATAGCTGTTGCCACTGTGACCAAGTTTGACCTCGAGGGTGACACCTGCTGGGCAGTTTTGTTCTAGATGAGCTTTGGCTTGGGCGAGGATGATGTCTGGTTGCATGGCTGGCACGAGTCTAAATGAGAGCTTAGCACCTGCGGTTGCTGGAATGACGGTTTTTGAGCCCTCGCCTTGGTAACCACCATAGATACCGTTGACCTCGGCAGTGGGACGCCCCCATGCTCGCTCTACTGGGGTGTAGCCTTTTTCGCCTACGAGTTCGTTCACTCCTAGTAATGTTTTGAGCGAGGTGTCGTCCATGTCTGGTACGTTTGACCACATATCTTTTTCCCATGTTTTAAGCTCAACCACATCGTCGTAAAATCCGTCGATAGCGACCCTGCCATGCTCGTCATGTAAGCTACTAACTAGCTTGGCTACGACTTGTGCAGGGTTGGCGACAATACCTCCGTAGAGTCCAGAGTGCAGATCAGCGTTGGCTGCGTTGACCGTAATTTCCAGGCAGGCAATACCACGTAAGCCATAACCTAGAGTTGGGGTGTTACTGGCGACCATGCCTGTATCTGAAACAGCGATGATATCGCAGGCAAGCTGCTCTTTGTGCTCTTCTAAAAATGGTTTGAGATTAGGAGAGCCGATTTCCTCCTCTCCCTCGATAAGAATGATGAGGTTGACTGGTAATTCTTGATTATGTTGTTCAAGATAGTTTTGTATACCTAGGATTAACGCTAGATGCTGTCCTTTGTTGTCAGTGGTACCTCTACCCCAAATCTTGCCATCTTTGATGATTGGCTCAAAAGGATCAGAGTCCCATAATTCAAGAGGGTCAACTGGTTGGACATCGTAATGACCATAGATGAGCACAGTTTTCTTACTCGGGTCAACCTGTGTACGTCCTACGATAATCGGGTGACCTGCTGTTGGGTAGGTCTGCGTCTCTAATCCCATGCTTTCGAATTTAGTGTGTAACCATGCTCCACAGTCTGCCACGTCTTGTTTGTACTTACTATCTGTAGAAATACTCTTGAAACGTAGATGAGTTTTTAAATCTTCTAAGGCGTTATTCCATACGTCTTCTGGGAGGGTATCATTAGTGTGGTGCATGAATTTAATTAATCATAAATTTTTGCTAAAATATAGAAAAATTGACTAAAAAGCGCTCTTGAATATTTAGTGTTTTAAGGTAAATTAATCTGACTATGATTCATCAAACTCACTTACTGCAGACGAGCACAAATGGTAAAGGCACTTACAGCCTAACTCGTCAAATAGAAGAGCTTGTGGCTCAAAGCGGTGTCAACCAAGGAGCTATCACTATTCTGGTGCAACATACGAGCGCTAGCCTTGTGCTTATGGAGAATGCAGATATTGAAGCTCGCCATGATTTGCATGCTTTTTTTGATCATTTAGTGCCTGAGGATACTCCCTATTTTACTCATACTTACGAAGGTCCTGATGATATGCCTTCACATATCCGTACGGTACTTACACAGAGTAGTCAGACTATTCCTATTATCGATGGGGTCATGGCACTTGGCACTTGGCAAGGTATTTTCCTATTTGAACACCGCGTAGCTCCTCATAATCGCAGAGTCGCCATTCATATTGGAGGAGCTTAGCTCAGAAATCTAATGCTTTCTACTTAACCTTGTTTTTTTCATTAATATACCTTAATTTTTTCCTATGTCTGATAAGCCATTTCATTTTCAAAAACCGTTCCCTCTTGGTCCCGATAAAACTCAATATACTTTCTTAGGTAATGAGGGAGTTTCTACGACTGAATTTAATGGTCAAGAAATCTTGCAAGTTAGCGCAGAAGCCCTGACTCATCTAACTAATGAGGGCATTAAAGCTATTTCATTCATGTTACGCCCAGCTCACCTCAAGCAGGTAGCTGCTATCCTCGATGATGAGGAATCTACTGACAACGACCGTATGGTGGCATTGACTCTCTTACGTAATGCAGAAATTGCCTCTAATGGTATCCTCCCTACTTGTCAGGATACAGGTACGGCTATCGTGATGGGCAAAAAAGGGCAAAACGTATGGACAGGTATTAATGATGAAGAGGCTATCTCCAAAGGTATTTACAAAACTTATATTGAGGAGAATCTACGCTATTCTCAGACTGTACCTTTAGATATGTATGAGGAGATTAACTCCAAAACTAATCTACCAGCTCAAATTGACCTCTACGCTACACAGGGGAATAGTTATGAATTCCTTTTTATCACTAAGGGAGGAGGTTCAGCGAATAAGACCTTTCTCTATCAAGAAACCAAAGGTTTACTTAACCCTAAACGTCTCAAAGAGTTCTGCCTCGAAAAAATGGCAACTTTAGGCACCTCCGCCTGCCCTCCTTATCACATGGCGTTTGTCATTGGTGGTACTTCTGCAGAAGCCAACCTTAAGACGGTTAAACTCGCCTCAACTAAGTACTATGATGAGCTTCCTACCTCAGGTAATGAACATGGCCAGGCATTCCGTGATCTTGAACTCGAAGCCGAGCTCCTTAAAACAGCGCAAGAAATTGGTATTGGCGCTCAATTTGGTGGTAAATATTTTGCCCTTGATGTGAGAGTTATTCGTCTACCCCGTCATGGAGCATCATGCCCTGTAGGTCTTGGTGTATCATGCTCAGCAGATAGGCAAGCTAAAGCTAAAATTACTAAAGAAGGCATTTTCCTCGAACAACTCGAAACCAATCCCGGTCAATACATCCCAGAGAAATACAAAAACTGGAAATTCAAAGGTGTCGCTGTCAATCTAGACGAAGGTATGGACGCCACTCTCAAGACACTGAGCAAGTACCCTGTCACTACAGCACTTGCTCTAAGTGGTTCAATTATCGTGGCACGTGACATTGCTCATGCCAAGCTTATGGAAAAAATAGAGGCAGGAGAGGAGCTTCCTGAGTACTTCAAACAATTCCCTGTTTATTACGCTGGCCCTGCTAAAAAACCAGATGGCATGCCCTCAGGCTCATTTGGACCAACTACAGCAGGCAGAATGGATCCATATGTAGCTCCATTCCAAGCCAAAGGAGCCTCAATGGTGATGATTGCTAAGGGCAACCGATCACAACAAGTCACCGATGCCTGTCATAAATACGGGGGCTTCTACCTAGGCTCTATTGGTGGCCCTGCTGCTATCCTAGCGCAAAACCATATCAAAAAAGTCGAGGTTTTAGACTTTCCTGAGCTTGGTATGGAAGCCGTATGGAAAATTGATGTCGTTGATTTCCCTGCGTTTATTATCGTGGATGATAAGGGTAATAATTTCTTTGATGGGATTAATGCTTGTGCAGCATGCACCACCAAATAAGACTTATTAAATACTTTGCTTTTGGTTAAATTAGCGTGATTCAAAACTTTCGCGGTTCTCGAGTAGCTTTTGCCTACACTGCGCTGCCACGTTTTTTCATAATCGCTAATTTCTCACAAAAACGTAAACTTCAAAGTATTTATAAAAGCCTTATTCAAAAATTCTTAATACCGTCTAAATTAGATAACAAAAAAGCCTTCACTCAATAATAAGTGAAGGCTTTTGGTTTTATACTCATCTCTCAACCAAATAAAAATTGGTTAAGTTTTAATAAATGAGCATTTAATAAGTGAATTTAACCAATTTCGGCTACGGGAAGATTTGCTACGGCTTCACGGGTGGACTCCGCAAGTGGTGTTGAGAGATAACGCTCTGTTGATGAAGCCGCTATCACTACGATATTCTTGCCTGCCATTTCTGGTCGTTTAGCTACTTGGAGTGCTGCCCAGATTGAAGCACCTGTTGAAATACCTGCTGGGAAACCCTCTTGGCTTGCTAGAATTTGTGCTGTTTCAAAAGCGTCTTCGTTGCTGACCTTGATTGCTTCGTCAATAATATCTACATTGAGGTTAGCTGGGATGAAACCTGCACCAATACCTTGGATTTTGTGTGGTCCTGGACCTTCTCCTGAAATAACTGCGCTGTTCTCTGGCTCAACAGCGATTGTATACACCTCTGTGCGTGATTTAAGAACCTCTGATACACCTGTGATTGTTCCACCTGTACCTACACCCGCGATAAATACATCTACATTCTCACCTAAGTCATCCCAAATTTCTTCAGCTGTGGTTTCTCTATGTACTTGTGGGTTAGCTGGATTATCAAATTGACTAGGGCCAAATGAGTTCTCTGTTTCTGCTAAAATAGCTTTAGCTTTAGCAATTGCTCCCCCCATCCCTTTTGCTGCTGGAGTTAGCACTATCTCGGCACCAAGCATGCTTAAAAGCACACGGCGTTCAATAGACATGCTTTCAGGCATGGTTAAAATACACTTGTAACCCTTAGCACGTGCTACAAAAGCAAGTGCTATACCTGTGTTACCAGAGGTTGCTTCAACAACGGTACCTCCTGCTTTGAGAGTTCCGTCCTTCTCTGCTGTTTCAATCATGGCTCTGCCAATACGATCTTTGACACTGAAAAGCGGATTGAAAAATTCTGCTTTAATATAAATATTTGCAACTCCGTCCTTGTTAAGGTCACCTAATTTGATGAGTGGAGTATGCCCGATAGCTTCGACGAGGTTATTTGCGATCATGATGGTTATAGAAAAAAGTAAAAACTAAGTTTTGTCAATAATGCTATTATTACAATAATTGTCAGCTAATTGACTCTTAATAAAAGAACATTAGCGATGGCTAATGCTTGAGTATGTGTGAGCGCTACTTCTGCGTGAATTTGTGTAGAATAGTTAGCTTGGAATCGCTCACTGAAGCTTACTGAGGGCTTGCCTAAATTGTCATGTTTAATCTCCATATCATGAAAACGCAATACCGCACCTATACCGCAGCCTAAAGCCTTGGATATGGCCTCTTTAGCTGCAAAGCAAGCAGCAAAGGATTCGTACTGTTTGACCCCTTTGGTGAGACAGTAAGCCTGCTCATCTGCTGTGTAAACTTTATCTAGGAAAGCTTGCCCTTGCTTGTTTATAGCTTGCTCGATGCGCTCGACCTCTACAATATCGTTACCAATACCTACAGCTTGGATAGTTTTGTTTGTTGGGATTTTCCACATCATGATTAACTAAGGAGGGTTTAAAAAATACTAGTAGTCTATTATGTAATATAAACACTAAGCACTAATCTAACAATAGCAATGAGCGCAAATAATACCACCAATTTATCAAATAACGATTGGTTGCAGATCATGAGTAATTTTTTTCCAAAAAATAGTCCCGCTATCATAATTGGGGATAATATTAGATCAATGAGCACAGTTTCGCTACTCATAAAATTTAATTGTGCATTGAGTGGTAGTTTAAGTAAATTAATTAATAAAAAGAATCTTACAGATATACCCATAAGCTCTAATTTAGGAAAACTTTTTGCCACTAAGTAGAGCTTAATGACTGGACCAGCAGCATTAGCAATGGTAGTTGCTACACCTCCTCCAAAACCTGCTATGAAATTAAATGTACGACGTTTAAAGAATCTCTCTAATTGTTGAGGTTTAATGGTCTTAAATATTTGAAAGATCACCATAATTGCAATAATACCTGCAACCATGAGCTTGGCTTGGTTATCATTCATCATTTTTAAACAGAGGTAACCTCCTGCTATCCCTAATAAACTAGGTATAATCAGTGGTAACGCCTGTTTCCATGAACCACCTAACTTAGCATACATTTTATAGGAAACTAAGTCTGAAACGATGAGTATAGGTAGCATAACTCCTACGCCTGCTTTGCCAAATAAGTCAGCAAATATACTTACTGCAATAAGAGATATACCTGAAAATCCTGATTTAGATACACCTATACAAAGTGCAGCAAACACTAACCACAACCATTGAGATTGGGTTAATTCATTTAATAACATAACTATATTTAAATACCTGTGTAAAACTACAAAATATCATGGTTTTGGATGAAATTGAGAATGACAAAAAAAACGTGGCAGCACAGTGTATAAACAATACTCGAGAACCGCGATTGATAACCTCCCTCATGTTGAAAACATGGACTCTTCAAAGCGTCGAGCATAGCGAGAGGATAAAGTTTTGAGTCGTCTCAATTTCGCCAAAATTGGAGGATTTACTTATTAGCTACAGCGCCTCGACTGGTGCTAATCACTTGATTTTTCTCATTGAGAATAGCTCGTTTAGCTTGATAAGGATTATTGATATCGCAATTAGCAAATGACATAATGACGACTCTTTCGCCTACTTTGATGAGATGAGCGGCACCACCATTGATAATAATATCACCTGTACCTGCGGGTCCTTGTTGAGCGTAAGTTTCAAGACGAGCACCTGTAGTAATTGATGCCACTAAAACCTTTTCTCCAGGAAGTAAGCCTACAATTTCCATGAGATCTTGTGGAATTTCGATGCTTCCTTCGTAGTCTACATCACCTGTGGTTATGCAAGCTCTATGGAGCTTAGATTTTAAAAGTTGAACTAGCACGTGTTTAAAAAAATGAAACTGCTATGCAGTAACCAAGATTGATAATAATACCGATAAAATGGTGCACCCGACAGGAGTCGAACCTGTAACCCCCTGATTCGTAGTCAGGTACTCTATCCAATTGAGCTACGGGTACACTTAGATTTTATCAATGTGTGGGCATGGTTTACAATTGAGCAAAGATTTAGTCAAGTTGTTAATCTATATTTTTACATAATTTTTTGAGGTTAAACTTTCTAACTAGCTTCATCTTGCATTAGAGTCATAATGAGTTTATTGGTTTTTTATGCAATTTGACCTTATCACTACTGATCTTGCTCAACAAATTATAGGGCAAGCTAAGCTCAAACTAATTATTAAGGAGTTAGAATTGGAAAAAGCTATCCATCATAGGTTAGCGATTGATATTTATGCTCAGCGTGATTTACCTCCATACAATCGAGTGATGATGGACGGTATTGCTTTGCCTAGAGATAATTTTGCACAACTTCAAAAGTCTGGACTTGTCCTTAAATCTGCTCACTGTGCTGGTGAGCCTGCTCCTGATTCACTACTCAAACCTAATGAGGCATTTGAAGTCATGACAGGTAGCATTTGTCCTAAAGACTGTGACCTCATTATTCCTTACGAGCAAATTTATTTAAAAGATGGCTCTGCGTATTTAAACGTTGATGCATCTAGCCTAGACTCGGTTTGCTGTAGCCATGAATCAACTCAATCTCGTTATATCCATCGACAGGCTAGTGATTACAAACAAGGTGATTTACTACTAAGTAAAGGAACATTTATCCATTCTACTCACATAGCTATCTTAGCGAGCGAAGGCTATGCCAAAGTACCTGTAGTAAGCAGCCCTTCTATTTGTCTTATTTCAACAGGTGATGAATTAGTTGATATCAAAACCTGCAATAAGGAACTAATGCCTCACCAGATACGTCGCTCCAACCAATCTATGTTAAAGTCTTTATTAATAAGGCTCTTACCTCAGAGCTCTATTTATTCTCTACACCTAGCTGATGATGCTCAGGTAATCCAAGAGCAGCTCGAACAACAATTACAGCAATGTGATATTATACTTATCACAGGAGGCATCTCCAAAGGTAAGAAAGATTGGATTCGCAGCTGTCTTGAGATACTAATTGGCGCTCCTGATTTTCATGGTATCGCTCAGCGCCCAGGCAAGCCTCTCGCCTTTTGGTCTCCGCAGCATAACTCCCATCAAACCGCAGTGCTTGCCTTGCCGGGGAATCCGGTCTCTGTAGTTACTTGCTTTCATGAGTATGCCTTGAGCTTGTTAAAAGATTACTTGCCCACTCAAACCTCTCAAACTCCTATTTATGCTACTCTTGCCAAAGATTTTGTATTTTCTCCTGCTTTAACTTGCTTTCTACCTGTAGCTTTACATGATGATTGCACTTCGTGCGAGTATCAAGTTGATCCACAGTCGGTACATAATTCAGGGGATTTTGCCTCTCTAAGTCGCAGTACAGGTTATATCGAGCTACCACAGAACCTATCTACTTTCCCAAAAGGAATGCTTGTTAAATACAGGCCTTGGCTTTAATAATGATTTTCATTCTCTCCCTATTTATTATTTATTATGCATTTTAATTTACTGACTATTATTATCCTTATTAGCACTATTGTGTTATGGAAATTAGATATTATCGCTACTCTGCTTAATTTAGGGCGCTTTAGTGTCGCTATTCCAGAATGCCTAAAAGCACATTACAAACCTAGTCACTGGGCTAAAACTAAGCTGTATTTAAGTGCTAATTATAAGATGCATATTTGGTCTTCTTCTATTAGTTTAGCTGGATTTTTAAGTTTTTGGGCTTTGGGTGGCTTTGGCTGGGTTGAGCAATTACTTAATTCATGGAGTAGCTCTATACAGTCAGATTTCTGGGAAGGAGCTGTCTATAATCTAGGATTTGTGGCTGTTTTATCCTTATTAAGTTCGTTGATTTCTACACCATTTAGCTTGCTCTCAACCTTTGGTATTGAGCAACGCTTTGGGTTTAACCGCACTACTATTAAGACTTACATCCTCGATATGATTAAGGGGTTACTCCTCTCTGTTATCTTGGGCGTGCCGGTACTACTCGGGCTAATTTGGATTTTAGAGAGTGTTGATTACGCTTGGTTTTGGGCATGGTTGTTCCTCACTGCCTTGCAACTGATTCTCACCTACCTTGCTCCAGTCATTATTATGCCACTGTTTAACAAATTCACCCCCATGCCAGAGGGTGAGCTCAAAACAGCGATTGAAGCCCTCGCGGTCAAAGCAGACTTTCCCCTCACTCAAGTCATGGTGATGGATGGCTCCAAACGCAGTAGCAAAGCAAATGCGTTTTTTACTGGGTTTGGTAAGGCCAAGAAAATCGCTCTATTTGACACTCTTATTGAAAAACACAGTAAAGAGGAGCTCATTGCTATTCTCGCTCATGAAATTGGACACTTTAAGAAAAAACATATTATCAAAGGCATGATTTCAGGGATTATTAAATCTCTTATTATTTTGTATTTCCTTGATTTGTGTACCAATGTGTCGAGCCCAGTAGCTCAACTTCTGCATGAAGGCTTTGGCATGAGCGAACCTAAGCTGATTAGTGGCTTAGTGTTTTTTAGTATGTTACTCACACCTATTCAGGCTATTTTGGGAGTTTGGAGTAATTATAGCTCACGCAAACATGAGTACGAGGCTGATGCTTATGCTTGCCAAATTACAGGGCATCCAGAATATCTCGTTTCAGCACTTAGCTCTCTATCTTCTGATCAAATGAGTCACCCTAATCCACATGCTTTACGTATTTGGTTAGATTATTCTCACCCACCTGTAGCTGAGCGTATCGCCGCTATGGAAAACCTTCATGTTTAATATTCATCCCCTAAATATCTATGAAATTTATTACTCCTTTCTTATTTTTATTGAGCTTTTTTCATGCGGTAACTGCTGGAGAAATCACTGTATCTACCACAGCTAGCAAATCACTAATTCCCGATTACCTAGAGTGGTCTTTACATATAAAAACAATTAAGCCTAGCTTAGATGAAAGTCAGGCTGAAATCGTTAAACAGCTTAATTCTCTAATCACAATTTTAGACGAACTAAATATAGCTCCAGAAGATAGAGCTATGCAGCATTTTTTACATGGTAAAAATATGGTCTATGATAACAAAGCTCGCAAGCAAGTACAAGATGGTTTCTATAGCAGCCGTAACTTACAATTTAAAACTAGAGAACCTAAAACCTACACTACTGTCCTGAAAAAACTTTTAACTTTAGATGCCGTAACTATTCAACGTGTAAGCTTTAAAAGCTCACATATTGAAGCAACAAAAGAGGCTCTATTAATCGAAGCTTTGAAAAAATCTCAAATAAAAGGTCAAAAAATGGCCGCAGCAGTAGGTATGTCAATTGGTTTGCCTCTCTCAATCAACGAAGGCATTCATTATAGTCCTAAACCTTATCAGTTAAATCGCAAAGATATGTTAACTACGCGCTCAATGGCCTCTGTTGAAGAAAACAATTCAACCAATCTACAGACTATCAATGTAAGCTCAAGCGTGACTGTCATCTATGAGCTTAATACTCAATAAAAAGCTAATGCCTTATTAGTAAATATTACTTTACTAACTACCTAAACGCAATAAAGCCACGGATAGTTTGTCCGTGGCTTTATTTATTCAGAGGTATTGTCGCTTATTTAACCCTGCGGTTGAGCTTCTACTTGCTGAGGATTGTAAGTTGATTTAATACGCAAATCTCTAAGCTGCTTAAAGTCCACAGTAGCTGGTGAATCACTCATGAGATCCATACCCTTGTTGTTTTTAGGGAATGCAATCACCTCACGAATCGACTGCTCACCACAGACAAGCATGGTTAAACGGTCGAGACCAAGAGCTAAACCACCATGCGGAGGAGCTCCATAGCTAAACGCTTTGAGGATATGACTGAACATCAACTCTTGTTCTTCTTTATCTATACCAAGTGCTTCGAACATTTGGCTTTGTAAATCTTGCTCATGAATACGAATCGATCCTCCACCTAGTTCATGACCGTTAAGGACCACATCATAAGCCTGAGCTCTTACACCCTCATAATCACCTGCTTTGAATTTTTCTAAATCCGCGTCAAGTGGGCGGGTGAATGGGTGATGCACGGCATGCCAACGGCTAGTCTCCTTATCATACTCAAGAAGTGGGAATTCAGTAACCCAAAGGAAATTATTGTCTGTGTTGCCCTCGAGTAAACCTTGCATCTGCGCTACTGCTAAACGAATAGTACCGAGCACATTACATACAGATGACCAATCATCTGCACCAAAGAGGATTAAATCACCTGCTTCGATATTGAGCTTTTCTTTAAGAGCTGTGAGTTCCTCTGGAGTGAAGAATTTAGTAATAGGTGAACGCCATGTATCAATTTCCTCACCTCTAACTTGAATATAAGCAAGGCCCTTTGCTCCATTTTCCTGAGCTAGTTGAGTGAGCTTCTCTACTTGACCTGTTGAAATATTAGCAAATCCTTTGGCATTAAATGCTTTTATCACGCCTCCTTTTTTCAAAGCACCTGAAAACACTTTAAACTCAGAAGTAGCAAATACATCACTAATATCTATAAGTTTAAGGTCAAAACGAGTATCTGGCTTATCGCTACCATAATTATTCATGGCCTCTTTATAGGTGATTTGTTCAAAGCTTTTTGGAATATCTACACCTAGTGCTTTTTGGAAAACATTAGCAAGCAAACCCTCTACTAGTTCAATCATCTCGGCTTGATTGATAAATGATGCTTCCATATCAACTTGAGTGAATTCTGGCTGACGGTCTGAACGCAAATCTTCATCCCTAAAACAACGAGCAATTTGGAAGTATCTCTCAATACCACTTACCATGAGTAGCTGCTTATATTGCTGAGGAGCTTGAGGAAGAGCATAGAATTTACCTGCCTGTAAGCGTGAAGGCACGAGGAAGTCACGTGCACCTTCTGGAGTTGATTTGGAAAGAATAGGTGTTTCAACCTCGAGGAACTGTTGATCATCTAAATAGTCACGTAGAGCCTTACTAACTTTGTGGCGCAATTTTAGATTACGAGTTAAGCGTGGACGACGTAAATCGAGATAACGATAAGTAAGACGTAAATCTTCATTTGATAATTCTTTGTCTAATTGAAATGGTAGTACTTCGGCTTTATTAAGTATCACTAATTCTTGAGCTACAAGCTCAATTTCACCCGTAGCAATAGCGGCGTTGGTAGTATCAACCTCAGCTGTTTTAAGACGTTTTTCAACTGTGCCAGTGACTTGAATCACATCTTCTTCTCTGAGTTGATGTGACACTTTGGCTAATTCAGCATTATCTTCTGGCTTGAATACAACCTGAGTGATGCCCTCACGGTCACGCAAATCAATAAATATAACGCCACCATGATCACGAGATGATTGAACCCAACCTACGAGTGTTGCTTGTTGGTTTTCATCTGCAGGACGAATTTCATTACAATGATGGGTACGCATAAATTTCATGACTTTATTTATTTAAGAGTGTTTTTAGGTATTCTAAATTGACTTAACTAGCTCTCTTGCTTTTAATACAAAGAACTAGCAATACCATAAGAAGTGTTTTACCTACACAAAGCCTTAGTTTTTTGCAAGCCACATTTATAGCTATTATGTCTAACCCTGACTTTACCCCTTTCGATCAAGACTTCTTAGATTTTAAGATTCTTAATAAAAAAATTAAAAACTGGGCTATTATTTATGATTTTGAACTTACCTATGCGTGGCAGCTATTAGAGCTCCAAAATCTGATTTTCAAAGATATAAAAGCTTCAAGACTTGAAGGCTCAATTAGTGATTCTGCTCATATTGACGGTAACCTTATTCATCTTGGGGAAGGCTCTGTTATTTTACCAGGAGTCTATATCGAAGGCAAAGTCAGTATCGGCAACAACTGCAAAATTGGACCAAACTGTTACATAAGAGGCAATACTAGCATCGGTGACAACTGTCGTATTGGTCAATCTGTAGAAATAAAAAATAGCTGGATCGGCAACAATACCAATGTTGGACATCTTAGTTATGTAGGCGATTCGGTACTTGGCAATCATGTTAATTTTGGTGCTGGCACTTCAATCGCTAACCTGCGCCATGACAAGAAAGAGCAAAAAGTTAAGTTAAATCATCAACTTATTGATACCGGTATGCGTAAACTAGGCTCTATAATAGGTCATGGAACCAAAACAGGCATCCACACTTCTATTTATCCTGCAACTCTAATAGAGCAAGACACGCTCACACTTCCTCAGGCTATCATTAAGCCTTAATTAATCTTCTAGTAAATACTTGAGATGTGGCTCATAGAGACGAGGCTCAAGCAAGAATGAGTCATGCCCTTTGTCTGAGTGTACGGTAATATGTGTAACATCAATTTCCTCATTCTCAAGATGCTTAACTACTTCTGCTTGTTCTTCGGGGAAGAAACAAAAGTCTGAATCAATTGAAAAAATAATATACTTGTGTCCTGCCGCTTTTGAAGCTGCGAACAACTCTGTTGGGCTAGAAAAATCTGACTCCTTAACTGGGTCGTAATTAGACCACATATCAATAATACGTAGATAAGTATTAGCGTCAAAGCGTTTCACAAATTTCTTACCTTGATGCAACATATAGCTCTGGATATTGTCTTGTAGAGGATACCAAGCTAGACGTTTTTCATCTGTGACTATTTTTTGACTAGCTCTTCTTTCTAAAGCATCTAGGTGCACAAATGTTTTATGAGAAATCATACGCGCTAAAGCTAAACCGTAAACAGGAAGCTCTTGATTAGTATGATAATGACCTGAATTAAAATGTGGATCATTTTCAATAGCCATAATTTGCTCAAATAAAATCAAACGAGTCAGCGCTGTTGTTTTAAAACCTGAGCAAAACAGACTTACCTTGCGTACATTTTTCGCGTAAGCCGTAGCATAACTCAACGCAATCAGACCTCCTACAGAAGGCCCAATAACAGCCTCAAGTTGATCGATATCTAAGAATTCAATCAAATCATGAAATGCATGCACTTGGTCAATAATGCGAATTTGAGGAAAATCTCCACCATAAGGTTGATTAGTTTCAGGGTTGGTGCTGCGTGGACCTGTGCTGCCATAGCAACCACCTAAATAGTTGGCGCAAATGACAAAATATTTATCTGTATCGATAGCTTTTCCTGGACCTACTAAACCATTCCACCAACCTTCGTGTAATTCCTCGACCCATAATTCTTGGTCTTCGCCCCCTATTTCTGAGCTCTCCCCTGTAAGTAGCTGCGTACCAGATAAGGCGTGGCACACAAGAATGGCGTTATCCTTTGCCTCGTTGAGCTCTCCCCATGTTTCATAGGATAGCTGTGCTGAAGCTAAATAACCACCCTCATGTAAAGAGAATTTAGATTTAAGTTTGAAAACTTTCATATCAATAAGAGCTTTATAATTAACAAAGCCCTAGGTAAATTTAAAGCCTTTTCAATTTAAAAAACTACTTGATCCATATTAAGAGCTATATAAATGTTAAACCTAGCCAAGAAAAACTCATTTTCAACATTTACAAAGCCTCTTCTTTATCCTATTAATTCTCCACGTTTTATAAACATTATGTCAAATTACCGAATTCTTGTATCTGATCCTATTTCTGACAAGGGCGTTAGCGCCTTAGCCGCCACACCAAATATTAGTGTGGATGTTAAAACTGGACTATCGCCTGAAGAGCTCATTTCTATTATTGCAAACTACGATGGACTCATTGTCCGCTCTCAGACTCAAGTAACTGCAGATGTACTTGCGGCAGCCTCTAAATTAAAAGTGGTAGGCCGTGCTGGTGTTGGTGTTGATAACATTGATAAAGAAGCCGCCACTAACCACGGTGTAATTGTGATGAATACACCAAGTGGCAACACTATTTCTACAGCTGAACATGCATTTTCCCTCATGATGTCATTGGCTCGTAATATTGGTCACGCTCACAGCTCTATTATGGAGGGTCGATGGGATCGCAAAAAATACCAAGGCGTTGAACTCTATCAAAAGCGTCTTACTATTTTAGGTATGGGCAGAATCGGCACAGAATTTGCTAAACGTGCTCAAGCATTCGGCATGGAAGTCACTGCTTATGATCCATTTCTTACTCAAGCACGTGCGGACTCACTCAAAGTGAAGTTAGCCAGCACTGTTGAAGAAGCTCTTACTGACGCTGATGTTGTCACTATGCATATCCCTCTGACTGCAGAAAGTAAGCATATTATTAATAAAGATCGCCTACCATTATTGGCAAAAGGTGCCCTCATTGTAAACTGCGCTCGAGGAGGTCTAATCCACGAAGATGATTTAGCTGCAGCTATTGAATCAGGTCATATTGGAGGCTGCGCCCTAGACGTGTACGAAACTGAGCCACCTAATATTCAAGATGCTATTTTTCAGCAAAGTAAAACTGTATTTACCCCACATTTAGGCGCCTCAACTAATGAAGCTCAAGAAAATGTTGGTATACAAGTAGCTGAACAAGTTGGAGATTATCTATCAACAGGCTCAATTACCAACGCTATTAATATGCCTAACCTTGATGCTAAAACTTATCAAGCCGTAGCTCCTTACCTGCAGTTAGGCAAAGCTTTAGGTATTTGCTTAGCTAAACTCGCGCCTAAGCAGGTAGATACTGTAAATATTAGTTATTACGGCTCTGTCTCTGAGCTTGATACAGCCATGATATCTCGTGAAATTTTATCTCAATATTTAGGATCAGCTCACAGCGAAGCTCAAGCCAACCTTATCAACGCTCCAGCAGTAGCTAAAAACTTAGGTCTCAATGTGACCGAGTCTTCGCTCGCAGAGCCCCAAGATTACCACGAAATCATTAAGGTAACTATCACTAAGGGCGAAGAAAGCTTCAGCTTGTCTGGCACAATTATCGGCAACCAACCACGCATTATCTCTATTGATCAGCATTCTATTGAAATCCCCATCACAGGACACTTTATCGTAGTTGAAAATGATGACAGACCAGGTATTGTAGGCTCTATTGGTGTTACTTTAGGCAACCAAAAAGTCAACATCGCTAATATGGCACTAAGTCGTAGCCGCAAAGGCAATAGCGCGCTTTGTATTCTTGAACTTGATAATTCACCTGAAGAAAACCTCATTAATAGCATCAAGGAGATTGATGGTATTACCTCAGTGCAACTCATCACTCTATAATTTGACTAAAAAAAGATTGATTATATTTTTAATTAAGCTTTAATCACTAATTATGAAATCTGTAATTTATTTAACCTTGGCTATTTTAATGACTTTTGCACACGCTGATATTCAAGCGCCTCCAGGAGAGCGTCATGATGTAGGAGCAAAAATCGGCAGATCTTTAAGTAATATCGTATTAGGTTTGACTACTACACCTGAATACATTCTAGACAATCATAATAATGGGGAAATTGTAGCTACAACAGTTACTGGTTTGGGAAGAGGATTAAAACGTGTAGGTTTTGGTGTATTTGAACTAGTTACATTTTTTGCTCCAACTAACCACGGTACTTACAAACCACACTATAAAAAGTATGTTATTTTTGGTGCCGACCAGCATATCAGCCATAACCCTGATTTTGGCTACAGCGAGTACCCTGTATTACTCGATATTGACTCTTACTATAAAGACTAAACTTTGTAGTTATTTAAATGAAAGCTTTTCTTAGATGCTTGTTTAGTGGAGCTACTTATTTAGTTGTAACTAGTCTCTCTTTGGCTCAAGAAGAGCCTAGAGTTTGGACAGCAAGTGATAGTGATAGAACATTCAAAGGTCGCTATGTTTATCACAAAGAAGATATCATTTGCTTAGCTGACACCTCAGGCAAAGAATTTACTATACCCATAGACAAGATTAGTATCGCAGATCGAGTATGGTTAAAAAAAAAGGAGTATGAACAAAGGGGAGCATCTCCAGCTCAGGCGATTGATTCACTTAATTTTGATGATGATATAGACACTATTTTGAGTAAATTAGAAAGCTCTAGTTTATTCACTCTAAAAGGCTCAAAACCTACATCTACAGAAGACATCAATAAAGCTTACGAGCTAAAAAGTAGCGTGGGTGAGGCAAAATTAAGCCTATCTGTATTTTTAGATGATTTAAATTTATTAGCTGCTATTCAGCTCGTAAGTAATGCCCAAACTGATTTAGATACAGCTAAATCCAATTGGGAAGCCTGCAAGAACTTGCTTTGTGAATTAGCTGGCGCACCTCAATTCCATCAAGAGTTTCCGTCTATTCAAGATATAACAGATAATAACAATCACTGGATAACTAGCGAATGGAAGACCCAAAGCAACCAACACTTGTTCCTAGCTATCGCGCTAAATAGTCAAAACAAACCTGTGATTGAAGCTAGAATACTTCCGATTGTTGACGGAGAAACAATCGGCAAACCTGAGTTTCTAAATAAAATCAAAGAGAATTTAGCGTCTTAATGGTTTTAGCTAAATTTAATGATAATGCAGAAATTTTTACATCTCTGCAGGGCGAAGGACCAAGCATAGGCAAGCCATCTATTTTTATTAGGCTATCTAATTGTAATCTTCACTGTCATTGGTGTGATACAGACTACACTTGGAATTGGGATAATACTCCATGGAGTCATGTAAACGACACTAAAGCGGGCTATAAAAAATTCAAAAAAACTGAACACCAAGTTCATCTAACTCCTCAAGAACTAGCTGATAAAATACTTAAGTTACCCACTCAAAATATTATTATTACAGGCGGCGAACCTCTTTTGCAACAACAAGAAATCATTGAATTTATTGCTCTCGTAAAACAATCCGATGCTAATCGAAGCTTTGAAATAGAAACTAATGGAACTGTTGCTCCTTCAATTGATTTAATAGCCCACATTAATCAATTTAATATCTCTCCTAAATTAGCCAACTCTCTTAACCCGCAAAATAAAAGAATTGAGCCTAAAGCTATTCAAGTATTCTTAGATTCAAATAAATCTTATTGGAAATTTGTGATGGATAATGAACGAGATTTAGATGAAATTAACGAACTGGTATCAACCTATTCCTTACCCAAAAATAGAGTTTACTTAATGCCTCAAGCAACCACTCGCGAAGCCTTAGAAAAAAAGCAAAATCAATTAGTCAAAGCTTGCCTTAATTTAGGATATTGCTATAGTCACCGCCTACATGTCATGTTTTGGGGTGACAAAAGAGGTGTGTAGTTTGCACCCTGATCGCCATGTTCAAAAAAACAAAGACACCTGATTTAACAAGTCATCAAGTAGAATCGACTAAAACTCATTTAAATAACACTATGAATGTTACTACTCACAACCACTTAACCCAAAATTTTCTTAGCGAACAAGTTTCATTTTCAGGTGAACTAAACTTTGAAGGTGAACTTGTTATTAATGGTAATTTTAAAGGTAGCCTTAATTCAACTGATGGTTTTTTAGTTATTGGAGAATCTGCAATCGTTGAGGCTGAAATAAACGTGAAAGAAGTCGTCATATACGGCAAAACCACTGGTAATATCCAAGCTAATGAAACGATTACTATTCATGAAGCAGCTGTAATATCAGGTGATATGAGTGCGCAAAATATCTCTATTGATAATGGTGCTCAGATTTCAGGTAAATTAGAAATTCAAAGTAAACAAGGATTCACTAATTACTCTAATGATATCTCTACTGAAGAATTAGAAACAAGCGATAGCTAAATTCTATTCATATTAGTTTTATTAAAATTATATGAAAAATCTTGATTTACAGAGTCAAATACAACTCCTCAAGAAAGAAAAAAACGCACTCATTTTAGCTCATAACTATCAAATTGGGCCTCTGCAAGACATCGCTGATTATGTTGGAGATTCACTTGGGCTAGCTTATGAAGCTCAAAAAAGCGATGCTGATGTGATCGCTTTTTGTGGTGTTCATTTTATGGCCGAAACAGCCAAAATTGTAAACCCTGATAAAATTGTAGTCTTACCTGATTTAGATGCTGGCTGTTCACTTGAGTCTTCTTGCCCAGCTCCCGAATTGCAGAAGTTTATCGATGATAATCCACAGAAAAATTATTTTGTCGTAGCATACATCAATTGTTCAGCTGCAGTGAAAGCTATCGCCGATGTAATTTGCACATCAGGTAACGCTGTAAAAATAGTGAATCAAGTCCCTAAAGATAGAAATATATTATTTGTACCTGACGCCAATCTTGGTGCTTGGGTTATAGAGCAAACAGGTCGCCCTATGGATTTATGGCAAGGTAGTTGCTATGTGCACATGGAGTACACAGCTGATTCTATTCAAAGCATTAAAGATAAGCACCCTTCAGCCCTACTTGTAGCTCACCCAGAATGCCCAACAGCGGTTCGTATGCTCGCTGACGAGGTTTGCTCAACAGAGAAAATGATTAGCTATTGCAAAAATAGTGAGTCGAGCACATTTATTATTGCTACAGAAAACGGTATGTTGCATCGTTTGGAAAAGGAATGCCCAGATAAAGTTTTTATTCCTGCACCTACGCATAACTGTGCTTGTTCAGAATGTAAGTTCATGAAGCTAAACACCTTAGAAAAGCTCAGAGATTGCCTAGTTAATTTGAGTCCACAAGTTGCTATTACCCCTGAACTTTGCAATCAAGCAGAAGCGTCTCTGCTTAAAATGTTAGAACAATCAAAATAAACCCTATAATGAGCACTCAGAAATTTGCCAAAATTGTTAGTACAGGTAGCTATGTGCCTGAAAAAGTTCTCACAAATAAAGACTTATCTAAACTTGTCGATACTACTGATGAATGGATCACCACTCGCACAGGGATTAAAGAGCGCCGTATCGCAACTAGTGAACAGTCAACTTCTGACCTAGCTACTCAGGCTGCTGAAAAAGCACTAAGCTCTGCTAGTTTAGATGCTACAGATTTAGATCTCATCATCGTTGCTACTATTACGCCTAATACATTTACCCCTTCAACAGCTTGCTATGTTCAAGCTAATTTAGGTGCAAAAAATGCAGTTGCTTTTGATATTTCAGCAGCATGCTCTGGTTTTATTTTTGCTATGGATATGGCACGTAACTTTATTGAGAATGGCACTTATGACCATGTGCTCATTATTGGTGCTGAAAAGCTCTCAACTTTTGTAAATTGGGAAGACCGTAATACCTGTGTGCTTTTTGGTGATGGCGCTGGCGCTGCCGTTATTTCCGCAACTAATGATAGCAGTAGTCGCATCCTTTCTAGTCATATCGGCTCCGACGGCACTTACACTGATTTACTTAAAATAGAAGGCGGTGGTTCAGCTTGCCCTATTACAACTAGTAATGTAGATGACAAGCTAAACACTTTATCTATGCAAGGCAAAGAAATCTTTAAACTGGCCGTGCATCATATGAAGACTGCCGCTAATCAAGTCATCGAAGATGCTAATTTAACGCCTTCAGATATTGATTGGGTTATTCCTCACCAAGCTAACTTAAGAATTATTGATGCCATCTCAAGTCGCCTCGACATTGACTCGGACAAAGTTTTTGTTAATCTTGATAAATACGGCAATACATCTGCTGCTGCTGTTGCTATAGCTCTTGATGAGGCTCATCGTCAAGGTATTGAGCGCGAACAACATGTAGTACTTGTCGCTTTTGGCGCTGGTCTTACTTGGGGTGCTGCAGCGATTCGCTGGTAAGTTCAGCTTATCAATTTGCCTTTCTCTATATAAGCCTATGTTGATTGACTCTCACTGTCATCTTATTTCTTACCGTTATCAAGCTGATGAAATCGAGTCGATTATTAAGCGAGGCCTAGAGCATAAAGTCACTCAATTACTCTCATTAGCTACTGAACCTAGTGAATACCAAGCTCATTTAAATCTAGCTATAGATCACCCTGAGGTCTTTATCGGATTAGGGATACATCCTTGCGCTGTGCATGAGGTCAACTACCCTCAAGCTATAAACGAATTAGATGAACTTCTGTCTACTCACAAGACTATTAAAGTGCTAGGAGAAACGGGCTTAGACTACTACCATCCAAGCCCTAAAAATTGGAATGACAATGATTATAGAGACTGCCAAAAAAATAGTTTGATTGAGCATTTTGAATTAGCAAAAAAGCACAAAAAAAACATTGTTTTGCACACACGTGATCAACAAGGAAAACACTCTTTAAATGATTGTTTAGCTATTTATCAAGAATATGCTGATGACGTTCAAGCAGTCTTTCATTGCTGGAGTCATCACTTAGATTGGGCAAAAAAAATATGGGACTTAGGTGGATTAATTTCATTTGGTGGTGTACTAACCTTTAAAAAACCACCACTTGATGCTATTGAAGTTTGTAAGCAAGCCCCTCAAGGTAGCTTCATGTTAGAAACAGATGCTCCCTATTTAGCTCCCACACCTCATCGAGGTCAACGTTGTGAACCTTGGATGACTAGGTTAAGTGCGAATTTCATTGCTGAATTGCGCCAAGAATCATTAGAAGAACTTGCTACGCATACAACTAAAACTACTCATCAATTTTTAAATCTATAATCTGTTATTATGATTCGTACTCGTTTTGCTCCATCCCCTACTGGCAACCTACATATTGGCGGCGCTAGAACAGCTCTTTTCAATTGGCTCTATGCTAAGCACCATGGAGGTCAATTTATTCTACGCATTGAAGATACGGATGCACAGCGCAACACTAAAGAAGCTCAGCAAGGTATTATTGATGGACTTAATTGGCTAGGTCTTGATTGGGATGAAGGCCCTCTAGTTAGCGAACAACCTGAACTCTATTTCCAGTCTAATCGCAATGCTATTTATCAATCATATTTTGATAAGCTTGTAGCTAATGATCGTGTTTATGAAGACGAGGGTGCCTGGAGATTTAAATTCAAACGTGAACCTATTTCTTTTATAGATGAAATCTGTGGTGAAATAACAATCGATTATCGTAATGAAGATAACACCCCTGACATGGTAGTTAAGCGAAGCGATGGCTCATTTGTCTTTCACTTTGTTAATGTTGTCGATGATCTTGAAATGAATATTACGCATGTCATCCGTGGAGAAGATCACCTCATGAATACACCAAAACATATTCAGCTCATCGAAGCATTTGGGCTCGAGTCACCTACTTATGCTCACATCCCCCTAATTCTCAATCCCGATGGCTCTAAAATGTCTAAGCGTGATCAAGGTGCTGGCATTGGGTTTTATCAACAAGATTTTTTGGCTTCAGCTATCATTAACTTTTTAGCCTTACTCGGATGGTCAAATAAAAATGACCAAGAATTATTCACTAGAGAAGAGCTTATTGAGGCCTTTGACTTAACTGGGGTTAATCGATCTCCAGCTAAATTTGACTTAACTAAGTGTCTTTGGTTTAACTCACAATACTTGAGATCTTTATCTACCCAAGAGTTGGCTAGACTAGCTCAACCTAGAATAAATGCTGACTTTTTAGCGATGAACATCTGCGAATTAGAGCAGGATGATTCATTATTATTAGAATTGTTAGAGCCATTAAAAGAAAAAATTCAATCACTCTCAGATATAGCCCCCATTATTAATTTCCTCTATACAGAGCAAGTAACTTATCAGGAAAGCGCTATGGCTAAAATTGATAAAAACAAATTCCCAACTAAAGATATTTTAAAATCTTTACAGCAAAGCTGGACAGACCTAGAAGATTGGGCTACATCTAAACAAGCCATCATGGATTTAGCTACAGCAAAAGAAATCAAAGCTGGTCCTATCATGCTAACTACACGCATCGCTTTATCCGGATCAGCTGGAGGCTTGGATTTAGATTTAATCTTAAAATCTTTAGGCAAAGAAGTCTGCATAAAACGCATTATTCAAGCTATTGAAAAGTGGCCTACTCATTAAATTATGGAATTATCAAAATCTAACAATACTCTTGAACCAGTTAAAGCAGCTGATACAAATCAAATCGACAAACAAACTCAAGTCGAAGCAGAGACTATACAGTCTAATAAGCAAGAGAACCCATCAGATGATGCTCCTATTTTAACAGAAGAAGCAAAAGCAGTTGCAGAAAAAATAAGTCAAGACTTAGCCAAAGAACCTGTTCCAGAGATAATTCTAGCTACTAAATTTTCAGAATTTAATTTGTCTCCTGCTATTTTAGCTAATATTGAGGCTCTTGGTTACGAGCAACCAACCCCTGTTCAGTCTCGAGCTATTCCTGTCGTACTTGCTGGCAAGGATTTGGTCGCTTCATCACAAACAGGTACTGGTAAGACTGCTGCATTTGCTCTTGGAGCTATTGAGAATATCAAACCTCTTGGCAAACCTCAAATTTTAGTATTAGAACCTACTCGTGAGCTAGCCCATCAGGTAGCTGAAGCTTTTGAAGGATTCACAAAAGGTATGGGGCTTAATGTTAGCCTTATCTACGGTGGCGTAGGCTATGAACAACAAGCTCAAAGCTTGAGTGTTGCAGATATTGTTGTCGCAACTCCAGGGCGCTTAGTTGACCAATTTTTCCAAGGACATATGAGATTTGGAGAAATTAAAACCCTCGTTCTTGATGAGGTAGACCGTATGTTAGACATGGGGTTTTTGCCTATTGTTAAAAAAATCGTTAATCTCTGCCCATGGGAAAATCGTCAGACGTTATTTTTCTCTGCCACTATGCCGTTACAGATTGCTAGTTTATCAAAAAGCATTCTTAACAACCCTGAAAAAATTGAAGCTACCAAGGTAAGTAGTATCGCTGATACTATTGAGCACGCTATTTATCCTGTAGCGAGCCTACAACGTGATGAATTGTTCACTCAAATCATCCAAAAAACTGATTACAGCTGTGCGATAGCCTTTACTCGCACCCGTAAAGAAGCTGATCATCTCTATCAACTACTTAAAAAAGATTTGGAAATAGACGCTGTCGTCATGCATTCAGATATTAGCCAAAATAAACGCACACAAAACCTCAGCGACTTTAGAGAAGGTAAAGTATCATTACTTATTGCCACTAATGTCGCCGCTAGAGGTATTGATATCAAAGGTGTAAGCCATGTTATTAATTATCAAGTTCCAGAAAACCCAGAAGATTACGTCCACCGTATTGGCAGAACAGGCCGAGCTCAAGCAGAAGGCAAAGCTTACACCTTGGTGTCAGCACATGATTTAGATTGCTTAACTGCAGTTGAGCAACTCATTGGGGAAAAAATAAAACGCGAAAAATTAGAAGGCTTCAATTACCAATATACAGCATTGCTCGACGAAGGTGGTGTTAAACCAGTGAGAAAACCAAGAAGACCTGCTCCTAAACGAAGACGCAAATAAAGCTTGTTATACTTCTTAGGTTGACATTCATCTGCACTTGAGTAATATAATTGCTCATAATATTATGGCAAAATTACACACATTTTTTATAATCATAATAACGCATTCTATTTTATATGCTAATCAATTAGTTCTAAACGAAACATTTGAAAATCCTATTTCTAGTAGAGATTTAAGAACTGGAAAAAGTACTGTTAATTTCCATGGTTGGTCTACTGGAAAAATTTTAGCTTCTTATCAATTTCAAGAAGGCAAAATTCTTATTAATAACACCACTAATAATAGAGGTATTCATAGCAATTCTTCTCAAGTGTTTACGAAAAATGGCGATAGCTATACAGTTTCTACTGAATTTAATAATTTATCATTAGTTATCCCAAAAAACTTTATTAATCACCCTCATTCTGTTTTTATAGGTTTTGCTTCTTCCAATTCAGAGCTAAAATATTTTAACTCTCTCGTTGATATCAAAAATAGCAACACCAGCTCTGGTTTAACTCAAGACTGTGTTTATCTAGCCTGGGATAACAATATTCCCAATCTAAGCCAAGGAACTTTAAAGTTATATTATAAAAATAATCATACATCTAATAACCTTATGCTTCGCCCTTCTAACTTTTGGAAGAACAATCAGGACTATCGGTTAGAACTTACCTTGACGCTTGTAGATATAAAAACAGCTTTATTCGAAGTCAGCTATAAAGTCATTCATCTCAATTCAGACACACCTAAAAAAGCTACAATCCATTCCGAATCAACTGAATTAACACTCCCTCACATTTTAAAATATGGGATGAAAGCATCTATTTACGCTAAGCGAGCCTTAGAAACTAATCATTTTGATAGTTTAGATAATTTACAAATCTCATATGAAGTTAAAGCTATAGCTGACAAAGAAAAACTCAAAAAAGAAGCTGAAAAAATCCAAGCTCAAAAAATAGCAGCTCAGAAAAAAGCTCAAGTTCTCAAGCTAGCAGAAACAGAAAAAGCTAAACAGGATCTAGCAAAAGCAAACCTTCAAAAAGAAACTGCCTCAAAAGCTAACACCCCTACAAACTCAACCAATAACTCTGTTAGTTTTCCATTAATTACAAAATCATCTAGATTAAAAATAATAACATTTAATCGCAGTTACTCACAAAAACAATCTAAAGATAAATATTTATATCTTACCTTGCGATCTTGGAGTGAAGATGGCGAAAATGACGCCCCATACACTTATATTGATGAAGGCACTAAAAACGGATATCTACAATTCAATAACAATCCTAAAGCTGCAGGCATACATTTTATTACAAAATACCATTTCTTACATGAAAATGAAACCTACACCTTACAAGCTCTATTCAAGAACTTTACTAAAATCATAAATCAAAGCTCAAACAAAGAATCAACAAGTAATCATTGGGGTATTGGTGCTTACTCCGCCAACCAACCATTAAGTGCTGAAGAGTCATTGGTATCAATCACAGATCCTAAGCTTCAATTTAATCATGTTAGTTTAATTGGCTTTGGGCAACCTGAAATTTCATGTGATTTACACAACTCATTTAGCAAATCTGTTGATTCTGAGGAAATTTCTAATTTCTTTGAAGAAGGTCAAGATTATTTAGTTCAATTAAAACTCACACTTAAGAATCTTAAAACAGCTGAATTTCAAATTAAATATACAATCTATAACGCTCTTAATCATAACAAGAGGTTTGATTCAAAAACCTACACTAGAAAAATGCCTAAACTTTTAGAACAGGGTTTTAGGGTTTCTGCTTTTGGCAAAAACTCTCTTACTCATAGCCACTTTAAAGGTATAATTTACAAAAGAATTTCAGCTCAAAACTTACAAATACTTGATTGCGCCGCTAAAGAAAATGCTAACAGGGTTTTTCTTACCAAAGATATGATAACAATTAAACGAGCTCAATGGCGAATTACCGAAAACACCTCTGTTGATGAAAATTATTTACAAAGTGCTAAGGCGCGCTATAGCCATGGCATAGGTGTTAAAACATCTCATCTTGATATTGACCTTTCTGACAAAAACTATACGAGTTTCTATGTAACGCCTGCTTTAAACCCTGGCTCATCAGATATTAATACTAAAGCCAAGCTTTCTATTGAACTGGACGGCAAGACTGTTTACAGCTCTATAAAAGAAGGATTCAATAATCTTGGAAACTTTGAAAATCCTGAAGAATTAATGGTTGATGTTAGTAACGCAAAATTACTCACTTTAAAAGTTTCTAGTGCTCCAGGGGCTAAATATTCTCCATTTATTGACTGGATTAATGCCTATTTCCTCAAGTAAAATTAGCTTCATCTTTTAGCTAGGTTTAATTCTCAGCCTCTTTAAGTTTTACTTGTTAAAACAGCAAAACTTGTATAGCTTTTCATCACTTAAAAACTCAAGTCGAGTTTACTTAAACTATATTCATTATGTCATTTCAATCTAATTCTGATTTCGTTGATCAATTTACTAAAGGCGATGGTAGCCAAGGTAACTTCTACTCTCTACCTAAATTAAAAGCTCACGGCTTCACCAATTTATCAAAACTTCCTATTTGTATTCGTATTGTTCTTGAATCTTTATTGAGAAACTTTGATGGGAAAAAAGTAACAACTATAGATATTCAAAATCTAGCCAACTATAATGCTAAAAATCCTGGTGATTTTGAAATCCCATTTACTGTTGCTCGTGTTGTTTTACAAGACTTCACTGGAGTTCCTCTTCTCGTTGATTTAGCTGCTATGCGTTCAGCAGTTAATGGCATGAACAAAGATGCTAATATGATTGAGCCTCTTGTACCTGTTGATTTAGTGGTAGATCACTCTGTTCAAGTTGATTTTGCGGGCTCTCAATCAGCTCTTGATAAAAATCTTGAATTAGAGTTTTCACGTAACCGTGAACGTTATGAGTTCCTTAAATGGGGGCAGCAAGCTTTTGATACTTTCTCTGTGGTGCCTCCAGGTATAGGTATTGTGCACCAAGTAAATTTAGAATACCTCGCTAAGGGTGTGTTAGAAAAAGATAATACCTTTTATTTTGATACTTTAGTTGGTACAGACTCTCACACAACCATGATCAATGGGCTAGGCGTTGTAGGTTGGGGTGTTGGAGGCATAGAAGCAGAAGCTGGCATGCTTGGACAACCAGTAACTTTCCTTGTTCCAGAAGTTGTCGGAGTTAACCTTAGTGGGGCGCTCAAAGATGGAGTTACCGCTACAGATCTAGCTTTACATGTCACTCAACTTCTTCGTGAAAACGGTGTTGTAGGTAAATTTATCGAATTTTATGGTCAAGGTGCTGTTGATTTATCTCTTCCTGATAGAGCTACTATTGCAAATATGGCGCCTGAATATGGAGCAACTATGGGATTCTTCCCTGTTGATAGTGAAGCTATTGATTATTTGCGTGGCACAGGTAGGGACGAAGAGCTATGTAAAACTGTAGAAAACTACATGAAAGCTCAAGAGCTTTGGGGTATTCCTCAAAAAGGCGATATAGATTACTCCATTGATTTAGATTTAGACTTAAGCACTATCGTGCCTTCTGTTGCTGGCCCTAAACGCCCACAAGACAAGATTGCCGTGCCTGAGCTCAAAAGTAAATTTAATGAGCTCCTTGCTGCACCTGTAGCTGATGGTGGATTTGCTAAAGAGAAAAACATAACAGATAACCCTGTAATCGTTGATAGTAAAAACAATACTCCTGATACAATAAAAGATGGTTCTGTATTGATTGCAGCTATCACTTCATGCACCAACACATCTAACCCAAGTGTTATGCTTGGAGCAGGTATCCTTGCTAAAAAAGCCAATGAAAAAGGTCTCACTATTAATCCTGCAGTTAAAACTTCATTGGGACCTGGATCACGTGTAGTAACTGAATACCTAAATGAAACTCTTTTACAGCCTGAGCTAGATAAATTAGGTTTTCAAACTGTAGGTTATGGTTGCACTACTTGTATTGGTAATGCTGGACCTTTAGATGCAGGCATTGAATCAGTAGTTAAAGATGAAAACTTAGTCGTTGCATCTGTGCTCTCAGGTAACCGTAACTTTGAAGCTCGTATTCACGGTTCTATACGCTCTAATTTTCTTATGAGTCCTCCTCTTGTAGTGGCTTATGCTATTGCAGGCACTGTTGATATTGATTTAAGTACCGAGGCTCTTGGTACTGATTTGGATGGTAAACCTGTATTTCTCAAGGATATTTGGCCAACTCAAGAAGAAATTAAAACAGCAATGGCTTCAGCGCTTAAACCTGAAGTATTTAAAAGTCTTTACGGTAATTTTGAAGAACAAAACCCACGCTGGAATGAAATTCCTTCATCAACAGGTAATGTTTATGATTGGAATGATAAATCTACTTATATCCAGAAGCCTCCATTTTTTGATGGTTTCTCAGTCGAACCTAACGATATAGTTGAAATTAAAAATGCTCGCCCACTAGGTATTTTTGCAGACTCAGTCACCACTGATCACATTTCTCCTGCAGGAGCCATTAAGCCTGACAGCCCAGCTGGGCGTTACCTCAAAGAAAATGGCGTAGAGGTTCAGTTATTCAACTCTTACGGATCAAGACGTGGTAATGACCAAGTGATGACACGCGGTACCTTTGCTAATGTTCGCATTAAAAACCTTATGGTTCCAAGTACTGAAGGTGGCGTTACTCAATTTTATCCTGAATTAGGTGCTCAAGGGCAAGTCATGGACATCTATGATGCCGCTAAGGCTTATGAGAAAACTAACACTGCTCTTGTTGTCTTTGGTGGCCATGATTACGGCATGGGCTCTTCTCGTGACTGGGCAGCTAAAGGTACTCGTTTATTAGGTGTCAAAGCTGTTATTACTAAAAGCTTTGAACGTATTCATCGTTCCAATTTAGTGGGAATGGGCGTTCTGCCTCTCAACTTTAAAAATGAAGCTGACTATGATAAAGTAGTTAATTTGCATGATGCGCAGTTTTCAGTTTTAGGTCTTGATAACAACCTTCAACCGCAATCTGAAGCAATTCTTGAAGTCACAACAGGACAAGGCGAAGTATTTACTCTACCATTAATTATTAGAATAGATACTCCAGTAGAAATTGATTATTACAGAGCAGGAGGTATTTTACCTTATGTTTTAGCTCAAATTCTTGCAGAAAATAGCTAAGGGTCTTTATCTAACTAAAAAAGCTCAGTGATACTAATTCACTGAGCTTTTTTTTTATAATGAAAGCCTTATAGTTGACGAAACAAAGTCATTCATCTAAAACGATAGACTAAATAAATTATTAATAAATAATGATCATATTAGCGGAGCAAAATTTAGTTTTTAAAGGTCCTCGTGACCCTGCTTATTTTGAGCAAAGCTCTACAATTATTTGGTGGTTTTTATTAGTCGCCGTATTGCTCACAATTTTATTAATTATGATAATTTATAAAAAGCTACTTAAAAGACAAAAATCAAAGTTAAAGGCTATCAATAAAGCTAGAGATTTACACTCTTGGGAAGAGTTAATTCATTATTATGAAGAGGCTAGTTCTCAAAACCCATGCCAACTAGATTTAATCATAGCTTTACTCAAGCAAGGCTCTTATTTGGCTGTTCATAATTGTGTAAAACAGTCTGAGCTAGATACCTGGCTCAATTTAACCCCTCAAGAGTTAACCCATGCACTTCAGAAAAAAACTAAAACCAAGACAATTTTTGATGTGAAATTATATTTGCAAAAGCTCAATTATTTAGAACATATTAGATTTAACCCTAAATTTAATCATTTACCACAAAGAGAGCTCTTACAAACGACACTTAATGAGTGCCTTATACTTCTTAAACAAGCAAAAGAGGTAAACAATCCTTCCCTCGAAGAAAATGCTCACTAATTCAACTATTACTTTTGAAAACCCCTATTGGTTGCTCGCTCTCATTCCTGCAATCATTAGCTATATTATTTATTGCCAAGCTAAGCCTAATCATTATCTGATTTTTCCTGGCGTTAAGTTTTTAAATCATAAATTTAGCTCACAACAAAAGTCTGGAGGCTCCAAACCTCATCATTTTTTATTAGGTCTTATTCTATTTCTGTTGATTATTAGTTTAGCTAACCCATGTAAAAAAAATGCAATACAAGAACAAAAGCAGCAAGGTATTGATATTATGCTAGCTCTAGATATTTCACTATCTATGGATATTCGTGATTTTTATCATTTAGGTCTTAAAGAAACCCGACTCGAAGCAGCTAAACGTGTCGCACAAGAATTCATAGCATTACGTAGTAGTGACAGAATTGGAATAGTTATTTTTTCAGGGCAACCCTACCGTATTAGTCCTATCACATTTGATCATAGTTGGGTAATTCAGAAAATTAAAGATATTGAAATAAACAGCCTTAAAGAGCAAGGGACAGCTATTGGATCAGCCATTGCTGCTTCTTCATTAGGCTTAAACAAGAGTGAAGCCAAAAGTAAAATCATAGTACTCATAACAGATGGAGCTAACAACGCAGGCAAGCTAAAGCCAAAAGATGCAGCTAAATTAGCCAAAGAATTAGGTATTAGAATTTATACTATTGCTATTGGCAGTGATAATCAACAGGTTGAATATCAAAATAGAATTATAACACAAAATCAATTTGACACGAAGGCTCTAAAAGAAATATCAGAAATCACACATGGTATTTTTCATCGAGCTCAAACAGCCAAAAAACTAAAAGCAGCTTTTGAAAAAATTAATGAGTTAGAAACAACTTCTTTTAACAGTCCTACTTATGAACAAATTATTTCTTACCGCCCTTACCTTATTATTCTCATCCTTATTTTATTAAGCTTTTTTACTCTATTACAATACGGACCTAAAAAATAATTTTCTATGAGTCACTTTGAACACCCTTCAGCTTTCTGGTTGCTCCTTTTATTAGGAGGCATCCTAATGGTTTCTGTTATAGGGAAAATACGCCATTCCAAAGAACTTTATTCATGGATAGCTCCGAGGCTTAGTAAAAAACTGCAGCAAGATATGGGTTATATCAACTATACTTGGCAGCTCGGATTAATTAGCTTAATTATTATCTCTCTTATTATCGCTCTAGCTAAGCCAATTCTTGATGAAAAAATTATTGAAATCTCTATAGAGCAACAAGACGTGTGTATAATTATAGATACATCAAAAAGTATGGAAGTTCGAGATGTTACTATCTCTCGTATTGAGCAAGCTAAACTCATCACTCATGATATCATTGCTAACTTACCTTATAGTCGTATAAGTATTATTGCTTTTGCGGGCGATGCTTTTACCTTGGCTCCTTTTACTCAAGATCATAGATCTCTAAGAGATATTGTTACTCAAATTGATACGGATATCATCGGCTCTCAGGGTAGCTCAACACAGCAACTATTTGCTAATATTAAAAAGTTACAAAAGAATTACAAAAATGAACCTTTCGTTATTTTAATCTCCGATGGAGAGTGGCACGACGACACCCCTCTTAAAAAAATGATGGATGACTTACCTATTCAATCTAAATGGCTCACAATAGGAATAGGTAGCGAACAAGGAGATTTAATTCCATCAGTCACAGACCCTAGCGGCTACCTAAAAGATAATAATAACTATAGCATCTTGAGCCGCCTGAACGCTGATCAACTACGCTCGTTAGCTAAGCTTAGTTCAGGCCTTTATTTAGAAAACCCTTCTCCTACAAAACTTATTTCAATCTTAGAACAGCATTTATCTAAAAAACAAAATACCCAGCAAGGAGTGGAGCAAATATCTATTAAAAATGATGCTGCCTTTGCATATCTTTTAACTGCACTTATTTTAACTCTCCTTTATATGCTAAAACCTATATTAACCTCAAAATCATCGCTGCCTTTAGGTTTATTCTTAGCTCTTTTATTAGGTTCTAGCGTTTTTACTAATCAATCTAAAGCTGGTATTTTCAGTTCTTCACCTTCTCATATCCTTTACCAAGCGGCTACAGCTTACTACAATGGAGATTTTAAGACTGCTTATAAAAAGTATAGTAAGGCTCTAACGCATGAAGAATCAAGCATTCAATCTGATGCTTATCAAGGCTTATCAGCAACTCTCTATCAGCAAGGTTGGCAGCAAATAAATCCTCAAGTTACTATCCAAGACACACAAGGAGTCAACCTAGAAACTCTTAAACAAAAAATACAAGCAACCTTACAATCAGGTCAAACCAAACCTGCTCAAATTAAAAAAACACGTGAATTTTGGGAAGAAGCCATCGCTCAACTAACTCAAGCTCCTGAATCCATTAAATCATCTAACCAGCCTATTATTAAAGCGTTATTAGAAGAACTCAACCAACAAGAGAATCAAGAGAATCAAGAG
>DGKB01000033.1:0-27377 GCA_002386905.1 Akkermansiaceae bacterium UBA4581 | reverse complement strand
TCAAGAGAATCAAGAGAATCAAGAAAATCAAGAAAATCAAGAAAATCAAGAAAATCAAGAAAATCAAGAGAATCAAGAGAATCAAAAGAATCAAGAAAATGAGCAAAAAGAAGACTCATCCGAGACAAAAGACTATCAAGACACCTCTCAACAAGAAGCTTCCGAACAAGCCATTGAAAAAGCAGAAAAATTATTGGAGCAGTATGCTGACTTACAGACAGACGCACCAAAAAACTCTGAGCTCAAAAAAATCAACAGTCGTAACAAAGAAAAAAATTATTAGTCATGAAATACTTATTTACTCTATTTATTTGTTCTATAATATCTTATAGCTTTGCTCAAAAAAGCGTTGATCAACCTTATGCTCAAGTTGAAGTTAGTAGCTTTAATGTTATAGAAGGTGAGGTATTTGCCCTTTCCGTAAATATTTATAATGACAAAGCTAAATCTCCACCACTCATTAGCACTCATCCCAACTTAAGTATGGTGGCATCAAGTCATCAATTTCAGCAAAAAAACCGCCAACTCGTTGATAGCTATATTTATCAAGTATCAATAAAAAAATCTGGAGTTATTACGTTACCAGCTATTGAAGTTTATACTCAAAAAGGAGGGCTTATAAAAACAGCCCCTATAAAATTTATAGCTCAGGATTTCGATCAGGTAAACTGGAAAAATCTAGTTATTGATCAGCAGTCTTTAACTTATGGAACCTTACTCAGCTCAAGTAATTTAAAACCCTATGTTGGGCAGATGGCTAACTCGCAGCTCAAAGTGCTACTCCCTTCTAATATTAATATTGAAGAGTTTAGAGAATTAAACATGAAATTTAATAATATTGCAGCTGATTCTTTTTCATTAAAAAACGGACCTTTAAATGCTGTTAATAGTATTCGCGTAGACGGCAACAAGTATCAAATTTATAATTTTAGCACTCAATTCTCATGCCTTAACCCAGGAGAAGCCTTAATAGGTGACGGATCTCTCACGCTTGCTGTAAGAGCGGTCAATCGCTCTATGGGTATTTTCCAAACCTATACTACTATTAATTTAAATTTTGAATTGCCTCAAATAACGCTTCAAGCCAAAAATCTTCCAGATGGAAAACCAGCAAACTTTACTGGTATTATTGGAGATTTTAAACTGACAAGTAATGCTAATTTAGAAAATTACAAAAACTACACAGATGTGATTAACGTAACCTTTAATCTAGAGGGTGAAGGAAACTTTAATAATAGTATTATGCCCACCTTAAGTGAACTTGAAAACTGGCAAACCTACCCCACTCAAATTGTAAATACTATTACACAAAATAATTACCATAATATAACATATCATCAAATTATTCGTAGCAATCAGCCACAAAAAGCTATACCTAGCTACAGCTTTAATTATTTTAATCCAAAAACTGGCATTTACGAAACGGCAAAATCAAAACCTATTCAACTACCTAACTTAGTGATTAATTCAGCTACTGCATTAGCTAATCTTAATACACAAAAACTCAATCAACCCCTAGGACTACTTATAGCGCCATTAGGCTGGAAGCACGTAATGATGACTAACTTATCCAATGAAATTACACTTATTTTAACTGTTATTTTAGCTGTTCTCGCCATTTACCTCGTCGCTCTAATCATCATTATTTTCAAAAAAAATCAGAATACCAAACCTTATAAACAGCTTAAAGTTGAGCTTTTACACAACCTTCATCACAGTGTAACTAGGCAGAGCTTTTATCAAAACTTTTTACATCATTTAGATAGTTACTTACAGAAGCATACAATCAAAAAACTACCTAGCTCTCTGAATCTTGAGCACGAGCAATGGCTAGCCTACGCTTATGATCAAGATGATCAAACACTTTTAAATCGCAACCAAGCTAATGCAGACATTAAGCTAACTCTTCAAGCCTTAAAAAAAGTAAATAAAACTAACTTGAAACCCGAAAAATCAAAAAGCTCTAGTAACCTAAGCGTATTTTTAACACTTAGCTTAATCATGATAAGTGGCATCAGCTCATGGTCAGAAGCCGCAAATACCTATCCTAATACCAGTCAAAAAAAATGGGATAAAGCCTTTGAATTATATGAACTTAACAAGCCAAATCAAGCTCTAAAGTTATACCAAGAACTCATTGAATCTCAACAAAAAGATCATTCTGATCTAGGATATGTAGCTGATTTATATTTTAATTTAGGTGTTTGTTATGAAAAATTACAACGTATTGATCTTGCCCATTTATCTTACCGCTACGCTTTAAGTCTTCAACCTTCGCATCCAACTAGCTTACATAATTTAGCTATACTTACAGATAAGCAAAAGTTTGCTACCCTCGAAGATAGTTCAAGCTGGATAAGCGCTTTAAGTACTTATAAAAGCTGGATAATAAGTTTAGCTTTTGTTTTTGCTATAATTACAGGCCTGCATTTTACCTTAAGTAAAAAGGCTACTCATAGATATATCTACCTTTCTATACTTCTCATTTCTTGTATAATTCTGCTTGGCAGTATAATTTTATATGTATATAATTATTTTTATAAGGAAAATGTAAATTCTGATTCTTCTCATTCTCTAGCTATAATTATTTCCACTACATCTACTGATTATTTTGAAAGTGCTTCATCTCAAAGCACTCGACTAGGAACTCTTGCCGCTGGCTCTCCCATCTATTTAAAAGTCCAACGCCAGCCATACTCATTAATTCAACCTCTAACTAATCAAGAGAATGAACCTGTTAGTCTAGGTTGGCTAGATAATCAGATATTTTGTCTAATTTCTGATGCTCCAAGCCTTTTACTAAAGCCATTTTCATCGGATTTAAAAGTTCCTGCAAGTTAGTTCTCTAGATACCTTACATTTAATAGAGCTATTTCAGGCATTTCAAAAATCACCCCTGCTAATAATAATTATGCCTACAAAACGTCTAGAGTTCGAATCCCCCTATGTTCTTGAAGCTCTCTTAGCTGAAGATGAAAAACTACTCAATTACCTTGATGATGAACTGCAGGTGAAAAGTATAACTAGAGACCATTGGATAGAGTTTAAAGGCGATTCAGAAGCCCTAGATCGGAGTCAGCGAGTATTTGATGATTTGTTATTATCCTACAAACAAAAGCAAATCATCACACCTAGTGAGTTTAAGCTTGCGATAGAGCTTAGTAAAGGCTCTTCAGATTTAAATCTTAGCTCTCTAAGCAAGCTAAAACTCCTTGGAAATAAAGGTAAGCCTTGCATTATGGCAAAGAACCCAGAACAACTCAGTTATTTGCAATCAATGATAGATCAATCAATTGTATTTGGTTTAGGTCCTGCCGGCACAGGGAAAACCTACCTTGCTATGGCCATGGCTCTATCGCTTTTAGAACAAAAGAAAATTCAAAAAATTTACTTAACTAGACCAGCTGTAGAAGCAGGTGAAGAATTAGGTTTTTTACCTGGCGATTTACATGAAAAAGTTGCCCCTTATCTCACACCTCTCTATGATGCTATGCAAGCAATGCTTCAACAAGAAGAGATCAATCATTATTTACAAAATAATATCATTGAAATTGCTCCTCTAGCTTATATGCGTGGACGCACACTAGCTAATGCTTTTGTTATTTTGGATGAAGCGCAGAATACAACTTGTGAACAGATGTATATGCTACTTACCCGCCTTGGCGAAAATAGCCACTGTGCTGTTACTGGTGATTTATCTCAAATCGATTTAAAACCACGAGTCACTTCTGGCTTGCGTGAAGCGACTCAGGTACTTAAATCTTCAAGTAATATTGCTTTTCATCATTTTACTACGCAAGCCATTGTGCGTCACCCACTGGTTAAAGAAATTATCGAATCTTACGAAAAACACCGTAATCCAGGATCAGAAAACTAAGAGAAGCTATATAGTTTTATTATAAGAATCTTATAATTATAATAAATCTTGCTTATTTAAACATACTTTTTACAATCTGAACCTCCTAAGAGGAATATTGCTCGCATAATTACATCTCTCTGTGTGTATTAAAGAGAAATTTATTTATGTTTTTTGATTTGCTTAATTAAAAAGAGCGCATTGATGATGTTTAAAACACTAAAAAAACTTATTTCACGTTGGAAGCTATCCAAAAAAGGTTTGTATAACGGAAAACCTAGAAGAAAGCTTAAAACTAATGGAACAGCTAATGTTTTTAAATCTAGTTTGATTATAAAATCTAGTTTCTATCTAGGTTTTATTATAGCAATGGCCTATTTAAATGATTGCTCAACTATTAACAGCAAGAAATCTTGGACAGATTTTCTCGTCTATTTAGGCTTGCTTAGTACTTTCATTATTAGTTTAGAAATTAATTTTAAAAGCCTAGTCAAAGACAATCAAAAAGCGATACTCATTTTACTAATTATCGCTCTACAAATATCTCTACATAAGTATATCTATATATTTATTGAGGCTAGAGATTTTAATAGCAGCTACCTTTTCTTATGCTCTCCATTTGTGCTGGCACCTATTGTGCTTACACTATTATTAGACAGAAAAGTAGGGTTCTATGCAGCTATTTTTTGTAGTTTAATAAGTTCTTTTGTTATTGATAGCTCTATAAATCAGCCTATTTTTGTCACTGGATTGGTTTCAGGATTTATTGCCTCTATCATCGCCAACCGTATACGTTCGAGGTATCAATTACTTAAATTAGGCTTGTTAATGGGAGTCGTTATTCTAATTTTAGGCTCTATATTTCAAACTATTGTTTTTCCTTGGTGGGATATTAATAATTGGCAGCAAGACAGCAGTCATACCTTTAGCTTGATTCTTTGTGCACTCATCAACGGAGTCCTAACATCAATGATTGTCACTCCATTATTACCTATTTTGGAGCAGTATTTTGAAACTACCTCTGTTTTAGGTTGGTTAGAACTTAGTGATCTAAAGCACCCATTACTTAAACGCTTGCAATTAGAGGCTTCTGGAACTTTTCAACATAGTATGCTAGTTGCCACACTTTCAGAAGCTGCTGCCGAAAGTATTGGAGCCAACGCTATGCTTTGCAGGACTGCCTCTTACTTTCATGATATTGGCAAGCTTGAAAAGCCTGAATACTTTGTCGAAAATCAGTCTGCAGATATGGTTAATCCGCATGACTCGCTCACTCCCTCCATGAGTGCCCTTATTATTATCGCACACGTAAAAGACGGTATTGATTTAGGCGTTAAATACAAATTAAAACCTTCTATTATAGAGATTATAGAGCAACATCATGGTAGTTCTCTAGTGCGCTTTTTTTACCATAAAGCACTCGAACAACAGAAAAAAATTAAACAAGATATAGAAAATGGATTAGCATCCGAATTAGACCTCCCAGAAGTTAATGAACATAATTTTTGCTACCCTAATCGTAAGCCTCAATCTCAAGAAGCTGCGATTATTATGATTGCAGATTCAGTAGAAAGTGCTTCTCGAAGCATTAAAAAACCAACACAGAAAAACCTTCGTTCACTCATTGACGAAATTGTCTCAGAAAAAATCAATGACAAACAATTTAATGAATGCGATCTTAGTTTTCCTCAATTAGAAAAAATTAAAACCGCTCTTCACAAAACTTTAAGCTCAATTTTACATCATAGGATTAAATACCCAAGCAAAAAAAACTGTCGCTTCAGCAAAAAAAACTGATCATTAATTTATGCCTAATAGACCTATTCCTTGTTCAGTTTACAATAATCAAACTCAACTGGACCTAGACGATGATTGGCTAACTAAAATTCCTACCTGGATTGAGCAGCATGTATGGCCACAAGCAAGCTCTTATCAGCTAAAATCGAGTGTTTTTAATGAATTACACTTTTTAGAAATTGCATTTATTGATGATGCAACTATCAGTCAAGCTCATGCTGATTTCATGAATGACCCGACACCTACTGATGTGATCACTTTCCTACATGGAGAATTGTTAATTAGCGTTGAAACAGCTAACAGGCAAGCTATAGAAAATAACCAAGAATTACAAACAGAGTTATTACGCTATATTATCCATGGCGTACTGCATCTAGCTGGATATGAGGATTATGAAGCTTCTAAGCAAAAAACGATGATTCACATACAAGAATCTATTTTAGATAAAACTATTTTAGCTATAAATTAAAGACGACCCAAATCACTTATTTATGATAAAGAAATAAATAAAATTGGCTTGGCAATTACTAAGGTTTGGCTTATTTTCTAACATAATTTAACCTAGCTATTACAAACAGCTAATTTACTATTCAATAGCCTTCATTACATTTAAAAAAATTTAATATGTCAAATTTTTACCACAGCTCTACACCACGCATTGATTCTCTTCATAGTTTTGACAATGAGAAAGACAACTGCGGCATGGGTGCCCTCGTTAATATTCATGGCAAGCCTTCTTATAGTATTCTTGACCAAGCTCTATGCTCTGTTGCAAACATGACACATCGTGGAGCCGTAGATGCTGACATGAAAACAGGTGATGGATCTGGCATTCTTAGTCAAATTCCTTTTCCTTTATTTCAAGAAGCTGCAGCTAATCTAGGGACTACAGTTACAGATAATAGTTTACTTGGTGTTGGTGTTTTCTTTTTTCCTCAAAACGATAGTGAAGCTAAAGCTAAGATAAAAGCTCTAGCTGAATCAGCTCTTACTAAACGCAACATTAGTATTATTGGTTGGAGAAAAACTCCTGTTAATTTCAATGCTCTAGGAAAATTAGCGCAAAAAACCGTTCCAACCATTGAGCACCTACTTGTACTTAATGAAACCGGTTGTGACCAAGATAGCTTCGAAAGATCACTCTACCTTTGTCGTCGCGAAGTCGAACTAGGCACCAAAGATATCTCTGACTTTTATATCCCAACTTTATCAAGCTACCTTATTTCTTATAAGGCTCTAGCTATGCCTGCAGCACTTAGAGCTTTTTATCTTGATTTACAAAACCCTAAATTTGAAACAGCTATAGCTCTGTATCATCAGCGTTTCTCAACTAATACTTTCCCAGCTTGGCCCCTTGGTCAGCCATTTAGGAATATGTGTCACAATGGTGAAATCAATACAGTTAAGGGTAACCGCAACTGGATGGCGTCACGTGAAGAACTTTTTGAATCAGAAATTTGGGGTGAAGATGTTAAATGGTTACAGCACTTGCTTTCAAGTGGAGAGTCTGACTCAGCCTCACTTGATCACGCTCTAGAGTTGCTTATGCTCTCTGGTCGTGAACCTGAGCATGCCATGTGTATGTTAGTGCCTCCAGCTTATATTCATGACCAAGATATTTCTAATGAACTCAAAGCTTTTTACGATTACCTATCTTCTTTCTCTGAACCTTGGGATGGCCCTGCTGGCTTAGTTTACACTAATGGCAAAAAAGTATGTGCATCTCTTGACCGTAATGGCTTACGCCCTTCAAGGTTTGTTTTAACTGATGATGGTACTTTATATATTGGCTCAGAGTCAGGTGCTGTTTGCTTCCCTGAAGAAAATATAAAGAAACGTGGCCGTTTAGGACCAGGCGAAATGATGAGTATTGAGCTTGGCAAAGGTTACATTGATTTTGACAAAGATATTAAAGAAAGCTTAGCGAGACAGAAGCCTTATCGTCAATGGATTGAAGAAAATCGTCTTGAATTAAGCGATTTTGTCTCACAAGAAGCTCAAGTTTCAGAAATAGAACTCGAACCTGTTTTACGTTCACGCCTACAAATCAGCCAAGGTGTAACCGCCGAAGATTTAGATATGGTCTTTCCTCCTATGATTAAAGGCTCGCAGGAAGCGGTATTCTCTATGGGTGATGATATCCCGTTGGCTGTATTATCAACTCAGCCACGCCTGCTCTTCACCTACTTTAAGCAACTTTTTGCTCAGGTGACCAACCCTCCTATTGACCCTATTCGTGAGTGGTCAGTCATGTCTTTACAAGCAGCTTTAGGTTCTGAAAGTAATCTGCTCACAGAAACTCCTGAACATGCCCATGTTTTAAACCTTAAGTCAGCTCTTCTTTTTGAGCACGAACTAGAAAGTATTAAGACTCTACGTAACGAAGGCTTTGTTACCCAAACTATTGATGCAACTTGGAGTGCATCTAAAGGAGCGTTAGGTTTGCAGGAAAGACTAGAAGAAATTTATACAGAAGTAGACTCAGCTATTAATGCTGGAGTTAATATCCTTATACTTTCAGACAAAGCTATTTCAGCTACACGGATAGCTATACCGTCTCTAATGGTGACTGGAGCTGTTCATCATCACCTTAACCGAAGCCGTAAACGTATGCGAGCTTCAATTATTGTTGAAACTGCTGAAGCAAGAGACACTCATCAACTTGCCTGCTTATTTGGTTTTGGCGCTACTGCTGTATGCCCTTATCTTGGATACGCAACCGTAAGACAGCTTTGTTCTGAAGATCCTAAACTCAGTGATATTCCAGCTGATACAGGTATGGCTAATTACCGTAAAGCTTTAGAAAAAGGACTGCTTAAAATTATGTCTAAAATGGGTATTAGCGTACTCAATTCTTATCAAGGCGCACAAATTTTTGAAGTTCTTGGGTTAGGGGAAGAAGTGATTGCTACTTGTTTTACAGGGACTTCATCTCGTATTGCAGGAATTGGATTTGCTGAAATTGCAGAGGAAAGCATTATTCGCCACAAAGCTGCATGGGAACCAGTAAGTGACACCGCTCTTGATTTAGGAGATCCTGGCTATAACCGTTACCGCAAACAAGGTGAACGTCACGCTATCACCACAGAGGTTATCAAAAACTTTCATAACTATGTCAAACAAGGTAAAGCTGAAGACTATGACGAATATGTCAAAGCCACTCTTGATTCTCATCCTATTACCATTAAAGATTTACTAGAATTCAAAACATCTACTGCCATTCCTATTGATGAAGTAGAAAGTGTTGAATCCATTCGCAAACGCTTTACGACAGCAGCGATGTCTATGGGCGCTCTTTCTCCAGAGGCTCACGAAACCCTAGCTATTGCCATGAATCGTATTGGTGGAAAATCAGATTCGGGAGAAGGCGGAGAAGACGCTCGTCGCTACACGCCTTACCCTAATGGAGATCTAGCTCGTTCACACATTAAGCAAGTTGCTTCAGGAAGATTTGGTGTCACTGCTCACTATCTTGTCAACTGTGATGAAATAGAAATTAAAATGGCACAAGGGGCAAAACCTGGCGAAGGAGGTCAGCTTCCAGGACATAAAGTCACTGGGCTTATTGCTAAGTTACGTAATACCCAACCAGGGATTCAACTCATCTCCCCACCCCCTCATCACGATATTTATTCAATCGAAGATCTAGCACAGCTTATTCAAGATTTAAAAGAAATCAATCCAAGTGCTCGTGTAACAGTTAAACTTGTTTCAGAAACAGGCGTTGGAACTGTTGCTGCAGGTGTTGCCAAGGCTAATGCAGATACCATTCTTATTTCAGGTCATGATGGAGGAACTGCTGCCTCTCCGTTGAGTTCAACTAAACACTGCGGAGCTCCTTGGGAATTAGGCCTTGCTGAAGCTCAACAAACATTACTCCTCAATGGATTACGAAATAAAGTCACACTTAGAACAGACGGTGGTTTACGTAATGGAAAAGATGTTATTATAGCTGCTATTTTAGGAGCAGAAGAATATAATTTTGGCACTATTGCTATGATTGCCATGGGTTGTGTTTATGTGCGTAAATGTCACTTAAACAACTGCCCTGTCGGCGTTGCTACTACTGACCCTAAATGGCGAGCTAAATTCAAAGGTACACCTGAAATGGTCATTAACTTCTTCAATGGTGTAGCTGGTGAAGCTCGCCAGACCATGGCACAATTAGGCATCAAAAGTATCAATGAACTCATTGGGCGAACTGACTTGCTACAACAAAAGCACGTACCTGATCACCCTAAAGCCAATATGGTAGACCTAACTACTATGTTAAAGGATATTGTTCCTGATTTAGCTCAAGCACTCGATCAAGATGTTGCCTCTATTACTCGTTATCGTACTTTTGAGCGCAACGAAGGTGTGCACAAAAAAGCTGTAGATATTCAAATACTACAAGATATCGCCAAGCTGACAGAAGCTCAAGATGAAATTAACCCATTATCTCGAGTCATGGATTACCCTCCTATTAAACTAAATTATGATGTGGTTAATACAGACCGTAATCTTGGCACTCGCCTTAGCGGGAGAGTTGCAGAATATTATGGCGTTGAAGGTCTCCCAGAAAACAGTATTAATCTAACTTTTAATGGTACAGCTGGGCAATCACTAGGAACCTTCCTTACTCATGGTGTTACCATTACAGTCAAAGGTGAAGCAAATGACTATGTCGGCAAAGGTATGTCTGGTGGTCACATTATCGTTAAGCCTGCTGACCTTGCTCAATTTAACCCTGCAGAAAACTCTATTGTAGGCAACACTTGCCTCTACGGAGCCACTGGCGGTCATTTATGGGCTAATGGCAAGGCTGGGGAACGATTTGGAGTCAGAAACTCTAATGCTACAGCTGTAGTTGAAGGAATTGGTGATCATGGTTGTGAATATATGACTAATGGTCGTATTGTTGTTCTTGGATTAACTGGCTCTAACTTTGGAGCAGGAATGTCTGGGGGTGTTGCTTATGTATTTGACGAAGACCAGCATTTTGTTCGTCGTGTGAATGAAGAAATGGTTGTACCTCTAGCTGTTAAACGCGATGAAGATATTGATGAACTTAAGCAGCTTATTATTGAGCACGCTAAACATACAGGTAGTAGCAAAGCTCTAGCTATACTCGATGACTGGGAATACTGCTTAAAACGTTTCGTACGCGTTATACCAAAAGAAAAAGCAGCTCTTGAAGCCTCTGAAAAGCAACATGAAAACGCAATTAATAAAGCTTAGTTAATTACATTTCATCCATACCTTATTAATTATTTAATATTATTTTAACAACTTTATAACTTGAATCATTGATTTTAGTTATATAGAGTGTTCAATAATTCTTTAATTTATGTCAGAAATACAAGAACCACTCAAAGAGTCTTCAGAGTTTAGCTTAGAAGCTATCGCTCATTCTGAAGAATTAGCTATTGCAGAAAAAGAAAAAGCTAAAAAGAAACAGCTTTTTCTTAGCTCTATTATAGGATTGGGTGCAACTCTTGCGATACTTGCTATCTTAACTTTATTTGTTAAATTTATTATACCTCCTGAAAAATCTGTACTTAGTGTTTATAGTGCTTCAGCTCCAGAACAGGTAGTTAAAAAAGTTAAACCTAAAAAAATACCTCCACCTACAGAAGAGATTCCTATTGTTAGCAATAACCCTAACTCTACCATAACTATAGATGTTCCTGATATCAAAATTCCTGATATAGAGATGGAGGAAGTCGATTTAGAAAGTGAAGACTTTGAAATATCATTAGGTGATTTTGAAGGTTTAGAGCTTGATGCCGGAGGTGGTGATATGTCGAGTATGTTTGCTTCAGTGAGGGCTCCTAAATCCGTAGTATTTGTTATTGATTACTCTCTATCGATGAAAGGTCGGAAAATAGAACTCGCAAAAAAAGAATTAGCTAATGCTGTAAAACGCTTGAAAAATGGCACTAAATATCAAATTATTTTCTTCGGGGGTCCTGTATGGCTAGCTGAAGACAAAGTTACCTTGGGAAATAAACACCCTGTTTTTGTAGAAACACGTACAGATATAAAAGGTAATACTTATAAACGTAAAGGTAATATCTGGCTTGACTCAAAAGGAAATGAGACAGCTATTGATATTAAGTATCGTGTAGCTAATAATGCAACTATTGCTGAAAGCATAAAACATGTTATGGAAAACCCTATGTCTTTTGGAACTCGTTGGGTAGAACCTACTGTATTAGGACTATCTCTCAAACCAGAACTTATTTATTTTATGACGGATGGCACAGGCGGAAATCAGCAGCAAATGGAAGAATTAGCAAAAAAAGCTGAAAGTCAAAATACCGTGATCAATAGTATTGCTTTCATGATTGCAGAAAGACTCGAAAAACCAATACTTACTCTAGCCGAAATGACAGGAGGACTTTTTACAGTAGTTAGTAGTAATGGCGAACATGAAATTCGAAATCTAAAAAAATAGTTTTTATTTTCACATCACTAAAATTTCAAAAGCACAATCTAGTTAATACTCTTTGTTATTTCTATTTATTAGTTAAATTTGAGATGCATAAGCTATGTAATCGCAAACTAGGCATACTTATTTAATACGCCAACCTTATTTCCAACTAATAAGGTTGATAGAATTTTTATATTATAGTAATTGCGAACAAATAACACGTAACCTAAAACTCTAGTTTATTTGCTATAAAAATTATTTTTTGTAAACTTGAGAAAAACCAAAGGAGTTATCAAAAGATTTAATATAGTCGACGAAAACAACCCTGAAAAAATAACAACAGCTACTGGGTGGAGTATTTCTTTACCTGTCTCTCCTGCTGATAAAACAAGTGGCAATAACGCCAACAAAGCTGTAAGAGCTGTCATCAGTACTGGCACTAGACGCTCTTGTGTGCCTCTAATAACCATCTCTTGATTAAAACTCTCTCCTTCGTAACGCATAAGGTGCAAGTAATGTGAAATCATCATAATGCCGTTTCTTGACGAAATTCCTATAAGTGTTACAAATCCAATAATAGTAGCAATAGAGAATACTCCTCCACTAAGCCAAACACCAATAACTGAACCAATAAGAGCCAACGGAATAGTTAACATAACCTGCAATGTAAGGTTAACACTTTTAAAGTAAGAGTACAGTACGAGAAAAATACCAGCCAAAGAAAGTGTACTTAACCACAAAATATTCTTTTGAGCTGAATGCTGACTCTCAAATTGACCTCCATATTCAATATAGTAGCCATCAGGAAGAATTAAATTATGATTGAGAACAGTCTTAATATCTTCTACAACACTGTAAACATCTCTATCTTGAGTATTTGCCTGCACTATAATGCGACGATTGACGTCTTCGCGGTTAATTATATTAGGTCCTTGGGCTTCTTCTACTGAAGCAAAAGCTCCTAGAGGTATGATTTGCCCACGTAAGGTATCAAATGGAATTTTTTCAATAGCTTCTTTATCAGCTCTCACTGCGTCATCGAGGCGTAGCATAACATCATACACACGACGGCCCTGTATAATATTCATGACTTTATCTCCTTGTAGAGCCAATTCAGCATGTTCAGCGGCCTCTCCAATCATCACTCCATGTTGACGGGCCTTATCTCGATCAAAGATAATATGTAGCTGAGGTATCATGAGTTGTTGCTCTACCTGTAAGTCAGCAATACCTCGTACACGCTGTATCAGCTCTTCTGCTTCCAAAGCCTTTTGACGTAGCACAGTTAAATCTTCACCAAATATTTTAACAGCAATTTGAGAGTTAACGCCAGATGTAATAAAATCAAGGCGGTGTGAAATTGGTTGACCTATATTAATGACTACTCCAGGAATCTTTTCTAATTGTGAGCGAATATCTTTGATGACTTCATCCTTACTGCGCCCTATCTTTTCATCCGATTTATATAAGCTAAGCTCTATCTCAGTTGTATTAACTCCCAAGGCATGTTCATCCTGCGCTGCTCGACCAGTTCTGCGACCAGTGTGTTTAACTTCAGGTATTTCGTGGAGAAGCTGCTCAGCCAACGTCGCCATACGATTAGACTCTTGTAATGCAGTACCTGGAGGCATGGTAATATTGAGTGTATAACTTCCCTCGTTAAATGCAGGCAAAAACTCTCTACCAAATTTGGGAATAAGAAATATAACTAGAGCCAACATCCATATGACGACTCCTACGGCTAACCATGTTTTGTTAAAAGCTTTTTTTAGATAAGCTGTAATACCTCGTTTAAGATGGCGTACAAGCCAGCTATCTTTTTGATGCTGCATCTGCTTCATACTTGGGAGCAGGTATGAACATAGTACAGGCGTGACTGTTAGTGACACAAATAATGAAGCCACAATAGATGTCACATAAGCCAAACCCAAAGGCAGGAATATTTTACCCTCTAAACCTCCCATCGCAAATAAGGGCAAAAATACGAGTATCACAATAATCGTAGCAAAAACTATGGAACTACGAATCTCTTTAGAAGCTAGATAAACAACTTCTATACTAGGCTTACCTTTGCCTTGCTTAGTCAGCTGCTTATTTTCACGCAAGCGCCTAAAGACATTCTCCACATCAACAATAGCATCATCAACTAACTCTCCAATGGCAACAGCTAAACCTCCAAGGGTCATGGTATTGATACTTAAACCAAACCATTTAAAAATAATAAAACTCACTACAAACGATAACGGTATAGCTACAAGTGTGATACTAGTTGTTCTAAAGTTAAGTAAAAATAAAAGTAAAACAATGGCCACTAATATAGACCCATCCACTAATGCTTCTACAATGTTTTCAATCGCATTGTGAATAAAGTCTGCTTGCTTAAAGATTTCAGCATTCACAGTCACCCCTTGCGGCAAAGTCTCTCTAATTGAATCTAAAGTTTGCTCAATTAAATTCGTAACACTAATCGTATCTGCTCCTGGTTGCTTAGATATAGCCAACATTACTGCAGGTTTTCCATCTACTGCAGCATCACCTCTCTTAGCTGTTGGTCCTGCTATTTTAATCTGAGCAATATCAGCTAGAGTCAGAGCTGGATAATTCATATCTACCGGCTTTGCTATAACAATTTTTTTCAAATCATCAAGTGAATTAACCCTTCCTAAATTCCGTATACCAAACTCCTGGTAGTCACTCATCATGAAGCCACCCGTTGTATTTACATTGGCACTTTCTAAAGACTGTTTAACTTGGTGGATAGTGACCTGATGAGTTAATAATTTATTTGGATCAACTAGTATATGATACTGCTGCTCTTCTCCACCCATCGTAGTTATTTGTGAAACCCCCTTAACTCCTAGTAATCTTGGTTTTATCTCCCAATCTACCATATTGCGTAAATCCATAGGAGATACATCAGAGTTCTCACTTGTTACACCAATAAACATAATTTCTCCCATAATAGATGAGATTGGTCCCATGGTTGGCTTAACATCTTTGGGTAAATTAGCACTGATTTGATTGAGTTTTTCGGAAACAATTTGGCGCGCTAGATAAATATCTTGCTCCCAATCAAACTCAACATAAACAACTGAAAAACCAATGGAGGATGATGAGCGCACATTCACCACTCCATTAGCTCCGTTCATTGAAGTCTCAATAGGAAATGTCACTAAGGTTTCGACCTCTTCAGGGGCTAGACCATGAGCCTCTGTAATAATCGTAACTGTCGGACGATTTAAATCAGGAAAAACATCAACAGGTAGAGTTTGAATCACCCAGAATCCATAGCTTAAAATAGCCGCAGCCAAAGCTACGACTAAGAGCCTAAATTTAAGCGAAAGCTGAATAATTTTATCAAACATACTATTTATCAGAGTCTATCTAAAACTAATGGTTATGTTCGGCATGCTCATCCTGCTCATTATCATCCTCATGAGGCTCTTCAAGCAAAGCATCTAGAGCTATTAACTCATCTACACTATTAAGCTCTGTAATTTCATCGCTATGCTTATCATGATTATGTTCGTGTTCATGGCTATGACTTCTTCCAACTGATACATATTGCAGCTGATAATTGCCTCTTGTTACAACTTGATCACCTTCTTTAAGGCCTGATTTAATTTCAATATGATAACCACTCCTAGCTCCGACAGTAACCTTTTTCCTATCAACATGTAATCCATTCATCACATAGACAATATACTCATCTAAACCACCCAATACAGCGCTCTTAGGTACTGATAAGACAGGTTTATTATCACCTGTAAAAATCTCTAGCGTCCCTTGCAATCCAGATGGAACATCTGACAAAGGGGTTTCAATCACAACATAGACAGAAAACGTTCGAGTACGAGGATCAATCACTCGATTGAGTTTCTGAACCTTGCCATGGATATGCCTATTCGGCATAATGTCTAAATGCACCTCTGCACTCTGCCCTACTTCTAATTTAAAGATATCAGAAGTTTCATAAGCTACTCCTCTGACAAGCATTTTTGTCGAATCCCCAATCTCCATAATCCAACCACCTGCCTGCACAACACTACCAATACCTTCGTATAAATTAAGCACAAATCCATTCATTGGAGCTTTAATTTCAATTTTATTTGAACCAATAGACAATGGTTGTAACACTGCTAATACTTCACCTTTTTTAAAGTTTTGCCCTACCTTAACTTTAATATCTATTATTTCTCCTTCTGATCGAGGAGAAATAATAGAGCTTTTTTCTGGCAATAATTCAGTAAAAGCCAGCATTTCAACCGTATCCTGCATAGCTAGTTTTTTTACTGTTTCTAACTTAATACCTAAATTATCAACTTGCTCTTGAGTTAAATCAAAATGCTCAGGTTGAACACCCCCTTTAGCAAACGCTCCTTCTCCATGGTCGTGACCAGGTCCAGCTATCGCTAATAAGCTCGATAGAAAAAATAACAAAATAATAACTAGTAATTTCATAAATTGAATGGATTTATTAGAGTTTCAGTGCCTTTCCTGTCAACGTTTCTAGGGCTATTGTGGCTTCAATTGCTTTAACATAGGCTTCCAATGCTTCAGTTTTCAGCTGCACTTCTTGCTCTTGATAATCAGCTAAATCAGCAATCGATAACTGACCATTATCAAACTTATTTTTAATCAAATTAGTGATAGATTGCCACTGACTAAGTATAACCGTTTGGTAAACTTCATGACTCTCCCTCCACTCTTGAGCTTGCTGATAATGATGGCTTAGAGCCACATCCCAAAAACCTGACTCTACTTGCTTTAAGGCAGTTTTTGTAACCTCTAATTGCGCATGAGCTCGGAGCAAGCTCTCTTGATTGCGGTTCCATATCGGCAATGTAATATTTACTCCAAGAAAAAAATTAGAACTACCAGAATCTTGATCTTTCTCATAAACAGCTCTTGGGGCAATCTGCGGGAGGCTGGTATCTTTTTTAATTACATTATATCTACTCTGTGCTAATTCAGCTTGCCTAGTCAGCAAAACCTTAGCTCCGACACCTTGATTCAAGCTTTGAGTCAATTGAGTAAGAGTAGGTAGAGGTTTAAGCTCAATTTGAGTTGCTATAAACCCATCTTTTTTTAATCCTGCCATATGTAATATCTCATGATTAGCTTCGTCACTCTCAAGTCTTAATGATCTTAATTGCTCTCTCATCCTCATTAGGTTAATATCCAAAACCTCAACTTCTAATCGACTAACTTTACCCTGCGACTCTGCTTTTACTAGAGCTTGCTGTTGTTGCTCAATGAGGCTTAATTGCTCTTGTAAAATAAGGCATTGCTCCTGCTTGAGCCAGCACTCCATATAAGCGCGTAACACAGAGTGCCTTAAGGATAGTAATTGCGCTTTTTCTTCCAAGCTAGATGTCGACTCTAGTAATTGTGCATAATTTTGTGCTGCCCCAAATTGAGACCATCTCAAGGGTTGCTCGAATTCAACCAGCCACTCATTACTTGCTTTCCTATGCTTAGCTGTTTTGTCTATGATAAGACTAGGATTATCCAAGGTTGTAGCAGCTATTACATCAGCTTTTGCCTGAGCATTAGATAGCTTTATTTCTGCTGCTTGAGTGCTATTTAATAACACCTTGTGCATCAGACTATCAAAGCTTAGCACTTCTTGCTCTTGCTTGTTTTCTGCCTCTATCAAAGATAAGGCAATTAAATAAATAGTGAAAATGGTAAATTTCATGTGTAATAACAAACATTTCTAAAGCTGAATTTTAAGAGATTTATTTATAATGTTATAACGATATAACCCCAAAAGCTTGTCTAAAGACAGCATAAAAAAAGCCTGATAAAATAAAACTTCTATCAGGCTTTGATGCATGAGCTACTAAACTCTTAAACGACTTGTTAAATAGGTTTATTTAATAAGTTTAAGTAATTTTGGGAGTAACTCATCAATAGCTACACGCTCTTGTTCCATAGAATCACGATGGCGTAAAGTCACCGTATTTTTAAGCTCATCTCCACTCTCTCCTAACGTATCAAAATCGATAGTTAGGCAGTATGGTGTACCGACTTCATCTTGACGGCGGTAGCGACGACCTACAGCACCAGCTTCATCATAGAAAACATTCATGTAAGCTGATAGCTCACGCTCAATCTCCTTGGCGATTTTCACCTGCTCAGCATTCTTTTTAAGGAGTGGGAAAATGCCGACTTTGATAGGTGCCATACTTGGCTTAAATCTCAATACTGTACGAGTCTCAACCTTGCCCTTGTCATTAGTGAGCTCTTCTTGGTCATAGGCCTCACAAATTAGGGCAAGAATAGTTCTATCACAACCAGCAGATGGCTCAATGACGTGTGGCAAGTATCTCTCACCTGCTTGCTCATCAAAATACTCAATTGGCTTGCCAGAATGAGTTTTATGCTGAGTTAAATCGTAGTTGCTACGATAGGCAACACCCTCAAGCTCTTGAATACCAAATGGGAACGCATACTCAATATCATAAGTCTTAGCTGAGTAATGAGCGCGCTCACCATCAGGCACATCAAGTACATGTAATTGTGTGCGAGGAATACCAATCTCCTCATAAAAACTAAGACGAGTTTCTAGCCACTCATCACACAGTGCTAACGCATCATCTGGATGACAGAAATACTCAATCTCCATTTGTTCAAACTCGCGTGAACGAAACGTAAAGTTACGTGGATTAATCTCATTACGAAACGCCTTACCAATCTGAGCAATACCAAACGGAATTTTCTGCCTCGATGAGTCTAGCACATTCTTAAACTGTGAGAATATAGATTGAGCGGTCTCTGGACGCAAATAAGCTACAGCATTAGGATCGTTATCATCAGCAGAAGCACCCATCTTAGTCTTAAACATGAGATTGAAATCTTTCTCCTCAGTGAGCTCACACAAACGCTCTTCTTTCTTGCCTTGTTTCTTTTCTGAGCAAATTAAATCCTCAGGCTCTATTTGATCTGCACGATAACGCTTCTTACAAATCTTACAATCCACCATAGGATCAGAAAAACCGCCTACGTGACCAGAAGCTGTCAATACTGCTTGGTGATTGAGGATAGAGCCATCCATTCCTACAATATCTTCACGCTCTTGCACCATCTTGCGCCACCAGTAATCCTTGAGATTACGCTTAAGCTCGGCACCTAAGGGACCGTAATCCCAACAACCATTGAGACCACCATATAAATCAGCTGACTGGAAAATAAACCCCCTACGCTTACATAGCGAAACAATCTCCTCCATCTTCTGCGGGTCTGTCGTAAATTTTGTGTTATTCATACCTGCCAAAAAACTAACCACAAACCCCCAATGATGTAAAGATTATGTCTAATTAATTGATAATTGAGAGTGGAGAATTGAAAATTAAAAACATAATGACAACTTAACCACGGAAAACACAGAAACCACAGAAAAGCTAAGCAGGATTAACAGCTAATTTAATGTATTTTATTCTTCATGTTTACTAGATGGAAGAATTATAGGTACTTTAAACTTAATTCGACTAACATCACTCGAGGTTACTACTTTCTTTAATTTGCCTCCAAAACCTCCTAACCCAGCTACTTTTATACCTGAACCTAGACTTTCAAGTGAGTCTTTACTAGCTGTTACAGCTATATCAAATTCAACCATTTGTACTAAATCCTTATCAAAAGTAATGTAATCTTTACCCTTAGGAACAGAATCTGCATTATTTAATACTTTAGGATTAATTAAATCTCCTTCTCCTAAAGCTTTATTTTTAATTACGCTTTTCTTTTGAGCTGATCTTACTCCTTTTATAATTTGGAGTAATGAGTTTTCTATAAATTCATCAAGATTCATTTCTTTAAAATGTTATTTTTATAATAGTAAATCAGCAGTTGTGAACGAGAAAAGTCAAACTTGTTGAAAGGTTTTAAACTGAAATTTTAAATGAAATGGTGGGGTGACGAGAAACTGCAGAGCACCCTTAGTTCGTTTTAACTGAGTTATTTTTGATGAGAAAAGGCGGCGTAAGAGTATTTTGAGGGTGAGTGTAATTAAAGTTACTCGACCCTGAAAAAATAAGAGATAGCTATCTTTTCTCGCAAAAAGAACCAGTTAAAATTTAAAAGGGTTTGAAGATGCCGAGGTATGCCGCAATTCCAATTAGGATTAAGAGCACTGCATAGGCCACTTTACTTGGTAGCCAGCCTCTTTTTAGGGCTACTATGCTGAATCCTAAGAGTAACCAGATGAGGAGTTTTGGGTGTATCCAGCCGCTTTCTGCCATTTTTAGGTTGAGTCTTGCCATCATTCCAAATCCACTAACTAGGAGGCCGAATAAACCTATACCTTGAAAAATGGCACCCATTTTACGTAGGCCTGCTATGTATTCCTCTTTGGCAATTTTGACTGTAATAAGACTAGAGAATCCAATAACGAGTAGCACAATACTGATGATATGTATCCAAGTGTAAATAAGTATGTTCATAATAGTTGGTATTTAGGGAGTTAAAAAAAGAGAGTAAAGACTGTTTAAAGGTTATTAAGAATATTGAGTGGACTGCTTGCTTGAGCGCGATGAGAAAGATTAGGTAAACCTATATTATAAGCAGTACGCCCAGCTTGGGTAGCTTGAAAAAAAGCTTGCGCCATTTTAACAGAATCTTGAGCTATCGCAATAGCAGTGTTAACAAGCACGGCATCAGCACCAAGCTCCATAGCTGCTGCTGCATGACTAGGTGCGCCTATCCCTGCATCAATAACAACAGGAACTCTTGATTGTTCAATGATGATTTGTAATTGGTACTTGGTCTCTAGTCCTGCATTAGAGCCAATAGGTGAGCCTAGTGGCATAACGGTGGCGGCACCTGCTTCTTCTAAGCGTTTTGCGAGTACTGGATCAGCATTGATATAAGGTAGTACGGTAAAACCCTCTTTGACGAGGATTTCAGTGGCCTTGAGTGTTTCAATAGGGTCTGGGAGGAGGTAATTAGGATCTGGGTGGATCTCTAATTTAATCCATTTAGGCAGGCCAATTGAGTGAGCTAGACGAGCTAGTCGAACAGCTTCTTGAGCATTCATGGCTCCGCTAGTATTAGCTAAGACTAGATATTTTTCTGGGTCAACATATTCGAGGATGTCTGCCTGAGAATCTTTGTTACCTGTTAAATCAGCACGACGTAGAGCTACTGTCACCATCTGTGTGCCAGATGCCACGAGTGATTCTGCCATAAGCTCAGATGAACTAAACTTGCCAGTCCCCACAAAAAGACGAGAGCTAAACTCCCTGTCAGCTATTTTAAGTAAATCAGACATATTGATAGGTTAATTAACCTTTAGCAGTAATTGCTTGGTAAATACTTTCAAAGAAAGTGTAACCATGAGGGGCTTCGCTATGCTCGTCAGCCCAATCTGGGTCGTAATGTTGCTTAGTCTTGATAAAACGCTCTGGATGCGGCATGAGCCCCATGACTCGACCTGTTTCATCTTGTAATCCCGCAATAGCAGCGTGCGAACCGTTGAAATTCTCTGCGTATTTAAAGACAACTAATCCTTGCTCATCATACTGCTCTGCAAGAGCTACATCCATCGCAACAAAACGCCCTTCTGCATGAGCTACTGGAAATTCAACTGTATCACCTAAGCCTTGAGTATAAGGACTATCTTTAGCGGTGACTTGGAGATGTGACCATTTGCAGATAAAGCGTTCAGATGTATTTTCGGTCAAGCTACCTGCTGGCAATAAGCCAAGTTGCATAAGGATTTGAAAACCATTACACACACCGAGGAGGTAGCCTCCTTGAGCATGATGCTCATGTAAGGCTTGACCTAAAAGATTACTAATCTCTAACTGAGCCAGACGGCCTGCCATGACGTAATCACCATAACTAAAGCCTCCTGCAAGCATCACAAGGTCGACGCCTTGTAATTGTTCAGGTTTAGCTAGAGCGATAGGCACGAGTTGTACTTCAAAACCGACGATTTCCAAAGCTTCGACACTCTCTACATCGCAGTTAGTCCCTGGGAATTTAAGAATGAGCGCTTTGGCTTGTTGTGTTTTTGTCATAATAAATTAAGAAAAAAGGTTTTAATAGTACTCAGCAAGCTTGTGCTTCCAAATAGTTTTGAGATCAGCAATTGATTCGCTGATAAGGCTCTGCTGATTATTTGTAATAACTAGATTTTGATGAGATTTGGTGGTTTCACCAATCCAGCTAATAGCTTGTCCTGCAAAAACTGCTTCAATCGCTGATTTGTTTTCAGGGGCAACCTCAATTGCTATACGTCCACTAGATTCAGAGAATAAAGCCACCTCTGAGCTGAGCTCTTCGCTTGCAGCAAGATTTGCGATATTAATCTCTACGCCTACTTTTTGTGAAAACGCCATTTCTGCAATGGTGACAGCTAGCCCCCCTTCTGATATATCATGAGCAGAGAGAATCTGACCTGCTTGCTGAACTTTGTGATAGCTTTCATAGAGCGCAAAATTTGTCGCTAAATCTGTCTGTGATACTTTAGATGCTTCTAATTCACTTACTCGACTGTATACAGAGCCACCTAAGCGGTTTTGAGTCTCTCCTATGACCGCAATAAGGCTCCCTTCTTTGCGTAATGATGAGCCTGTGACTTGGTTTGTATCTTCCACAATACCAAGACCACTACAGAGAAAGGTGACAGGAATATTAATCGCCTTACCTCCAACTTCAAAGTAATTGTAAAAAGAATCCTTACCCGAAATATATGGCGCTTGGAAAGCTTCGGCTGCATCAGCAATACCTTTGACGCATTCTACGAGCTTACCAAGTTCTTGAGGGTCTTCTGGGTTACCCATGCAAAAATTATCTAATAAGCCAATCTTCTGAGGGTTTGAGCCTACTAACACAAGTTGACGTACCGTCTCATCGACACTCGCAAGACCCATTTCATAAGGATCGAGCTTACCCCATTCTGGTAAGAGTGAGATTCCCATGGCGTAGCCTTTATTACTATTAACCACACTCATAACAGCTCCATCTTGAGGTGCGTCACCTGTTGCGCCTGCTAAAGGCTTGAGTATGGTTTGCCCTTGCACCTCGTGATCATATTCACGAATGACCGGTTCACGAGAAACAATCGCAAAATCAGCCAAGACTGATTTGAGTGAATCAGCTAAACTGGCGTCACCTTTAAGCTTAGGTAATGTTGCAAGATCTGGAGTATTGAAGACTGCTTGTAATTGCTTAACTGGAGCTTCATGCAAGTCTGCATTATCAAGCTCGCATACAATTTCGCCACCATGATAAATACGCAAGATACCTGAATCATTAGATTCACCAAATACAAACATTTCAGTCTGATATGTATCAGCTAGATTTTGTAATGCTGGTAGATTCTCTTCCTTAACCGCAAGTACCATTCGTTCCTGACTTTCTGAGAGGAATATCTGCCAACTGCTTAAACCTGCTTCCTTTAGAGGAGCGCGTTCAAGATAGAGATTACCTCCAGTCTCTGAGAGCATTTCGCCTGCTGCTGATGAAAAACCACCTGCACCACAGTCAGTGACAAATTCAATGAGATCTTGGTCACGAGCTTCGAGGATAAAGTCCATGGCTTTCTTCTCCTCAATTGGGTTACCGATTTGCACAGCTTGATTGTCTTCCTCGTGAGAGTCTTCGCCAAGGGCTGCAGATGAGAATGTCGCTCCTTTGAGGCCATCTTTACCTGTGCGACCACCAATAACAATAATCTTTAAATCAGGCTTCATCTCTTTGTCGATGTACTGATGTTCAATCACGCCAGCAGCACCACAAAATACTAATGGATTATAAGTGTAAGTATCATCAAAGGCAATCGCACCACCTACAGTAGGGATACCCATACGGTTACCATAGTCACGCACACCTCGCACCACACCTCGCATAATACCTAATGGGTGAATTACATCTGGAGCTAGAATCTCTTCTTGCTTCAGATCTGGTGAACCAAAACAGAATACATCTAATGCAGCTGTAGGAGTCGCTCCTTTTCCTGCGCCTATAATATCGCGAATCACACCTCCAAGACCTGTATTAGCACCTGCATAAGGCTCAATAGCACTTGGGTGATTGTGAGTTTCTACTTTGAGACAAACGGCGTTCTTACCATCTAAGTCAATAAAGCCTGCATTATCATGAAAAGCACTGAGTACAAAACCTGGCTTAGCATCAAATATCTTTTCTGAAGGATCTTTAATAAACGTTTTAAAGAGACTTTTAACCTCCTCTGTCTGCCCATCTTTTTGGTGAGCAATGGTAGCTGAGAAAATACGATGTTTGCAGTGTTCACTCCATGTTTGAGCGATGACCTCAAGCTCAACATCAGTTGGCTCACGATTCCATTTTTGATAGATTTTTTGCACTTCTACCATGTCTTCTTGAGACAAGGAAAGTTTCATATCCACACTAAGCGCTAAAAGCTCAGTAGGAGATAACTCACGAATAGGTATATGAATAAATTCGGCTTTACTAGACATTAGATTATTTAGAAAAATGGATTTGTGAGGTGTGAACCGCAGGATTACAGAGTTCTGACTCAACGCGCTTGGCTACATGCTCGATCAAGGCTTGATCTATACCTGCCTTATCTGCGCTAACAAAAACACGGTGTTGTAATTGTAAACTATTTAACTCAAAAGTTTGCTCTGCTCCTTTGTAATAGTTAAGTATAGCTTGCTGCTCTAAATCAAGTGCATCTGGACGCATTTGATACTCAAGGTAAAATAAAGTGCCTTTTGGAATAGTTAAATCATGACTTGAGACTGCAGAGCTCACAATTTGCGTGACCTCGTCTAAGAGCACAGTCTTAGCAAAATCTTGTACAGCTTTTTCCTCACCAGTAAATTTAATATGGTAAAGATTTGCTGTAGTAAAACTAAACTCTACCCCTGCAGAAGCTGCCGTTCTAATCGGAGTGTAGAGCACATGCCCTAATGCTTTGCCATTGTTGTCTTTAGATTTAATCTCAAAGGTAATTGATTGTTCCGTCATAGTTTTTAAAAATTAAGCTTGTTTAGAAATACGCTCAAGCACCTCAGCATAACCTTCCATGACGTCACCTAAATCCTGCCTAAACCTGTCTTTATCCATTTTTTTGCCTGTTTCTATATCCCATAAACGGCATGTGTCAGGACTGATTTCATCAGCGAGGACAATAGTGCCATCAGCTAATTTACCAAACTCAATTTTAAAATCAACGAGCTTTAAACCGCATTTAAGGAAGAAATCAATCATTACTTCATTAATGATGAGCGCCTTATCCTTGAGTATTTGACACTCTTGGGGAGTGGCTAAGCCTAGTTCGCGCGCATAATCATCATTAATTAATGGGTCACCTAGAGCATCACTTTTGTAAGAGAATTCAACTATGGGCTTTTTAAAGGGTGTCCCTTCAGCAACACCTAAACGCTTTGAGAAACCTCCTGCTGCTACATTGCGTACAATCACCTCTACCATGAGGATGTCCACCTTCTTTACTAAGAGGTTAATTTCATCAATATCTTCGATTAGGTGCGTCTCTACATTCTTTTCATGGAGCATTTGATACATAAGCAAGGTAATAGCCTTGTTGAGCTTACCCTTGTTGGCAAAATCAGCTTTTTTTTCTGCATTAAAGGCAGTTGCTTCATCTTTGAACTCCATTCGAAGGGCTTGTGCATCATCAGTGAGATAAAGCCTTTTTGCTTTGCCTTCGTATAGTGGTTGAGTGGACATCATAAATTAATAATTAAGGTGGACAAGTTCTAGCTCATAAACCCTAAATCGGTCAATCTTATATAAACAAAAAAAGGCTCACTAAGTAAAACCTAGTGAGCCTAACTATAGATTAAACTAAATCAATTTAGAATTTTTTACTAAGAGCAAAGTTAAAACCTGTATAGTCAAGGCTTTCTGGAGCAACTACATACTCAACACCCGCATCTAAACCAGCAAAAGCAGGAGTAGAAAAACCAACACCATAAGACAAACCATCTACAGTATCTACAACTGAGTTACCTGGCACTGAACTTTCAATTCTAGTTTGAGCATAACCAAGTAGGCCATACCAATTCCAATCTAAGCCAAATAGTTCAATATCTACATTAGGCTTAAGATAAGCTGCAATTGAGTTATCAAGTTCAACTGTGATACCTTGAAAACTATCATCGTTAGTACCGAGTAAATATTGTAATTCAATATCTAACCATTCAACAATCTCTTTAGAAGCCTTGAACTGAATTGCTTGTAAATCAGCAGGACCACTATTACCTTCTTGGTCTGAACCAAAGTGGTAACCAATGCCTGCACTAATTCCTTCCAACCAATTAATTGGATCCTTTGGCTCAGCAACTGGAGCATAAGTACCTGCATTTGCAACTGATAAAGCAGCTACACTAACTAATGATAATAATTGTAATTTCATAATTAATAAATTTCTATAAATTTTATAGAAGTAAGTTTTTTTTAAACAGAAGTTTTAAATATTACAAGCTCTAAAATATTATAACAAATATAACTTACTGATTGAACCCAATACTTGACTAAGCTTTACTTAGCCTCTTTACTGCCTGCATGTCAACAGCCCCTATAGCCAGTTCCATTGCCAGCGCTAAAGACCTCTGCGTACAGTACGGTCACCAAAAAGTCTTAGATGGAGCAACTCTCGCCATCCAAAAATCAGAGCGTATCGGTCTAGTCGGGCGTAACGGCTGTGGTAAGTCTACCTTTCTTAAAATCTGTGCTGGCATGGATACCGCCGATTCAGGAGATTATAGTATTCGTAATGGCATAATTATGGGTTACCTCCCACAAAATTTTGAGCTACCTGATGATTGCAATGTCTTAGATGCCACTATGTCTGGAGCGCAAAAAGTCCTCGATATGATCACCGCTTATGAGAATTGCGACCCCTCAAGTGACCAAGGAGCAGAACTATTAGACAGTATAAACCATCATGACGGATGGACTCTCGACTCACGTGCTATTTCTATTTTAACCAATCTTAATGCTCCACCTGTTGACCGGCTCATAGGCACATTATCTGGAGGAGAGAAACGTCGAGTAGCACTAGCTAGAGCCATATTATCCCAACCTGACTTACTCATTCTTGATGAACCTACTAACCACTTAGACACGGAATCTATCCAATGGTTAGAGACATTCCTCTCTCGCTATCAGGGCACTTGCCTTTTTGTGACTCATGATAGATATTTCCTCGACCGCATCTCAACTCGTATTGTCGAAATTTCAGAAGGTAAGTGTCTTAGCTACCAAGGCAACTACACAGAATACCTCCTTGCTCGTGCAGAACGCATGGAGCAAGAAGCAGCCAATGAACACAAACGCCAGCGATTCCTC
>DGKB01000034.1 GCA_002386905.1 Akkermansiaceae bacterium UBA4581 | reverse complement strand
AGCATGCTGAGCGAGTAATGAATGTTCACTTAAAACTCTTAAAATAGAGGGTTTTAATTCAGACTGATTAATCAAAGAGATGAGGTGTTCTGAGACTATTTTGCTAAGTTTTTCATTAGTGAGTCCTAATTGAGCATAGGTGTAAAGAGCCGCTAATCTAGGGTATAGACTTAATTTAGAATCATTGATTTTTGAGGTTATTGAATTAAGGTGATCTGAATTGATTTCTTTTGAGCGACTTAAAATCTCTTGTTGTGCTTCTAGTCGTATTTTAGCGGATGAATCAACTAAATACTCTATAAGCTTATTCAAATCTAATTCTTTGAAGTTAGGGGTAGCTTTGTATTGCCAATTTTTTGGTGTTACCTGAATAGTGTGTCCTTTTTCTTCACTACCTTTATAACCTGCTCCATCCCAGTTAGCTATATAAAGCCTGCCAGAACCGTCGACATCGAGATCTATAGGTTGAGGTAATTCTAAAAACAATGTTTCTTGTTGTGTGAAGCTAGCGCCATCTTTTTTTAATTTGTGTGAAAACACACCTTTGCGTCCCCAATCAGCCATAAGTGGCAATTGATTTAATTCTTTTGGCCATTGAGGGTCATCTAGAAATAAGGCTCCTGTGCCTGAACCACCTGATAAATCAGCGATAGCTGGCAGAATCTCGTGAGTGTAATTGATGAATTTTGAAGGGTATCCAAAATCAGCATTTTGAATGTTATGGCTAAATCTCACATTCCAGCCTTCGCCATCATTAGTGTTATCTCGAGTAAAAATATTCATTTCACCGTCAATAGCAATATCATAAATATTTCTTAATCCTGTAGTGTAGATTTGAAAATTAGTTCCATCAGGTCTAACTCTTACAACTCCTCCACCGAGTAGAGAGAGTTTTTTTCCTGAAGCATCTTCTGCATTAACAAAACCGTAGTCGCCAATCGCTACATAAATCCACCCATCGATACCCATCGATATGCCATGTGTAGAGTGATTGACACCTCTTCGTTGATTATTCTCAATGGTGCTAAGGTGCTTAACAAGAGGAACTGGTGCTGAGTCCGCGACACCATCTCTATCATTATCTTCCAACATGGATAACTGTATAGAAGAGATAATTCCTTCAGCGTCATATATCGAATGCAGCACATAAACCTTATTGCCGATTGAAATTAAACCGCGAGGGTGGTCTACTTGAGAAAAAATACTTTGTTTGTCAGCTACACCATCCCTATCGGTATCAGTAAGCTTCATGATTAAGCCTTTTCCAGGTCCTCGACCTAAAGATCCATTTTTATCAATACCCACATAGACCTCTCCATTAACACTTGCACTTAAACAAGAAGGAGAAGGTGTGTTCAAACTTGAAGAGAAAAGTCTAATTTCAGCGCTTAATAACCCATTGAGTATGCAGCTTAATAAATATAGTTTAAATATTTTTTTCATATACAAAACAATAAGGAACATTATTTTATATGCAAGTTTAAAATACTTGTTTTTCATAATTATTTTTGGGGCTTTAAGTTTATTTTTTCATTAAGATGTTAAGTTTGGAATGTTGTATTTGATCTTTTATTCTTTTTTATTAATTTAGGTGTTACTAGTTTTAAGTGTAAAAGATTTAATATATAATTCAGCTTGGCAAAAAACGCTAATCTTAATAAGGTAAGAAACTTAAATCACATCAAGATAACTCATGTCTAAATACTCTGTTGATTCTCACATTACTATTTCTGAACTAATGCTACCATCACATGCTAATTTTAGTGGCAATATTCATGGTGGCTATATTTTATCGATGATGGATCAAATTGCCTTTGCTTGTGCGGCTAAATATTCAGGTTATTATGCGGTAACGGCGAGTGTGGATAAGGTTGATTTTCTAGCTCCTATACATGTAGGTGAATTAGTGACGATGCATGCGTCAGTGAATTTTGTGGGGTGTAGCTCCATGGTAGTTGGTGTACGTGTTGAGTCGGAGAATATTATGACAGGCGAGGTTAAGCATTGTAATTCATCATACTTTACTATGGTTGCTAAAGATAAATCAGGTAAGCCTACGCAGGTGCCTGGTTTAATCCTAGATAATGAAGATTCTGTAAGGCGTTTTGTGCGCAGCGCTATTCGCCAACAAGAAGGTAAGGTGCGTAGAGCTAGATTTACTCCCGAAGCTTTCAAAGTTGAAGAGCACCTTGAGTTACTTGCTAATTATAATGTAGAAGTTAAACTGCCTGAACCTATACAATAATATGGATTTAACAGTGCTCTTGTTGTCTCTGAGTTTAACTAAAAACAATAACTTTTAAGCATTTAGATATAGAGCTTTATTTTTTTTGTTTTTTTTTACAAAATTAACTTGTCAATCAACAAACCTTAGTGCATAACGTTGCTCCGCACTTTGAGAAGCTAAAAAAGCTTCAATTAGTATCGAACGCGACCCGTTCGTCTAGCGGTTAGGACTCCGCCCTTTCACGGCGGCAACACGGGTTCAAGTCCCGTACGGGTCGCCATTTTTGTATCTTAGATAAAAAGGTTTCATGTACAATAAATTTGTTATAAGCGCTTATACAACGCTAGTACTAATGCTCTGCTCATGTACAGCTGATAAATCTAATGATACTCTAACCAAATCTATTAATGATTCTGTTAATACAGCTATAAAAAATACAACTATGAGTACTACTGAAGTTTCTGATATCGAACTTGTCTTGCACACAACTAAAGGTGACATTAAGGCTACATTTTTTGCCTCTAAAGCTCCTATTACTTGTGCTAACTTTCTCAACCTTGCACAACGTGGTTATTATGACGGTGTTGCTTTTCACCGTGTGATTGCTGATTTTATGCTTCAAGGTGGTGACCCAACTGAATCAGGTCGTGGAGGCCCTGGTTATAGGTTTGCAGATGAGTTTCACCCAGATCTTAAACATACCAAAAAAGGTATTTTTTCAATGGCTAACGCAGGTCCAGGAACTAACGGTTCACAATTTTTTATTACTTTAGCCCCTACAGGTTTCCTTGATGGTCGTCACGCTGTATTTGGTGAGGTGACTGAAGGTTTTGACGTGCTTGACGAAGTCTTAGGTAAACTCAATACCGGTGAGCCAGGCGGCAAGGTTGATCCTAAAGGTGAAGGTGATAAAATTAAATCTATCACTATTAATGGAGATGTTACCCCATTATTTGAAGCTCAGGCAGAGAACATTGAGTATTGGAATAGTGTATTAGATAAGTAATTCATTATCACTACTTTTAAAAAATAGCTAACCTTTAACGAGGTTAGCTATTTTTTTGCCTTTATTTAATAAGGATGAAAGCTATTTTTCTGATTTGACTTGTCTTTTTTTGAGGAGGGTTTAACATGCTGGCTCAATAGAAACTGTATATCACAGTTCCTTAATTAAATTATTATTATTATGTCTAAAGCTAAACTTGAATATATCTGGCTCGATGGTTTCCAACCAACACAAGGCCTTAGAAGTAAAACTAAAATCGTTAGCGATTTTGGTGGTACGTTAGAAGAATGCCCAATGTGGTCATTTGATGGTTCTTCAACTCAGCAAGCAGAAGGTGGTGCTTCTGATTGTCTCCTTAAACCAGTAGCTATCTATCCAGATCCAGCTCGCATCAATGCATACCTCGTTATGACTGAGGTTCTCAATGCAGATGGCACTCCACATGAAACAAATGGTCGCGCTACTATCCAAGATGATGATAACGATTTTTGGTTTGGTTTTGAGCAAGAGTATTTCATTTATGATCCAGAGACCAACCTTCCTTTAGGTTTCCCAGCTGGTGGTTATGCAGCTCCACAAGGTCCTTACTATTGTGGTGTTGGCGGCAAGTCAGCTTATGGTCGTGATATTGTAGAAGAGCATTTAGACCTTTGCTTAGAGGCAGGTTTGAACGTCGAAGGTATCAACGCAGAAGTGGCTTCTGGTCAGTGGGAATTCCAATGCTTTGCTAAAGGCGCTAAAGAAGCTGGTGATGAAATCTGGTTAGGTCGTTACCTTCTTGAGAGAACAGTTGAGCAATACGGTTACTACATCGTATGGCATCCAAAGCCTCTTGGTGATACTGACTGGAACGGTTCAGGTATGCACGCTAATTTCTCTAACTCAGTACTTCGTGAGTGTGGTGATCAAAAAACTTATGAAACCATCTGTGAAGCTTTTGGTGGTGACAGAATTGCTCCTCATATTGCAGTTTACGGTGCCTTTAACGATCAGCGTTTAACAGGTAAGCATGAAACACAATCTATCGATCAGTTCTCTTACGGAGTTTCTGACCGTGGTGCGTCAATTCGTATCCCAATTGCTACTGTTGAAAGCGGTTGGAAAGGTTGGTTAGAAGATAGACGTCCAGCGTCTAACGGCGATCCTTACAAGATTTCTGCTGAAATCATTAAAACAGTAAAGAGCGCAAAAATCTAATTAGATTTTCTAATTAAATAAGAGAGGTTGATTCCGAAAGGAATCAGCCTCTTTTTTTGTTTCAATTCATTTAAGATTTGGTAACTGCAGTCTCTTTGTTATTTATTTAGTTCGTTGATGAGCCATTGGTACTCATCACGAATTTGCAATTCAATAGGTTGCTTGAGCTCTGTAGGTAGAACGCCCCAAGTATAGGTTTCTATTTCTAAATGTGGGCAGAGATTAGGGTTAGCCTGATAAGCTTTACAGATATCAATGAGAAAATCTTGGGTGCTTTGCAAAGAGCAACTTAATTCAGTGCTCGCAACACCAATAGGTATATGAAAGTGCACACGCCATTCTTGTGATTGCCTGAGTAGGCTAGCATCTTCTTCAATAGCTGAAAAAGCGGCGGGTAAGTCAGAATAACGAATAATAGAGCCATCAAGAGTTTGGATAAGTACTTGGTGCAGATAAGTAGGCTCAACAAATTCTTTGAGTTTATGGAGAGCTTCTGGCTTGTTAGGGTTGAGCTTAAGTGCACATGAGGCGTGTACTTTAGAAATTCTAATATCATGTTTAGCAAACAGAGCTAAACTCTCATTGCAATCTTCGTATTCGAGAGCAAAATGGCAGGTATCTAGATTGAGCCCAATCGTTTTTTGGATGAGGGCTTGATGCTCAGCTGGACAAGAGGCTCGAAAACGTCGAAAGAAATCAAGGGTTTCTTGAGTGTTTTCAAAATGACCGAGCGGTTCAGGCTCTAAGCCTAGGTGTAAGTCTACATCATAGTTTAACATGAGTTCTTCCATGTAGAGAGAGAGCTCTAAGAGCTGAGAAAATGCAAAGCTTTCATCGACATTAAAGCTTTTAAAGGAAAGTGGAAGGGTCGATACAGAAAGAGAATTAGAATGACTATGTATTTCGCAGAGAATTTTAAAGAGTTGTTTGGTGTAAGTTAATCGCTGTGGAGCTGACCAATCGGGACGGTAAACCTGTTCTTTAACAGATGTGTTATGAAATTCACCATAAGGAAAGCCGTTAATGGTGAATACATAACAATTATTTTGCTGGAGCCACTTTTTAAATTGGTTAATTAATTCTGGCTGATCAGTGAGGTCTTGTGCTGATTGGGAAGAAAGGCGTAATCCTATAGCGTACGGAGCGTCAGCTTTGAGTGAGCCTTGCTCAATGAGTAATTGTTTAACCTTAAGTGTATGTACTTCTAAAGCGTGCAGCGTATCAATCCAATTTTCAGCAGGATGACAGTTAGTGCAGTAAGCGAGGTCAAGCTGGGGGTAAGAAGAAAGTTTCATAATTTTTGTAATTTATGATTCTGCTTCGGCTTTCAACTCTTCTTGTGAAGGCTTATAGTTTATGTAGTCTTCACTAAGTTGGCGCACAGCCTCAAGTGAATCCAGTTGAGATAATTTTGCGCGTAATGGTTTAGCATGTGGAAAGCTTTTACAATAAATCATGAGGCGTGAGCGCATAGATGTGAGTGTCTGGCGTTCTGATCCGTAACGATTACTTTCTATAGCTAGCTCACAGTGGCGCAGTATAAATTCCCAGCGTTCTTCAATTGTGGGAGGTTCTAGGTGCTCACCTGTAGCTAGGTAATGTTTAGCTTCTTTAAAGACCCAAGGATACTGCATAGCTGCTCTACCTATCATAACACCCGATACATTAGATGTTTTTTTAATACGCTCTATGTCTTGACCATTATGAATATCTCCATTGCCAATAATAGGTACAGGGATAGCTTGAGCGCATTCATTGATAATATCCCAATTAGCAAGACCGCTATAGCTTTGGGCTCGAGTACGTCCATGAATAGCTATAGCTTCAATACCTGCGTCAACGAGTTGTTTGCAAACTTCGATAGCGTTAATGCTATTTTCATCCCAGCCAATACGTATTTTTGCTGTCACAGGCACTTGTCCATTGACGGCTTTGACAATATCAGCGGCTACTTGGTGAACTAAGGCGCAATCTCTAAGTAGAGAAGAGCCACCGTTTTTTGAGACAACTTTTTTGACGGGACACCCAAAATTAATATCAATGAAATCGGGCTTTTTCCAGTCGATAATTTTGTTAGCAGCTTCTCCCATACGAGTTCCATCAGCCCCAAACAGCTGAATACCAATAGGGTGCTGATCATCTCCAAATTCAGTATATTTTTTGGTGCGAGCATCTTGGCGTAAAATACCTTCAGCTGATACGAATTCAGTCACGAGGACATCGGCTCCTAATTCTTTGCAAATTTGACGAAAAGTAATATCCGTCACTCCAGCCATAGGAGCGAGATAGATAGGAAATTGATGGTTTTCAAACCAAGGTAGTGACATGGCTTGAATTTAAAAGTAAGGCGTACCAATTAACAACAAAAAAAACCAGTGAAGCAAAGCTTCACTGGTTTTAATTTATTAAAAATAGGTTAATTAATGCGAGTGCTTGCTTTCTAGAGCATCATGAGCTTTGGCGCTTTCCATTTTTGAGAGCTTTCCGTCGCCATTTTTGTCGAACTCTTTTACGAGAGCTTTAAAGCTAATAATAGCCTTATTTAATTCTTCGTCTTTTAACTGATTATCTTTATTGGCATCATGAGCTTTGATTAGATGATGCTGTAAATTAGAAGCAACATCCTTTTCTGCTTTAGTAAATTTACCATCGCTATTTTGATCAAAAAAAATCAATGGAACTAAGTTTGACGCCCCTTCTTTAGTAGCTTTTTTAGCTAAGCAAGATTTACAAGTACTACAGGCTAAAGTGAAATTTCCAATAGTAATAACAGTTAAGAATAATAAGGTTTTTTTCATAAAATATAGAAAAGTATGATTAGTTTTTTTAAATTTATTATGATAATCTAGATGAATAAAATAATTGTATAAATAATAAACACTTTCACTTAAAAAGCTATCATTACTTTAGAGGTGGTGTTTTGAAAAATAAAAAAAACCAGTGAAGCAGGGCTTCACTGGTTTTAATCTGTCATGAACATACAAACTAAGCTTTAGAGTCTTTCTTTTTTTCTTTCATGGCTGCTTTAGCGGCTTCTCTTTCCGATTCTGACAGTTTTCCATCGCCATCAAGGTCGAATTTAGATGCCATTTCTTTTCTATGTGCTTTAGCGGCTGCTTTTTCCGATTCTGATAGTTTGCCATCTTTATCTGTGTCAAACTTTTTGAGCATGTATGCTTTGGCTTTTTCTCCTTTAGCTACTTTGTTTTCTTTGCTTCCTTTTTTACAGTTCTCACAATTTTCTCCTGCAAATACAGAAGAGCTTAAAATAAGGGCTGTTGAACCGAGTAATGTTAATAATAATTTCATAGTATTTTTTAGTTAGGGTTAATTAGCTAACACTTTGTTATGCTATCTTAATGAGCGGACGGCCAGAAAATATATGTTTATTTTTTTCTTCATTTTAAAATTATGAGTGAGATTAGGCTATTAGATATTTAGCAGTTTTCAAGCTAGATTTTATATGACTTAGTGGAAGGGTAAGGTGAGTTTTTGTCTATTTATCTCATCTTGGCTTTTTTTTATTTTGTTGTATTAGCAAGTTGAATCCGCCAACTCAAAAATTAAAAAATCTTCAATTATAAAAAACTTACAAAGTTTGAACTTGACCTAACTACTTACACAAGTTTGCATAGCATGAAAGAATCTAAACCATATTTAAAATAAATTATGATAAACTTTTTAATTAAAATTATTCCTTTAATGATAGTTGTCTTGTTTGGTCATTTAACAACAGCTGCTCCACCATTACCAGAACCAGATGATTATTGGGTGTATAAAGTTATGCGAGATGCTAATGGAGCTGTTAATAAAGAACTGAAATTATCTGTTTTTTTACCAGATGACTATAATGAAGATAAATTATTTCCCGCTATTGTAATCTACCATGGAGGATCTTGGAGAACAGGGAAACCTAGCATACATTATCCAGATGCTAAATATTGGGCTTCAAGGGGTATGATAGCTGTATCTGCAGAATATAGACTTAAGGAT
>DGKB01000028.1 GCA_002386905.1 Akkermansiaceae bacterium UBA4581 | reverse complement strand
TACTATATTTTAAAGAAACAAGGGGTGAGAGACAGCCAAAGCTTGGCTGGGCGAATCAAATACCTTATGGTATCATTAATTTTTTTGTCGTGTAGTGTGATGTTAATTATTAAAAGAATGAATGATTTAATTAAATTATTTTCGACGGCTTACTTAGTTGCTGCATACTCCTACGGGCTTTACGCGAAATCCCTCCCTAATATAATTATCTTGTATGCCGATGATATGGGTGTGGCTGACGTATCCTATGGCGACCCCAAAGCAAAAATTCAAACACCTAATCTTGATAAACTCGCTGAGCAAGGCATGACCTTTAGCGATGGACATAGTTCATCAGGCATTTGCACACCTAGTCGCTATGCTTTACTAACTGGTCAGCATCATTGGCGTCGCTTCCATGGCATTGTGAATGCTTTTGGTAAACCTGTTTTTGAACCAGAGGAATTTACCATAGCGCGCATGCTTCAGCAGCAGGGTTATAGCACGGCTTGTTTTGGAAAATGGCATTTAGGTTGGGATTGGGATGCTATTCGCAAACCAGGAGTTAGCGGAAAAAAGACTCTAGCCAGTTCTTATGATTGGACAAAGCCATTTCCAGGTGGACCACTAGATCAGGGTTTTGATCGCTATTTTGGCGATGGAACGATTAACTTTCCTCCTTATTGTTGGATAGAAAATGATCGCTTTCTTACTATCCCGACTAAGCCAGTCATTAAGTCGAGTCCTCTCGCTGGTGGCGGTAGTTTTAGAGAAGGCCCTATGGCAGAGTGCTGGAACCCTTATGAAATTCTTCCTACTATTACTGAGAAGACAGTAGAGTGGATTGAAGAGCAAGATGCAAATAAACCATTCTTTGCTTACCTTGCTTTTAATTCTCCGCATTACCCAATCGTTCCTAACAAAGAGTTTCATGGCACATCCGAGGCTGGCTATTATGGTGATTTTGTCATCGAAACCGATGCCATGGTAGGTAAAGTGATAGACGCGTTAGAGAGAAAAGGTCTCGCCGAAAATACTATCGTCATTTTTACCGCCGATAATGGCACAGAAAATCATGCTTTTGAGAGGCTTAAGCAGTATGATCAATGGAGCTCTGGAGACTTAAGAGGCGTTAAACGTGACCTCTATGAAGGTGGCCATCGTGTGCCCTTCATTATTAAATGGCCTGCAAAAGTAAAAGCAGCGTCTCGCACTGATGAAGTGGTAAGCCAAGTTGATTTTGCTGCAACTTTTGCGGAGCTTAGTGGCTACAAACTTAGTAATGACGAGGCCATCGACAGTTATAATCTATTGCCTGTACTCACAGGAGATGGCTATCAGCGCCCGTTACGTGTTGCAACCGTTCAGAATACTAACAAAGATAGATATGCCTTGCGTCAAGGCGATTGGGTGCTAATCAATGCACATACTGGAGCTTCAGTAGAGAAAAAAGAGTATCTTGAATATTTTGGTTTAAAAGCTTACCCCAAAGACAGTCCAGGCTTGCTCTTCAATCTTAAAGAAGACCCTCGACAAAAGAAGAACCTCTATATCGAATACCCTGATAAGGTTAACGAGATGCGTGAGCTCTTGAATCGCTATGTCAATGGAGAGCGTTGTGCCCCAACGCGTTCGAATCCGTAAGGCTTAACTAATATTTGCCCTTCTTTATTTTACATAACCCACCTCTTGGCATTACTTACTCCACTACTATGTCCCATGTGCAGTTTTTGCGTAGATCATTCTGGTGGTTGCAAGTTTGGTTCATGGATGCTGAGCGCTGTTGTGTATAGAAAGGTTGTTTTTTGGGGTGTAATTTGTTAAATCAAAAATTATGAATTCATCCGTTATTGTTTTATTTTCAGGTCAGGGCGCGCAGAAGGTTGGTATGGGCTTAGATTATTATGAGCAGGAGCCTATGGCTAAACCTTATTTTGATAGGGCTCGTGAGGTGTTGGGGGATGAGTTTTTGCGGGTGTTGTTTGAGGGGCCTGCTCAGGAGCTTACGCGTACGTCTTATTGTCAGCCGGCTTTGTATTTGCATGGTTATGTGACGTTGCAATTACTTAAGGCAAAGTTTCCCGAGTTAAAGATTGTTGGCGCGGCTGGTTTGTCGTTAGGCGAGTTTACGGCGCATGCTGCTGCTGGGACGTTTAGCTTTGAGCAGGGTTTGAGTATTGTGGCTAAGCGTGGCGCTTTGATGGAGGAGGCTTGTTTGAATACGGCTGGTACGATGGCTGCTATGATTGGTGGTGAGGTTGAGGCGGTTGAGCAATTGGCTGCGGATTGCGGAGTAGATGTGGCTAATTATAATGCTCCAGGTCAGATTGTGTTATCAGGTACTAAGGAAGGTATTGCTAAGGCAGTTGGCTTAGCTAAAGAGAGAGGTGTTAGGATGGCTAAGGAGTTGCAAGTAGCAGGAGCGTACCACTCACAGTTGATGTTGTCGGCGCAGGAGGGCTTGGCTAAAGTGCTTGAGGATGAGGTGTTGTCTGATCCTCAAATTCCTGTGATTAGTAATTTTTCCACAGAGAAGCCTAATACGGCATCTGCCATTAAGGCTGATTTGGTGAATCAGGTGACAGGCTCTGTGCGCTGGAGCCAGTCTATGTTGAAGCTTATTGCTGAGGGTCAGCAGAATTTCTTAGAGTTAGGACCAGGTAAGGTGATTACGGGTTTGATGAGTAGAACAGATAAAAATGTGCAGATTAGGGCTGTAGAAGCTTTAGCTGATTTTAATGATTTATAGGTTAATTATAAATGATTAAGTAAAAATAGCGTGACTTATCGACTTAATTTAGTTTAAGTAAGTAGATGATACTCTTTTGTGGTATATATTGATTTTAAGTATTTTAACTAATTTATGATTTCTTTAACTGGTATTTTAGAGCGTGCGGTTGATGTAGGTGCTTCTGATATTCATATTGCTCCGTTGGCCCCTATTTGCTATAGGGTGAGTGGTGATATAGCTCCAGATGGAGAGGCTATCATGAGGCCAGAAGATACTGCGAGTATAGTCAAACAAGGTTTAACCGATACTGAGATTGCGCAATTGGCAAAAAATAAGAGTTTTGATAAGGCGATTGCTTTACCTTCGAGGAAGTGTCGTTTTAGGGTGAATGTTTATATTGCTAAAGGAGCTTTTGGCTTGGTGATGCGTCAAATTCCTGAGGAGATTATTCCGTTAGAAAAATTGCAATTTAATCCTCTGGTGGTTAAGCAGCTGGATAGGCCGCGTGGTCTGATTTTGGTAACTGGCCCGACAGGTTCGGGTAAGAGTACAACTCTTGCTTCGATTATTAATTATATTGGTAATCGTAATAAGCATAATATTATTACGCTAGAAGATCCTATTGAGTTTATTCATCAACATGGTAGTTCGTTGATGATTCAAAGAGAGATTGGAGAGGATTGTCCTAGCTTTTTGGATGGGTTGCGTGATTGTTTGAGGGAGGATCCAGATGTGATACTGGTAGGCGAGCTTAGGGATAAAGAGACTATAGAGGCTGCTCTGACTGCAGCTGAAACAGGTCACTTAGTAATGGGTACTTTGCATACGACAGGTGCTGCAAAGACTGTGGATAGGATTATTGATGTGTTTCCAGGGGATAGCCGAGATCAAATTAGAGCGCAATTAGCCTCGGGTTTAGTGGCTATTATTTCTCAAACTTTATGCAAAAAAGTAGGGGGAGGGCGTATCGCAGCTTGTGAGGTTTTGGTCAATACTAAGTCCATTGCTCAACAAATTCGCGAAGGGCAGACACATAAGATTAATAACGATTTAATTACAGGCAAAAAGCTGGGGATGATTACTCTAGATAAGCGTTTAGAGGAGTTAGTCAGAGAAGGGCAGATTACGGAGACTGAAGCCTTAAAAAAGGCAGCAGAACCTTTTAACTTAGCTCAGAATTTAGGTGTTGATTATTATGAAGCTTAACAAAAAGTATAAAAACCATTTTATTGTTTTTCAGCGCAATGCAGTGCTAGAAATAAAAGAGATTAAGAAAAAAATAGTTATTACTAGTGTGCCTGATTTAAGTCAAGTGCAGGCGTTGGCAGCTTTAAAAGTAAATAAAAATGCGTATGCAACGATGGTTGTTGATTGTTTGCCTCATTTTTTTGTTGGGGTTAAATTACCTAAAAATAGAACACGTGTAGAGGAGAAGGTTAATGCGATTATAAAAAGTGAGCATTATATAGATGTTAATGAAAATAGGATTACCTATTTTAATGCTAAAGGTGCAGTTTTAGGTGATTTAGATGAAGATATTGATAAAATAGGCAAGAGAGTTTTTGTGCAAGGCATTCATTTAGAGAGCTTGCTTGATTTTGATATGGCTTTATTTAAGAAAAAGTATTATTTTCCAAGAATTTTTCAACTAGATGGCTTAATTTACCATTCATGTTTTAATCATTATGCGAGTAAGATTGATAATGACTATTTTAATTTAGTGCTTTATTCTAATATTGAGGATCATACAAAAATTAGTATTATTGTGTATAGTAAGAAAGGCATTGAATATGCAGCTTCTTTAGACCTTATGAGCTTTGATGAATTACCACGTAAATTAAATTTGATGCTTTCTCAAATTGAGGGTAGTTTAAAGAAAAATATTGATAAGCTTCAGGTGTACTCAAAGCCCCTATATTTACAGTTAAAAGAAAAACTTGGAGCAAGTTATTTAATTAAGAGTTTAGAGTTACTTTATGAGGGAATAGATCCTGAAATAATAGAGAATATTGATGAGGGAACAGATGCGGAACTAATAAGGCAAGCATTACCAATTTTAGATTTAATTAAAAAATAATGATCTGGGCAGAAAATATTAAATTATCTAAACTTTCTATAAGTTATTATAGATCTAAAGCAACTAGGCGCTGTTTATTAGTATTCTTAGTAGTGGCTTTTGCAAGCGCTCTTTACACTTATATAAATTATCTTGAAGTGCAGGAACTGCAAGAAAGATCAAAAGGAAACACTACTCAAATTAATCGTTTAAGCCAAACCAATCAACAAGCACTTAATTACCAAGCAGAGATCCAGTCTTATGAGGCGCAATTAAATAAAATTAATGGGTTTTTATCAAAAGAGATTGATGTCACAGGTTTAATAAACAGTATCGTTGAGTTAAAGCCTGTAACTATGGAGATTTCTGAAATATCACTAAAAGAAAATTTGAATCTACAAACAAAGATGCCTTTTGAATTGAATATACAAGGCGTGACAACAGATTTGGAAGCGATTGAGCTATATAAAGAAGATATTGTCAAAGTTTTAGGTAGTGACTACCAACTTGAAACCGAGGCTTCATTATTATCAACTTATAATTATAATTATAAGATTAAAACAGCCATTAATAAATAATGAAAAAGAAAACACATGTTGAAATTTTAGTGGAAGCACATGTTAAGTCATGGGGGTTTTGGTCTGCGATTATAGCTACTGCTGGTTGCTTATATTTCGTGAAAACCAAATTAGATATCAAGAAAGAGCTTGTTCAAAAAGCTGAAAAATTAGAAAGTAAATTAAGCGCTTATAATTATAATTCTCAGCAAATTAATAAACTTGTTGAATATCAAGGGAAAATCGAGAATTACCTTTTTATAATTGAGGAAAAACTATTTTTCCCTTCGCAAAATACGTTTAATTTACAAAAAGTTTACAACTTATCTGATGAATTAGAGCAGCAAATTAATAATTTATCATTTGAGAAAGGTTCTAGTGATCTAGTTACAAAGATTCAATTTAATATTTCAGGGCCAGCAGAGGACTTGTTTTACCTAATTAGAGAATTTCGTTCTCGTATGTGGTATAATAGAGTTAAGGAAATTAGCATCTCAAATCGTGGTAATTCTACGCAGACGATTCAAATTAGCTTTGATTTACTTAATGGAGTAGAATAAATAGTAGAATTACTTACTAGATTGGTTTTTCTCGTTACTTTTAGGTACCCAGTCTTGTCTTTCTAATAAACTGCCCACAGAGAGTGATAGTAAGTCTGCTAAGTTAGATTTTTGTATAGTGCTTGCACAAGGAATGAGCCTATCGAGCTCAGTGATAGAACTGTGTAACATGGAGGCTACAATTTTTTCTGATAATTGAGAGCTTTCAGATATATGACTTATTTTAAATACTAATTGTTCACGATCTAGATCATATTCAAAATTCCCGAGAACAAGAAGTTTATTGACCCGGTTAATAAGCTCAAACAATACAGACAGATGTTTGGCTGTATCAACAGCTAAAGGGGCCTCAGTAATAATGCTAAGCGTGTTAATAGGTAGAAACACTTGGGCATATACATGAATTTTTGAGTGATGGGCTTCAAAGAGTGAATGGATGACCTCTTTTTTTTGATCTACTATTTCAGCTTGCCAGTTTTTAGCTTCAAATATATCAAGTAAACTTTGGAATAGAGGAGATTTGGCCATTATGTATTTTTAATAGATTTACCTATTAAGGTTTGTTTAATGTTGATTAGGCAGCAATAGGTTTTTTGGGTCTTTTTTCTAGCCACATTAAGAATATAGCAAGAATCACTACGACTAATTCAACAGCATAGAAATACCAAAGCGTCTGCTCTCCATCAGTAAAACCGTAACTGTGTAAACCAATACCTAAAAAATTAACGTGCCACCATGAGAACGCAATCACACAACCACCTATAACGGACAAAATGTGTAACCCCCAAGCTTTGATATAGCCACCTAAACGCGCATGAAGCATAATTAAGCTCCATAAAACAATCATGAGCGCACCATTTTCTTTTGGATCCCATCCCCAGAAACGACCCCACGAGTCATTAGCCCAGATTCCACCTAAAACTGTGCCAATAAGTGATAGCAATAAGGTAAAGCAACAACAGCCATAAACCATGCGCGTAAGGAGTCTCTCTAGGCTTTTATCTTGATCTAATTTGAATAATTTAAGCGTGATAAACCCATGACTAAGAGCGGAGGTTAGTAGTCCAGCGCTATAGCCTAGAGTGATGGTAATTACGTGTGTAGACAACCAGTAATTCGAACGTAAAACAGCAATAAGTGGGTCCATCGGATCTTGCGCTGTGTAAAATTCATATTTGCGTGCTAAAAATAGGCCGAGCAGACCAATTAAAGCTGATAACCCATAAAAGTAGCTGTTAGGCTTCATTTTCTTAAAGAGCACTTCCAAGAGTAGGCAGAAAAGTACTGCGCAAACAGTGATAAAAGGAATGGTGTCATAGAGGTTGCCTACAGGGGGGCGTTCCATAATTAAGCAGCGCTGAACAATGGCGATAGTAGCAATAATAATTGCGATAGTAACTAAGATAGTTTGTGCATAGCGTAATAATCTACCCGCTAGGCTTGCGGGTTGTAACCAACTAAAAATAGTAAAAACAAAAGCTATAATAAATAGGACCAAAGAAAGGTAAGTAAAGTTTTGCTCTGTAAAAGTATGTTCTAATAATAAACGTTCAGCCTGAGTGGCGCTTACTTCATTCATTAATTTATATTGTTGCTCATTCCAGTCTTTAATGAGTTTTAATGAGGCATTTTTAACCTCTGGGGTAATAGCATCTATATCACTAAGATTGACTATAGATTCATAGAGTTGCTCGGCAGCCACAACTTGGATAATTTTATCAGACCAATTTTCATCTTGGAGTTGGGCAATACTCCAAATAACTTCACCAGCAGGTAACCATTCTTTGCTCCCTTTTTCTGGCGCAAAAAGCATGAGTTCAAATTTAGATTCATTGGCGTTCTGAGTGATTTGATTCAGTAAAGGCTCAATATGTTGAGGTAATTGATTAGGGTTTTCTGCGCTGTAATCGATGATAGTTTGGTGAATTTGCGGCATCGAAGTAAGAATGCTAGATAGAGAAAATTGTTGCAGCTTTTCTTCACCATTTGCATCGGGGATAACTAAATCAAATTTTTGACGAGCGAAGTTGAAATAGTTTTTTAAAATAATAAAACTTTCAACGGAACGTGCTAGAGCTACTGTTTGTTTTTCTAACAGTGGTAGTTTCTCATCGCCTTGATTATCTAAATAAACTCTAGATAATTCAAAAAGTTTATTTTGAACATCTTTGATTTCATTGTAACTATATCTGTCTCGTTGTTTTTTAATCTCTAGACCTAGTGATTCTAGCAGCTCTCCGTTATCAACACGAAAGCTAGGTATGTCATCTGCAATTTCAGGTCTAAATAAGACATCAAGTAACCATTGGGTGGCATTAATTTTGATATTTTCTCCATTTTTTTGAATTTTAATAGTTTGAGCACCGTAAAGTTTGAGTAGCGTATAGTTGGCGTAAACTTCGAGGGGCTTAATGCGGCCGCCATCTTGTAGGGGTATGACCTTAACGGTTTCTATAACTTCTTCTGACCAAGGTTTATAATTATCAAGTATACGATAAGTTTTGGGCGGCATTAATGTGCGCGCCATCATACTAAGCACGATAAGAAAGCTTATCAGACCTATATAAATGGGCCATTTTTTAGATGTACTAGCAGGAGTTGAAGTTTTTACATTCATGATTTTTTTGGCTTGTTAGCAAATGCACTTTTAAGGAAGAGGCTAAGCTTCATGATAAAATGAATAAGTAAACCTAAACTAGTGATATATAGAGAGTATTTAGGCCATTGGTCCGCAGGATTGTGCACTATTTCAAATACAGAGTAGAGCTCTCTATCTGGAGCGCCTTCTGGGGGTCCCCAACTGGCTTGGAAAAATGTAATTCCTTCATGACGCATAGGTTTATTCATTTCAATTTTTACTGGAATTTTGCTGCCATTACTATGAATACGGTTAATTTGGCTTTCAAAGACCTTGGGTCTTGGTGTTCCAGGGTGGAATTCATGGTAGAATTCTGTCAACTCAATTTCGTAAGGTAATGGCCAATATTCTTTTTGTAAGCTCAGGGTAAATACTCTGTCTGCGACTTTTACAGTCTTGGGCGCAAAATTATTAGCAGCTAGAAAAAAATTATCTTTACTTTGCGTTGAATCTTTAGGGATTAACTCGACCTCTACAGAAGCTAGCCATTGCTCTGCGGCATCTGGTTTTTTATAATCTTTGAGGAAGAAATCATCAATAACTTTGGCGCTTTTCTCTCTAGCAGTGAATTTTGTAGAAACAGCAAGTGCATTTTCTCGATAATCATTACGGACGAGATCAAAAGGTAGATTAGGTAAATTAAATTTATCGTGCTTACGTAGGTTTTTCCCAGAAATAACATGGATTTCACTGATTTGATTATCTTTGATTTCAGAAATCTCAATAGAATAATCAAAATAAGAAGACGCAAGTGAGCTGCTTTCTCCTTCGTAGAGTAGGAGGTTTCCACGCTTTTCAAATTCAGCAGTAATGAATGCCCCTATCATGAGGACTAAAATTCCCGAATGTGAAATAATAACACCTATATTTTTCCAACCTTTGCGAATCTTGATAATTCCACCTAAAAGCTGATTAATAAAGAGCAAAACACAAACCCAGTAGGCATTGGGCAAGGGTATATAGAGCGTTTTGCCATCAAGTTCAGGAAAGAAGAATACAGTATCTTTGCTAAAATACTTTTTAGAAACTTCGAACAACCCTTGCTCAACTTGCTCTAAGGTACTCAACCAAGTGAGGAGAAATAATAACGAAAGAATAACTAAAGCAAAGCTTAAGCTGGTTAAGTAATTAAAAATTTTACCACCCCAAGAGCGGGCTAATGTTTTATTCATTCCAATGGAGTTTTTCGATAAAGGTGAAGAAGTCTTGTTTTAAATTGTCACTCAATGGAGCATCAGCAATAAGTTTAACGCTGATAAATTCATTTGGAGCTCCTTGTGGGTAGGCGGCTATGGCGCTTAGTAGAGCTTGATTTTCTTTGTTGGGTCTACCCATTCCTGGGGAGTATGAGCCTGAAGCTTCTACAATGTAAGCTTGGAGGTTATTGCCTAGAGGAGCTTTTGAAAGTGTAGACAAATCAGTGATAGTTGGAGCTTGAAACTGGCGTAGCCAACGATTGATATTAGGGATTAAACCTCCACCACTAATAGAAACATAAATTTCACCTGTAGGAAATTTATAATTTAAAACTCTAAATTGTGTGCTCGCAATAGGTTGCCAATCTTTGCCAATATAGTCAGCATGCAGTCCACTTGGGTGTTTTTCTCCTCCTGGCTGTGCGGGTGCTTTTGTTGGAGCTAACGCTTGTTTGGCCTGAGGAGGTAAAAACTGATCTTCACTCGAAGCGAAAAGCTGAGGTAATATATCACGATTAGTGACCTCTCTAGTTTCGGTGATAACTACCTCACTAGATTTTGGGTTACAAGCAGCTAAACCAAGCAAGCTTAGGCTAATAACACTATATTTAAGTATGAGAGGAAGGTTCATCGATAAGTGGATAGGTCATTGATTAGTCGTCAGTGTACTACTGACGTTTATTAAGCATCAGCTAAAAAACGCTCTGCTTCAATAGCTGCGGCGCAGCCTTGCCCAGCTGCAGTAATAGCTTGCCTGTAAACATGGTCAGCAACATCACCTGCGGCAAAAAGGCCGCTAGTTTTTGTAGAAGTAGTGCCCGGGATTTGTTTGATATAACCATTATCATCTAAATCAACTAAGTCACCGAGGAACTGACTGTTTGGAACGTGTCCAATAGCTACAAATACACATTTGACGTCAAGGTTTGAAAGCTCATTAGTTTTGAGATTTTCTAGTTTGACGCTTGTCATTTCACCTTCTTCGTCAGTGATATATTCAACTACATGGCTGTCCCAAACTGGGGTGACTTTTTCTGTCGCGAGCACACGGTCTGCCATAATTTTAGATGCACGAAGCTCATCACGGCGATGGATAAGGAAAACTTTGCTAGCGAAACGAGTCAGGAATACAGCTTCTTCGCAAGCGCTGTCACCTCCACCAATTACAGCTACAGGTACATCACGATAAAAAGCACCATCACAAGTAGCGCAAGAAGTTAATCCATGACCAATAAGTTCTTTCTCATTAGGTAGACCTAAATGTCTAGGAGCTGCGCCAGTGGCAATAATGACGGTTTGAGACTCAATAAGCCCTAGATTAGTTTTAATTTCAAAAATGCCATCTTCGCGACGAGAGATATTCTCAACCTGTTGGTATTCTATGCGAGCACCAAACTTCTCAGCTTGTTTTTGCATATTCATCATGAGGTCTGGCCCCATAACACCTTCTGGAAAGCCAGGAAAATTCTCTACTTCTGTAGTAGTAGTTAATTGGCCACCAGGTTGAGAACCTGAAAGCATAAGTGGGCTTAAATTAGCTCGAGCCGTATAAATAGCAGAGGTGTATCCTGCGCATCCTGTTCCGATAATGACAACTTGTTCCATAGATATAAAAGACAGTAAAAATGTTAAAAAAGCAAGCAGAGAGCCTAGGATATTTTATTTTTCTTTAGTTAAGGCTAGATAGCTTTATTTCTTAAATAAACGTTGAGCTAAAAGTATATTGTTCATATTTCTTAGAGTCTTTTCAAAGGCTTCAAAAAGCAGTTTCAACAGCCCCTTAAAATCTTGAGTAGTTATGGTGTTAAATCGCGTTTAAGCTTCTTTATGTGGAGGCTTTAGCCATGCATTAATAGCGCCTAAACATAGACCTAAAAGAAAGCAATTATTAGAGTAATGAAGAGAAAAATCACCCAAAGTAGTTATTAAAATCGCTATACTTAAAATGAAAAATGGCCAAATATCTTTTAACCATTCCGTATATAAACTAGTATTGTGAGATTTTATTTTATCTTTTGCTAATTTAATAAAGTAAATAAGACTCCAAATAAGAGGCGTGATAAATAAGGCGAGGCCTACCATACCATAATCGCAAAGTAATTGTATAACTTCTTGATGGACGCGCTCTACATCATAGTTATGCCAAATACTCGAGTCTCCATCATAAACAGTTAAATACAGATGATTAAACATGCGCGCACCATGCCCAAACCAAGGTTTTTCTGCCATAAGAGCAAAAGCTAGATCTGCATATTGTAATCTGGCATTATAAGCGCTTAAAAACTTTATATCGAGACGATCTTGAATGGGTAGTTGCTGATTCCAAATTATACCCACAATCACTACCGCAATGGCGGCGCTCAGCCCTCCAATCGTTAAAAGCTTCCATTGTAAGCGACGTTTAAAAATACTTATAAAACTTAGATAATAAAATAGAGGGAATAGGGTCAAGCAGAGTGAAGCAATTATCATTCCAGTTAAGCTATTAGAATGAAAAGTCAGAAACATCATCACCACAAAACCAAGCCCTGCAACTATTTTTTGTATCAGCTTTAAGCGTTTAAATTGGCTTAAGAGGTAGGCTCCTAAAAAACTAGTTATCAAACTGGCAAATAAACCAAAACCACCTTCAAAAAAGTAAGTGCCTTTAACATAATCAGATTCCCTTGCCACAGAGCGCTCATGAACAATCAAATTACTGTCTACAGTGAACTGAAGGATACAGAAAATAATTTGGATGAAGCAAATTATCCCTAAAGTCCATAGCCAAACATTCATTAGCCAAGGTTTCTTTGATTGATAAAATAATAGCAAGAACCCGATTATAAACCCTAAACTACCAATAATAAGGGAGTAACCATGAGTTAGTAGATAATGATGATTGGGCGTTTGTAAAATACGAATACCCATATATATTGCCCAAGCTAACCATGCCCAGCAAGGGTGCCACCTATATTGAGATAAAATTGAGAACAAAGACTGATTTCCAATCTCTTGATTCTGTGATTTTGAGAGCCACAAACTATCTACCATGATGAGGGCTAGTCCGAGCGCTAAGCAGCTAGTCATTAATGCCGCTTTACTAACGCAAACATCACTGCCTGCTAAAAACGCTAAACTAAATAATAGAATGAGTAGTAGCTTTAAGAATCGAAAACACATCGTTAAAAAGGTTCAGCTGAGAGCTGAAAATCATGGGCGCATAACTGTAAAAACCTAGTGAGCCTAGTGAGTGTTTCTTCTCTTTTTTCATAAGGGTGCTGGAATCCTAATAAATTAGGGTAAGCCCAGCGGCTATAAACTCGCTCACGTATCATAGTGCTAAAGTGATTCTTTACCATTTGATTGTAGTCAGCGCTTACTTTATTATTACCTGTCCACCAATAGATGTAATAAGCGTTCAAAGTAGTGAGCTCACCTGAATCTTTGGACTTAGCCATGACCTTGCTTAAGGATAAAATACGAATAGGCAACTTTTGTTCTAAAGATAGTTCGATTACGCGAGTTTCCTCACTGATAATTTTCCAGCCTTGAGCGATGAGACATTCGTTAGGTGGATGCAGGCTGCGTCGATCTTGACCAGATAATACAATACCCATATTAATTTTATCATAAAAACTATTACCCCAGCTTGGAAAATAACTACGTTTAACAAATTGAGTGTCTTCAGGTAGGCCAATGAGCTCAGCAGGTGTAGGCGATACTTTTTCTGAATTGTAAGATCCGACCTTAGTTGGAAGCTCCATACGTACAGATATGTCAGGCTTTACTTGTAGGTCTGGAGTGAGCAACTTAATAATGATAGTTAAAATTATAGCAATACAAGGAAGCAGCCAATTGATGATTTTTGATTTGTATGCTGTAGGTTTAGCGGTTTCATTTTGCGTTAAGTTTTCAGCCTCTTCTGGTTTATCAATATATTTTTGAAAGACTTTTGATAAAGCCATGAGCCCTATAAATACAAATACAAAAATGACTAATCCCGAACCAATATGAAAAGCTGAAGGGTCATGTTCAGATTTACCAATGGCAAAGTCTGAGCCAAACCAAATAGAGCCATACACAAGAATAAGAATACGAATCACATTACCTAAAACGGCCAATGGAAAAGCAGATAAAAATAACAACGCTCTGCTCCAGGGGCTGCGATTAGCAGTATAGCCCACAATCAATGACATTAATAACAGCGACATGAGAGAGCGTAATCCACTACAAGCAGCAGCAACATCAATAGAAAATTTTTCACCCATAGCAAGGGTTGCTGTTGGGGCTGAGAGCAATCCGGTGCCCTGCTTAAGGGTATCTAGACCTAATAAATTTAATGTTGGCTCAGCCATTTGCGTGACCAATAAACGTAATGGCAGCCCAATTTCTCGACCAATAAAGTACCAAGGCCAAAAGAAAAAACCTAAAATACTAAAAAAGCTTAGTTGCCAAAAAGTGCGCCAGCCACCTAACCACAAGACAAAGCTCATAGCTATACCATGCATCGCTACGTAACCTAAATAGTAAAGATTAATTTGAGAGCCTAACCAATAAAGAAATAGAGAAAATATAAGAAACCCTGCTCCCCACCAAGAAGTATTAAATACAAGTTTTTTGTAACGACTTTGATAACGCCATAGTAAAAAACCAATAATGAATGGAATAGCTAAACAATGTTGCCAGTTGCCATTAGGCCCCCCATTAATAATGCGATCTAAGCTAATTTTAGCAAGGGATTTAGATTCTGCTCCACCTGCTGTTTCGTATGGTATGAGATATAAAAATAGCCATGCCCCTACAAAAATAAGAATAGTTTTTAAATGAGGGTGTTTAAGCAAAGTAGACATATACTAATATTTAGAATTTAAACTTAGTTGGGTACTGCTTATAGCATAAATAATGGCTGTTTCCACCCTTAAAACTAAGGAGCCTAATGAACAGGGCAGCCAATCACACGCAATAGCTTGTTTATATTCAGTATCTGACAAATCGCCTTCGGGGCCGATAAGGATATCGACAGCTGATGTAGAATGACTAGCTGAGCTTAAGACTTGAGAGAGAGGTTTAGATTCTGGGAGTAAAGCCCCCATAATTTTTAACGAATCATTTGATTGATTAACAGCCGGAGTTTCAATCCATTGCTCATAATTAGTGATAGGGTGTAAAATAGGTAGCCAATTCTGTCCACATTGTTTACACGCTTCTAATAACATACGCTCCCATTTAGCTTCTTTTTTTGCAAAATCTTGAGCTTTAAAATTTAAGGTGCAATGTTGCGAAACTAAAGGCTGAAATTCGCTAACTCCCAGTTCAACTAACTTAAAAATAATCCAATCGAGGGCTTTAGTTTTAGGTAGACAGAGATGAACCCTAATTAGTGGAGATCCCCGCTCTTGCAATATAGGCTCAGATAACCAGTCAAAAGTAATAAGCTGCTTTGATAGATCACTAATACACGCCTTAGCCGCATGACCGACACCATCAAAAACCTCGATGGTATCACCTGCTTTTTGCCGCATAACTTGTGAGCAATGGTGGGCTTCATCACCATTGAGTGTTGCGCTACTCCAATTTTGAGGAGATAAATAGTAGCGATTCATGAATGGTGGATAGGGAAAATCTCTAATTTACTTTTCAAAAAACTGCTTAGCTTTTTTTAGAAAGCTTTCTTTAATTGGAGAATTTTTTGCTATAATAGATTCATGAAACTCTTTGAGTTTTTGTTGCTGTTTGCTAGTAAGGTGTACGGGGACTTCGATTTGAACCTCTACATGCAGATCCCCTTGATAGCTTGAATTTAGAGTGGGCATTCCTGCTTTACGAATTCTGAACATGGTTTCAGATTGTGTGCCTTTAGGTATCTTAATCGATGACTTTCCATCAAGTGTGGGAACCTCAAGCTCACCACCTAGAGCTGCCGTGGTAAAATCAATAGGTACTTTACAAAACAGGTGTTCATTTTCGCGCTCAAACATATTATGAGGTTTCACATTAATAAACACATATAAATCACCACTTCCTGCTCCATTGAGTCCAGCGTCACCTTTACCAGCTACTCTTAGACGTGAGCCTGAATCAACGCCAGCAGGGATAGTAATCGTAATTGTGTCTTGCTTATTAACGACTCCTTGCCCTGAGCAGCTGCTACAAGGATTGGTAATATTGGAACCTGATCCACGACAGCTAGGGCAGGTTGTTTGCTGGACAAATATACCAGCTTGACGAGTCACTGCTCCTTGCCCTCCACAAGTATTACAAGTTTGCTTTTGCCCGTCATTAGACCCTGTGCCGTCACAACTTGAACAAGCAGATTGTTTTTCAATTTCTAGAGTCTTTTTGACCCCTTTTGCAGCTTCCTCGAGGGTTAAATCTAAATCATAACGTAAATCGCTGCCTTTTTGCTGAGCTTGTCTGCGGCTGCGTCCACCCCCACCACCAAACATATCACCAAATCCGCCGCCAAAAACTTGAGAAAAAATATCACTCGCATCATGAAAGCCACCGCCACCGCCACGATTGCCCATACCTCCATTTTCAAAAGCAGCGTGACCATAGCGATCATAAGCAGCACGTTTTTCCTCATCACTAAGGATTTCGTAAGCTTGACTGACTTCTTTAAACTTTTCTTCGGCTGCGGCATCATCTGGGTTTTTGTCTGGATGGTACTTAACAGCAGCTTTACGGTAAGCTTTTTTTATCTCAGATGCGTCAGCGTTTTTGTTAACGCCTAATAAATCGTAATAATCTTGTTTGTTCATAGATATTTTTAATTGAGGGAAACTAAGAAGTTATGCAAAAAAATTCAAGGCTTAATTAAGCTCCATTTAGCTTTAAAACAGCAAAGTATATGTTGTAATTAAGCCACAATTCCCTCTTTTCTAGGGCTTCAATTGCTTACTCAAATTGGAAAGGTGGGTAGTTAGCAAAGTTCCTTGAGTTGATTGCAGAGCCCTTTCCCAATCTTCAAAGTAATCTATGTCGTGTAATTTAGGTAATTCAGACAATTCTAAATGGATAGATTGAGCTGCATACAACGTATTTTGATAAGTAGTTTCGCAACTCCAATTAATATGAGTAAATAAACGTTTAAGCAATTCAGGCTGATCATGAAAATACTCAGAATGCAGGCTTAAACCATAATACCCTCCATCGTAAGTAGGGCCGATAGTAGGCTTAGTTGAGTTAAATAGCGCGTGTAAAATTTTTGGAGTAATGTCAACGCAGTCTGTGCCGATAATACCTACATGACTAAAACCTTGGGCAAAACTATCAGTAAACGCATGATGGATACGATCCCCTAGACATGCCGAATCAAGCTGCTCAAAATAGCTAACGTTTATCTTGTCCGTATTTGGTAAATACGGGGTGAGCCATTTTTTAATGCTTTTACTATCATCACTAAGTGTATAGCCAATATGCACATTCAAAGATTGTTGAATTTGACTCGAATAATCACTGATATGTTCAAACACGCAAGCCACCATAGCTTGATAATAAAAGCAGGCTTGCTCATCTGAACATTTTGAAGCTTGCGTTAAGCGAGTTTTTACTTTGCCAGCAATTGGACTTTTGACAAAAATAATCAGTCGTTGCCTTGTTTTAGTCGCCATATGTGGAAAGTAGGCTAAAAAGCCAAAATAAAGATAGAGGTAATTTGATAAATAAATCGATAAGGTTGCGCATACAGCATGTCAATAAATACTTTACAGTTACACAAATAGCAGTAAGCTCACAATTATGGCAACCGTTAAAAAAACTAAGAGTGCTAGCAAGAGTCGCTTATCTATTTATTTAGGTTTAGTTTACCTTGTATTTGCCTTATTGTTAGGGTTGTCAGTGTTTAGTTACACGCCTAATGATTTACCTATAGGCAAAGAATTTAGTTTCTTTTCAAAAACAGTAGAACCATTATTTAATCAGTGGGCTAATAATGCTGAGCCTAATAGCCCTAGAGAAAATACTGTAGGCGCTTTAGGAACCTTCTTAGGGTTTGTTAGTTTTTTTCTTTTTGGTATGACCGCATACTTGCTGCCAGCGGTTTATCTAGTACGCGGCATTCAAAGATTGTTTGGTGATCAAGCTTATCTTTGGCGTGCAAATATAGGAGCTTTGTTTATGCTCATGGCTGCTGCAGCTTGGTTAGCGATCGTTGGATGGGAGCATTTGCAAGTGTGGTCGAACACCTTTAATTTAATGGGGCCAGGAGGATTTGTCGGATGGTTGCTTACCGAGCAACTACCCATCACAACTATTTTAGGCACATGGGGGAGTTTGATTATTCTATTTATTGTCTACTTATTAGCGATGGTTGCTCTTACTGGAATCAAGCCTTGGTATTTTTTGAAGCAATGTTTTGTAGCCATTACTGTTGGTTTGAAATGGTTGGCTAAAAATGCAAAAATTAAGAGTGAAACTACTTCTGAAGAAATATTTTCTACAGAGCCTAAGCCTAGTAGCTACAAGGAAACAAAGCTATTTAAAGACTCTCAAATTACACCTGAGCCTCCAAAAGAAAATACAGCAGAAAACTCAACAGCAAAGCCATTAAGGCCACTTAATGCTTCAAGCTCTAGTAGCACCACACGCTCAATATCGAAGCCTGAAATTGTCGCTACGCCTGTTTTGAAAACACATGGAGACAAGTCTTACCAATTACCAAGTATAGAATTATTAAGCCCTCCAAGCAACAATGGTCCACAAGGTACTAGCCCAGAAATATTGCAGGCAAACCAAGAAAGAATCATTGAAACTCTTAAGGCCTTTGGTGTTGAAGTTACAGCAGGTCCAATTACCCAAGGCCCTACGATTACACGCTATGAAATTTACCCAAGTTTAGGACTGCGTGTGAATAAAATTACTCAATTAGAGGCTGATTTAGCTAGAGCGACCAAGGCGGAAAGTATTCATATATTAGCGCCTGTTCCAGGTAAAGATACTGTAGGTATAGAGATTCCTAACGATGTCAGACAGCCTGTCGTATTTAGAGAGCTTATCGAATCAGAAGCTTTTCACAAACCAGGGTTACGGTTGCCAATTGCTCTAGGTAAAGATGTTTACGGCAATGCTGTTATAGGTGACTTAGCTGCCATGCCTCACTTATTAGTTGCAGGTGCTACAGGTGCAGGTAAATCTGTTTGTATCAATGCTATTATAACAAGTCTGTTGTATAAATATTCTCCAGACGAGCTCAAATTTATCATGGTTGACCCTAAAGTGGTTGAAATGCAGTCGTATGCACTACTCCCGCACCTGATAGTTCCCGTAATTACAGATCCTAATCGTGTTGTTGCAGGCTTACGTTGGGTTGTTGCAGAAATGGAACGCCGTTACCGTTGGTTTGCCAAAGAAGGAGTGCGTAATTTTGATAGTTTTAACAAGCGTGAATTAGCGGAGGAAGAAATAGAGGAAAATGAGCTCAAAGAAGAAGACTTAGCAGATACCGATATCGATGCGCTTATTGAGGACATGAATAGTGCAGATGCACTAGAAAGCGACGCTGATTTCACCCAAGAAGATCTAGAGATGGAAGATGAGGCAAATAAGATTCCCGATAGAATACCTTATATTGTGATTATCATTGATGAGCTAGCTGATTTAATGCAGACAGCCTCAAAAGATGTGGAGCTTAATATTTCACGTATCGCACAAAAAGCTCGAGCCGCGGGCATCCATTTGATTGTAGCTACGCAAACCCCTCGTGCCGATGTAGTAACAGGCATTATTAAAGCCAACATTCCTAGTCGTATTGCGTTTCAAGTATCTTCAGCTTTAGATAGCCGAGTGATTCTTGATGGCGGCGGAGCTGAAAAACTTGTCGGTAAGGGAGATATGTTATTTCTTCCGCCAGGTACATCTAAAATGCTGCGTTCACAAGGAGCCTTCCTTTCTGATGAAGAGGTGGTGGCTGTCGTCGACGCTTGCAGTTACCAAGTAGAACAAAGTTTTGAAGAAACAGCGCAAGGTGCCATTGAATCAGCTGGCAATGGTGACGATGGAGAAGAGGAGGTCAACAGTGCAGATGAAGACATGTATTTACAATGTAAGGAAGTTGTGCGACAAGAAGGCAAGGCAAGCACTTCGTTGTTACAGCGCCGTTTACGCTTAGGCTACAATAGAGCAGCCAGGATGATAGATATGCTTGAAGAACGCGGTGTGATAGGGCCATCAGAAGGCTCAAAACCAAGGCAAGTTTACTAAAAATAATTATAAAGCGATGATAAAAGTTATTTGCTGTTTTTTGATAGGAGCACAATTAGCACTAGCTACTTCTGAATTCTATCTGGGGGGCATTGCGGTTAATGAGCCTGATCACCATGATTGGGTGCAGTCGCTAAAAGCAGCGCAGATGAACACAGTAGAGGTCACTGTTTACGCTAAGCAGGGAGACTGGGATTCAGATCATCTTTGGTATGAAAATCAAGAGCCTTATGTTATCTCAGAAATCAGAGCGGCTAAACAAGCAGGTCTCAAAGTCGTACTGATTTTAAGAGTAGCTCTAGATCATGCTTTTGAGCGCAATAAATTTCTCTGGCACGGTATGATCATGCCTAAGGATGATGAGTTGTTGGCTTCTTGGTTTAATAAGTATCAATCCTTTGCTATTAAATGGGCTAAAATATCTCAAGAAGAAGGCGTAGATGTTTTAGGTATAGGCAGCGAAATGAGAATGCTAGTCCAAAGCGTGCAACGTGCCGGGCTGCCTGACATCATAGAGTTTTATCTCAATGAGAGCAAGCAAGAGGCGGAATATAATAAATACATGCGTTACGAGGGACAAATCCCTCAAGATAGCCTCTGGGTTAGAGGTCATAAGTACACAGATTTGAGCCTATACCTCAAAGACAAACAAGCAGCACAGAGAGTATGGGCAAAACAAGTAGGTTTTTTAAATTACACTGAGTCAAATAATAAAGCTAAAATACCAGTACAGCAAATTAATGAGCGTTCATTAGAAATTAAGCAGTATTGGAAAAGTGTGATTAAAAGCGTGCGCTCAGAGTTTAAGGGTAAGCTCACCTACGCGGCTAATTTTGATAATTATCATCTAGTAGGATTTTGGTCAGATTTAGACATATTGGGAATCAATGCGTATTTTCCGCTACGCTTTCAATACAACAACGAGCAATGGGGCAAAATCAATGAGGAGCAGACGAGCCCTGAAACACCAGAGACAGCTGCTAAGTTTGCTAATCTCGAAGAAGAGCTCATAGCGGGCTGGCAAGATGTCTACAGCTCTATTGAATCAGTCAAAAAGAAAAACGACATCAACCCAGATATGCCTCTATGGTTCACAGAACTTGGCTATATTTATAGGGAAAATTGTACTTATGCTCCATGGGCAGGTTTTGGCCATGCTGTCGTAGGCGCTGGTGATAACGAGCGCTTACTACTTTATAATCAAGAACCTAAAAACCTCAGCGAACGGGCCACTGCTATTAGAGCGTTACGTAAGGTGAATGAGCAACATGGAAATCTCTTACAAGGTATCTTATATTGGAAGCTGACCAGCAAGATTTATCATATCCCTGTTGAGCCTTTTGTGATGCACATCACACCAGAAGCCACCGACCCTATGCAGACAGAGCTCGTGTTATTCACTAAATAACCTACTATATATAAGTTAGATTTTCCTATTCTTAGGTTGACAAAAGCCGCTCGACCTTATAGCAGAAGTAAACAATTTTTTCAAAAGACCCTTAAATTATGTCAAAAAAATACGAAGCCCTCATCATCCTTAAAGCTCAAAGTGAACAGTCAGTAGACGAGTTAGTACAAGTCATCGGTAAAAAAATCGAAGATAACGGAGCTCAATTAGATGAAATTCAAAACCTAGGCCGCAAAGATTTCGCTTACCCACAAAAACACATTTCAGGTGGTGTATATGTGAACTATTGTTTTACTGCTGAGCCTACAGCGATTGATAAACTTAAGTCAATTTTGACACTTGAAGACAGCGTGCATTTACAACATTATCGCGCTATCTAAAGATAGCTTATCTTTAAATTAATTTAAACTTCAACCCTTTTCAAGTTAGCTTGAAAAGGGTTGCTTTTTTTAAAGGCAGTCGTTAATCTTTACTTAAATTAAACAATTCTACTATGGCTAATGTAAACAAAGTAATTCTGATAGGTAATTTAACTCGTGACCCTGAGCTGCGCTACACACCTGGTGGTGCCGCAGTTTCTGATATAGCACTCGCAGTCAATCGAAACTGGAACAATAATCAAGGAGAGCGCCAAGTAGAAACTACATTTGTGGATGTAACTTTGTGGGCACGCCAAGCTGAAATCGCCAAAGAATATTTAAGTAAAGGAAGCCCTATTTATATTGAAGGCAGACTACAACTCGATAGCTGGGAAGACAAGCAGTCAGGTCAAAAACGCAGCAGATTACGTGTGATTGGTGAAAGTATGCAAATGCTCGGTAGCGGTGGTGGAGCTGGCAATCAAAACAATCAAGGAGGTGGAGATTATAGCTCTAAGCCCGTACAACCTAAGTCGCAGTCAACACCTGCTCCAGCAGCACCGGATATCGCGATAGAGGAGGATGACGACATACCTTTTTGATTTTAAAAACGCTGCTTTTAGCGATTAAGAGGCTTGCTTCATGCTTTCGTGGTGCTCGAGTAACTCATTTACACTGCGCTCCACGGTCATTCGGCAAACCTCTTACTCATCTAAAATCATCATTTTTTCAGTGAAATCTTGGTATAAAAAACAACTCATGGAGTTATAAACTTCAGAGGATTTGCATGGGTTTTTGAATCTTTGTAAATTAGATTAAAAGAATACCCAGTTTTTTTAACTGGGTATTTTTTTGCTTACTTGCTAATAAATAACTATGCCCTCTATGTCTTATTGGAAAAATGCAGATATCCCATACACGCCTATTGAAGTTGCTCAATTTGCGCAACAGCAGTTGCAGGATGTGATATTTTTTGATAGCTCAGTTGAAAAAGAGGATAGTATTTCTATTATAGCAGCCAATGCAGTCGATATGATTAAGTTGGAGGCATTTAATCCTAATGAGTTACGTCAGGTGCTTGGTAATTATGCCGTAGGTAAAAGCCCAAGTTTGAAATCTCATCAAGCACACTACCCTCAGGGGGGCTTATTTGGTTGGATTAATTATGAAGGCAACTGTGTATTTGGAGTTTATTCAGAGGTACTCATTTATGATCACGCTCAAGCAAAGTGGTACGAAAATGGCTCACTTTCTAAGATATTAGCTATTAAACCGACTCTAGAAAAATTCACCCCCCCTATTATAAATCAAAGCTCTCAAACGAACCTTAGTGCGGATGACTACCAATCAAGAGTCAAGAAAGTTCAGCAATACATCACGGCAGGCGATATATATCAGGTGAATTTAGCTTGGAAGTCACAGTTGAAATTACAAGTAGGTACAGCATTTGACCTATATAAAATTTTAAGAGGAAAATCTAGCGCCCCCATGTCTGCTTGGTTAAGCCTAGACGGCAAGGAGTTGCTCAGTGCCTCACCAGAGCTATTCTTAAAAATTCAAGGGCAAAAAATCCAAACTCACCCAATAAAAGGCACGCGACCACGTAGCCAGAATGAGGATGAAGATGAGGCTTTAGCTCAAGAATTGCTTAACTCAGAAAAAGAGCTTTCAGAGTTAACCATGATTACCGACCTTGAGCGCAATGATTTAGGGCAAGTCTGCAAAACGGGTAGCGTGCATGTGAAAGAGTTGCATAAAATCGAGCACTTTGAGCAAGTTCATCACCTTATTTCTATTGTTCAAGGGGAGCTAAAAGAAGGTCTTGATTGCTTAGATGCTGTGGCAGCCTGCATTCCTGGAGGCAGTATTACAGGAGCGCCCAAGAAGCGAGCCATGGAAATTATTAAGGAATTAGAACCAGACAAGAGGGGATTTTATACAGGAGCTATTGGATATATAGGTTTTAATACAACTCAGCGAGTGGCGCAGTTTAATTTAGCCATACGCTCTATTGAGCACGACAAACAAAAGAAAACTCTCAGCTACTACGCAGGTTCAGGCATTGTGGCAGACTCAAATCCACAGGCCGAGTACCAAGAAACCTTACATAAAGCTAGAGGTATAGAAAAAAGCCTCAATATATGGATGAGTGAGTTTGGCGAATGATGACACAGACATTTTCATTTCCTTTGTTTGTTTACGGTACGCTTAAGCAAGGAGGGCAGTACCATGAAGAATTTTGTAGGCAATCTTTAGAAGAAGGGTATTTGGATATTAAGCCTGCGACCACTAGAGGTAGGTTGTATGAGTTGCCTGAGGGCTACCCTGCTTTTGAAATCCCAGAAGAATGGGTAGGGTTATTACCATTAGGGAGCTCAAATATCCAAGCAGATGCGCAGTTAGCCTCAACTCAAGCATTAACATCATTGTCACTATCAAGCATAGAAGCTCAAAGCCTTGAGCTTGATCATGTGCGAGGAGAGTTATTTATTTACACAGATTTATCTGCGGCTCAAAGGGACATTAAGGCACTGGATAAGATGGAGGGCTTTTTCTTAGATAACCTTGCAGGTAGCTTGTATCATCGTGTGCTTGTTAAAGTTGAATCACATTTAGGTTCCCAAGCTTGCCAACTCTCCCAATGGGCATGGATTTATCACTACAATCGCCCTCATCAAGGCAAGAGATTAAAGCCTGCTATATGGGAAGTGTAATAGAGAGAGGAACTAAATTATAGCTCCAAAATTTCCACTTCGTAGCCGTCAGGGTCAGTGACAAAGGCCATTTTTCGTTTAGATGGATCAGCGAATTTTTCACGCCAACCGCTAGGCCAGATTTCGATGCCATCATTTTCAAGCTTGTCACAGTAATTGATGATGTTCTCAACACCTACTGCGGTGTGCATGAGATCTTCGGGAAAAGTGACGTCAAATTCAGGTGAGTAACACAGCTCTAAGAAATGCTCACTCGCAGGTATATGTAAAAAAGCGAGGCGATTGCCTTGTGGAGAGTCCTTACACTGCCCTAGCTCGAAACCTAACTTACTATAGAAATCGACAGATTTATCTAAATCAGAAACACGAATACGGGTGTGGAGAAATTTAATCATGCCCAAATCATAAGAAAATCAGCAAAAAATACAACAGTAATATAAAGTTATTGAATCTGCTTAATTTTGCCAAAAATAATAGTTTTAAATAATGAGCATGGCATCGCCATAACTATAAAACCTGTAATCATTGTCAATAGCTTCTTGGTACACTTGCATGGCGAAGTCACGCCCTTGTAATGGAGAGTCTGGAGTATCAATGCCTTCGCCTAGAAAGGCGCTGATAAGCATAATGAGCGTGCTTTGAGGCAAGTGGAAATTAGTCAATAAACCGTCAATCGCTCTAAACTCGTGGGGTGGGTAGATGAAAATATTAGTGTCTCCTTGGTTTTCTTGCCATGGAGTTTTGTTAGATTTAGTAATATTTAGGTTTGTGGCAATAGACTCTAGCGTGCGTGTACTGGTGGTTCCTACAGCTATAATACGTTGAGCCTGATTGAGAGCATCAGCTGTAGTAGCAGGGAGTTGATAACTCTCACTATGCATGGGGTGGTCAATGATTTTATCAGCTTTAACGGGTTTAAATGTCCCCATGCCCACATGTAAAGTAACAAAACTATGTGGAATTTCATTGAGTAGCTCAGGGGTGAAATGCAGTCCTGCTGTAGGTGCTGCTATAGCTCCTTGCTCTTGAGCATAAACAGTTTGGTATTGATTGTAATCGGTATCTTGGTGGTCGCGCTTGATATAAGGAGGCAGAGGAAGTTCACCAATAGCATCTAAATCAAGTGGTTTATTCCACTCGATTAGACGTAGTCCATCATCTAAGATAGCTTTGACTGTGCCAATGACACCTGAAATTTCTAAGGTGCTATCAACTTGCAGCTTTTTAGCGGGTTTTGCCATACACTCCCAGAGCATATCGGTACGAGCATTCACACGTAGTAATTCAAATTTCCCATTATCACTATAAAATCTAGCTGGCACAACTTTGGTGTTGTTCATAACCCAGCAATCTCCTGTTTCGACATAGTTAGGTAGTTGTGATATGGTGGTATGAGTGAGTTCTTTAGTAAGTCGATTTACTACGAGGAGTTTAGCCTCATCTCTCTTAGATTTAGGGTACTTCGCAATTTGATCATCAGGTAATTGAAAATCAAAATCTAGTGGGCTTAATTCACTCATGGCTTGCTTTTAGAATTAATTTGTCACTCTGACAATTAAAAACCACATTGCAGGATAAAAAACATAACAAATAAGGACAGACGCTTAACTATTAATTATGAAATTATTATACTTTTTGAGTTTACAGTTATTTGTCATTTTTGCTTCTCAAGGACTGGCAAATTCAGAGCAATTTAGTAAGTATTGGCATGCTGGGTTGGCAGAGATTAGCAGCTATGATTTAGAGCAAGTACGCTACACAGAATTACATCGAGGAACAGCAACTCTTATTTTTGTAACTGAGCCATTTTCTAAAACTAAGCAAGTGAAACTTGATGATTACCAAAGCCCAGAAAAAGTGGACGTGCTTAAGCTAAATTACACTAAAAATTTTTACACAGGGGTTTACCCTTATCATGTAATGACTTCAAGCTTTGTGCCTCAAACAGGAGGAGCTGCGCTAAAAGTTACTACCACTATTCAAGAGTGGTGTGGACATATATTTAGTCAAATTAACCGGACAAAAAAGGGTTATAATTATCAACTCTACTCCTACTTTGAAAGCGATGGTGATCAGTCAAAATCATTAAAGCCAGCCTTGCCAGAAGAAAGTCTCTGGGCGCAAGTGCGCATCAACCCACAGGCGTTACCCATTGGTGAATTCAAACTATACCCTTCTCAAGAAATAAGTCGCTTCAAGCATTGGGATTATCAGATAGTCACAGCTACAGGTAAGCTTACAGAACATCTGCGAGATAAGCAGTTAATGACCTACACACTAGCACACGAGCAACCACAAAAACGCAGTCTAAGCTTACATTTTACGAGAGAGTTCCCTCATGAAATAGTAGCGTGGGAGGAAAAATGTTACCTCGTAGAAAAAGGTAAGGAAATAGAAACCACAACTAGAGCCACAAAGAAAAAAACGGTGCGCTGGCCTTATTGGCAAATGAATTCAAACAAAGATAAAGTTAAACTCAAGGATTTAGGAATTGAGGATTGATAATCCAAGGTTTTTCAATTTAAATCATCCATATATGGTTCCACGTCGAGTTAGCAGAGAAGTTATCATTGGTAATATTGCCTTAGGCGGGCAAAATCCTATTCGTGTACAATCGATGATCACTTCGGACACTCGTGATATTGATGCCTGTGTAGCAGAGATTTTAGAATTAGCTGATGCTGGCTGCGAGTTAGTGAGGCTCACAGCTCAGACAAAAAAATATGCAGAATGCCTTGAGCATATAACAGCAAAAGTACGAGCGGCCAATTGCCAAGTCCCCTTGGTGGCCGATATTCATTTTAAAGCAGATGCAGCTATGGAAGCTGTTAAATGGGTCGACAAAGTGCGTGTCAATCCTGGTAATTATGCAGACAAGAAAAAATTTGCTATTATTGAATATACAGATGAACAATATGCTCAAGAATTAGAGCGTATTCACCAAGCATTTAGCCCTTTAGTAAAAGCCTGCAAACAATACGGTAAAGCTATGCGTATAGGCACAAATCACGGTTCGTTATCCGATAGGATTATGAACCGTTATGGAGACACCCCAGAGGGCATGGTAGAGAGCGCCCTTGAATTTGCTGCTATAGCTCGTGAGTATGATTTTCATAATTTTGTGTTTTCGATGAAATCTTCTAACCCTAAGGTTATGATTTCTGCGTATCAGCTTTTGGTGGAAGCGTTAGACGCCAGAGGTGCTGATTGGAATTACCCGATACATTTAGGTGTGACAGAGGCTGGAGATGGAGAAGATGGGAGAACAAAAAGCGCTATCGGTATTGGCTCCCTCTTACAAAAAGGTATTGGCGATACAATTCGTGTATCACTCACCGAAGACCCCATTTATGAAATACCTGTAGCCAAGCAACTCATCAAGCAAATTGAACAAGCTAGAAAGCAACAAAGTTCACTACCAAAAGACTTTGCGGGGAATAGCTATCAACCATTTAGCCGTCGTAAAACAGCAGTTATAGAGGTTAATCAACAGAATCATAGCATTAAATTTGGAGGCATGAATTCGATTAAAGTTCTCACAAAAAATGCGATAAAAGCTTACAAAGCAACCTCAAACTCTCCACCTGCTGACTCAAGTTTAGCGAAGCTAAGTGAGGCGTTGCCCCTTATCGAAATCAACCCTCTTGCCAAAGAAGCGCTCAACAAATTACAAGCTTTACCCAAACCTCACCTAATAGCTGTGGCTGATGGCGTTGAGATGAGTCCTATTAGTGCTTATCAATATTTAGTTCAGTTACTCGAACAAGTTGAGATGAAGCACCCATTATTACTCAAAGACCAGCTACATGCTCAAACTATGAGTTCAGACGCGGCTTTACTGCATAGCTCAACTCAGCTAGGTAGCTTACTTTGCCAAGGAATAGGAGATGTTGTTTTGCTCAGTGCCGACGCTAGTGAAGAGCAGAATGTGAGGCATGCATTTAATATTTTGCAAGCTTCAGGGTGCCGTATTTTTAAAGCTGATTACGTGGCGTGTCCGAGTTGTGGGCGTACACTATTTAATTTGCAAGATACCACACAAAAAATTAGGGCTGCGACTAACCACCTAAAAGGAGTACGAATAGCCGTTATGGGCTGCATTGTGAATGGTCCTGGTGAGATGGCTGATGCTGATTTTGGCTACGTGGGAGGCGCTCCCAACAAAATTAATTTATACGTGGGTAAAACCCCAGTAAGATTTAATATCCCAGAAGATCAAGCAGTCACTCAGCTCATTGATTTAATCAAAGAGCATGACAAATGGGTAGAGCCTAAAGAGCTGGCTAGCGTATAGTTATGAGAGAGAGAAATTTGGTTATCGTTTTTTTATTCACGCTCGTTTTTCAAGGGTTAGTCTGCGCTCAAAATCAGGACGAAAGCCAAAATTTGCCAAATACTCTAAAAATTGAGGAAAATTTAATAGTTCAGGAAGTAATTCAGCAAGACACCTCAAATATTAATTTAATTGCCCCAACTCCAGCTCAGCCTCCTCTTAAAAACTTACCAATTAGCCCCCTAAATAGCCCTCCAAATTGGAAAATTTTATCAGCTTTTGACTACCAATTTACTCAAGCTCAATTAAAACAACGTTTGCAAATTATTTGTGCAAATGATGAATGGAAGCGCTGGTTTTTATTTAAGAACAATGAGCTGCATGTAGTCACAGAAACAGGAACTAATTATTCAACAGCGCGGCTCAAGCTCAAAGGTCAGCACACGCCATCATTGCTCGGAGGCAGGAATTACCCTTTTCGCTACTGGAGAAATACTCAGGAAATTAAAAGCTTAGACTATAATGGCAATACCCTGCCCCCTATACGTGTAGCACTTGATCCAGGTCATTTAGGTGGCAAATGGGCAGAAATGGAATTCCGTAATTTTTCTAAACCTGGAGATGCTAATATAGCAGAGGGAGACTTAGTACTCATAGTCGCTAATAAAGTGCGACATAAATTAGAAGCGCTTGGAGCTCAAGTCTACATGATACGTGAGACTAATGAGCCCGTTACAGCTATTCGCCCTCAACATTTATCTCAGCAAGTTAGAGAGTACTACCCAAAATTTGATATTGCCTTAGATGAAAAATTACAAAAACTCTATCAAAACCAATGGTTTTATCAAGTAGCTGAGATTCGAGAGCGAGCTGAACTAATTAATGAGGTTATTAAACCTGATTTAACATTATGCTTGCATCTAAATGCTGCAGAGTGGGGCAGCGACCCTAAAAACCCTATTTTACGCCCAAAAAACCATGCTCATATATTATTAAGTGGATCAGGAACAAAAAGCGAAATGGCAAAACCTGATCAACGTTTAGACTTATTACTACGAGCCTTGCAGGGCATTTACGAAGAAGAACAAAAAATAGGCACAGTCTTTGCCAAGAGCTTAGAAAAAGTCACTAATTTAAAACCATTTATCTATAAGTCTACGGGTAAAAATACTAAAAAAATACCAGGGCATCCCTATTTATGGGCTCGTAATTTATTGGCTAATCGCATCTACGCTTGCCCTGTAATTTACTATGAGCCCTATGTGATGAACTCAGTGAGTGACTACCCTCGTTTTCAGCATGCCATTAAAAACATGGGTAATCCCCAAGTTTACACCATATTAGATGAATATACTGATGCGATAGTTGATGGGTTTATTGAGTACTACGCAAAACCGCAACTTAATCAAACACTCAGACCTGCGGCGACAATAGAGGAAGTTACAGAATTAGAAGCCTTTGCTAACCAACTTGAAAATTTGTCAATATGAGCGTTCAAGTAGCTAGTAGAGTTTTAATCGCAGGGCATGGGTATTTAGGCCAGGCTTTGGCTGCTTTGTTGAGTAGTCAAAATCACGCTGTTACTACGATTAGCTTATCTGGTGCTGGCAGTGATTACGCTTGTGATTTGAGTGATTTTTCAGCGCTTGAGTCGCTGGTTATGTTATGGGAAAATCAATCGACATCACCAGATTACATAGTGCTTTGTACTAGTTCCCCAAGAGGTTCAGGCTTAGAAGGCTATGAACAAAGTTACCTTAACTCAGCACAAAACATCATACAACTACTGCCTCAGGCTAAGCTGATATTTACCAGCAGCACTTCAGTATATGCACAACAGCATGGAGAAATAGTATTAGAAGAGTCAGAAGCTCTTGGCGCAGCACAAACTGGAGCAATACTCAGAAAAACCGAGGATTTAGTTCTAAACCATGGTGGTCTTGTATTGAGATTAGCTGGGATTTATGGTCCAGGTCGTTCATTTTTGCTTAAAAAATTCATCAAAGGTGAAGCAAGCATAGAGGAAAAAGGCTCAAAATACATCAATCATGTGCACCGCGATGATGCGGCTAGCGCAATAGATTTTTTTATTAAGCAAGAGCTAGAGCATCGAATATGGTTTGGTGGACAAATCTATAATGTTTGTGACTCAAATCCGTTAACTCAACAAGAATGCTATACAAAGTTAGCTCAAATTTTTCAATTACCATACCCAGCAAGCAAGTCGCGCAATACTCAAACTAAAAGGGGCTGGAGCGACAAACAGGTTTCCAATGCTAAGCTTTGTGCACTTGGGTGGGAGCCTAAGCATCCTTATTTCCCTGATTCCGCTCAAGAAGTGGCAAATACACTTGATTTATAAGGATATATTCTTTAATAATACTTTTCATAAATCCTACACTTATTTAAATAACACCTATTATGACTACTGCTACACAAGATTATAAAATTACAGATATTGCACTTGCCGAATTTGGACGCAAGGAAATCAATATCGCAGAATACGAAATGCCAGGCTTGATGGCAACTCGTGAAAAATACAAAGATGAAAAGCCTCTTGCAGGTGTGCGCATTACAGGCTCTTTGCATATGACGATTCAGACAGCTGTACTCATGGAAACTCTTGTCGATTTAGGTGCTGAGCTACGCTGGGCATCTTGTAATATTTTTTCTACACAAGACCACGCCGCTGCTGCTATGGTTCAGGCTGGAATCCCTGTATTTGCGTGGAAAGGTGAGACCCTTGAAGAGTTCTGGTGGTGCATAATGAAAACTTTTGAGTTTGCAGACGGCAAAGGCCCTCAACTCATCGTTGATGACGGTGGTGACGCTACATTACTCATGCATAAAGGTTATGAATTTGAAAATGGCAGTAATTGGGTTAATGAACCATCAGATAACCCAGAAGTAGAATGTATCAAAAATGTACTTAAAGCCAAGTATGCTCAAGACCCTACATTCTGGCAACGTTGTGTGCCTGAGTGTAAAGGTGTTTCAGAAGAAACCACTACAGGTGTGCATCGCCTCTATCAAATGGTAGCCAAAAATGAGTTGCTAATTCCAGCTATCAATGTGAATGACGCTGTAACCAAATCGAAATTTGACAACCTCTATGGTTGCCGTGAGTCACTCGTTGACTCCATTAAGCGTGCTACAGATGTTATGATTGCAGGTAAAATTGCAGTTGTTTGTGGTTATGGAGATGTAGGCAAAGGATCAGCTCAAGCCCTCAAAGCCAATGGAGCTATCGTATGGGTAACAGAAATTGACCCTATCTGCGCCTTACAAGCTGCCATGGAAGGTTTTCGTGTAGTCAAGCTAGAGAATGCTCTAGCTCACGGTAATATTTATGTGACTACTACAGGCAACAAAGACGTCATCACTCTTGAGCATATGCGCTTAATGAAAGACCAAGCGATTGTTTGTAATATTGGTCATTTTGATAATGAAATTCAAATGGCTCAATTAGAGAGTTACAAAGGTATTTCCAAATTAAACATTAAAGACCAAGTAGATGCCTACACTTTCCCACAAGCAGACGGCGGACAAACTATTTACATCTTGGCAGAAGGACGCTTAGTCAATCTTGGTTGTGCTACAGGCCACCCAAGTTTTGTCATGTCTAATAGCTTTACGAATCAAACTTTAGCTCAAATCGAACTCTGGAAAAAACAGGGTGAATATAAAAACGAGGTCTACATCTTGCCCAAACATCTTGATGAGGAGGTGGCTCGTCTACACCTTGAGAAAATTGGCTGCGAACTCACGACTCTATCTAAAGATCAAGCTGACTACCTAAGTTTATCTGTAGATGGGCCTTATAAGCCTGAGCATTACAGATATTAAAGGTCATTATAAATTCTTGAATATTAATGAATTATTTAACACTTGTATTTTAACAAAAATAAGTTATTTTTTTGAACTTAATCTATTATGAAAACATTTAAATTTATCTCAACTTTACTGGTTAGTGCATTATCATTAAGCATGGCGGCAGAACTTAAAATCGCCGTTATTAATTATGAAAAAGCCTTTAACGAGTACAAGAAAACCGTAGAATTCAAAGCTATCATCGAAGAAAAACAAAAAGTTTTTCAAGAAGAATTGCAAGCTAAGCAAGCCGAATTCAAAGGTTACGAAGAAAAAATTGTAAACTTCCAAAAACAGCTCCAAGATCCAGCTGTTGGTGAAAGCATCAAAGCCCAAGTCCAAGACGAACTCAAAAACCTTGTCCAAAAAGGCACAGCCGAAGAGCAAGCCTTTAATCAACAAGTGCAGAGAAAACGCCAATCCATGCAAGAGGAAATGGGTCAGCAACGAGAGCTAATTTTGCGCGACATGAATGATGTTGTAGAAAAAATTGCAAAAGAGCAAGGCTATGAGATTGTTTTAGACTCGTCTAGTTCAGCGATAGGTCGCACACCATTTGTGCTCTACTTTGACCCTAAGTACGATGTAACAGAATCAATTATTGCTCTGATGAACAAGTAATAATATGAATCAATTACTTAAATATTTTCATAAGATAAGCTCCTTATTAATTGTAGGGAGCTTGTTTGCGTATGTTAGCCATGCACAAGAAACTAAAAAAGGCATAGCTTTAGTCAATACAGACATTATATACAAAGAATTACCAGCTTTCAAAGTTTTAAATGAGCGCATAGAATCATTAAAACAAGAAGGCTACGCTCATATCCAAAAAATTAATGAAAACAATAATGATACTTTAGTTAGCTATCAAGAAACACTAAAGAGGTTAGCCATAGTAGGTATCACTGATGCTGACAGAAAAAGCCTCACTGAAAAGCAACAAGAATTAGGTCAGAAAATCTTAAAAATCCAAGAATACATCAAGCAAGAGCAATACCGTGTAGAAAGCGCGGTAAATGCTTTTGTAACACATAAAATCAGTAAGGATAAGCAAGATTTAAAAAATCAACTAAATCAATTAGCGCGTGAGCATGGCTATGAAATGTTATTGGACAAAAGCTTTCAAACAGAACAAAAATTACCATTTGTTAGTTATCATGCTGATAAGTTAGATCAAACAGAGTTTTTCTTATCTTTATTACTAGATCAATAAGATCATGAATATACAAATTACGATTGCAAAGACCCTAGAAACTCTAGGTCTTGACTCTCAATCTGTAATTTGGGGTAGCAACTACCCTGCCGACTTTGAACTTACAGGAATTGAGTCATTAGATAAAGCCAGCAAAAGTCAGATCAGTTTTTTGGGGAATGCTAAATACCTCAATGATTTTCATGAAACCAAAGCCGCCGCAGTCTTGGTAACTAAGGAAGCTGCAGAATTAGGGCACAAGACAGCGACACTTATTATCGTAGAAAACCCCTCGCTGGCTTTAGGTGTATTAATGAAAAAGCTCAATGCACAAGAGCAAGTATTAGTCCCTGGTATTCATCCAACTGCTTACATAGACCCAAGTGCAGTCATTAATACAGACAAGGTTCAAATTGGACCAGGCTGTATAATTGAGGCACAAGTCACAATTGCTGACGGCTGTAAGCTAGAATCAAATATTGTCATAGGAAAAGGTAGCCAACTAGGTCAAAATTGCCATATCCATAGCCAAGTATGTGTTCGTGAATATTGCAAAATAGGCAACCGTGTTATCTTACAACCAGGGGCTGTCATCGGTTCAGATGGTTTTGGTTATGAATGGACAGGTACTGAGCACGTCAAAATCGACCAAATCGGCACCGTCGTTATCGAAGATGATGTTGAAATAGGAGCTAACACAACTATCGATAGAGCTAGATTTGGCAAAACTACCATAGGGCGAGGATCTAAAATAGATAACCTTGTGCAAATTGCACATAATGTCACTGTAGGACCTTATTGCCTCATTATTGCTCAGACGGCTATTGCTGGTAGTGCAGAGCTTGGCAAAGGCGTTATTCTTGCAGGTCAATCAGGAGTGACAGGTCATATTAAAATAGGTGATGGAGTCATTATAGCTGCTAAATCAGCAGCAGGAAAAAATATTAATAAACCAGGTGTTTATGCAGGTCACCCATGTCGACCTATTAATGAACAACGTAAAAATGAAGTGTACCTAAGCAGAATAGGCTCCCTCATCCAACGTGTGAAAAAGCTAGAAAAGCAGCAATCAGAATAATTTAACAACTTAGATGATATGTTAGCGAATCCTTCTGAGCTTCAAATGGCCTCAACAGGCTCAGTTTCGATGGACGACTATTTAGAGCAAATCTGGCACCTAATAGAAACCAACGGAACAGCCAAAGCAACTGAGCTTGCGCAACGTCTCGACCTCTCACAACCCAGCGTCTCTACCATGCTTAAACGCCTAGATCAAGAAGGTTGGGTAGTCAACGAAAAATACCGAGACCCCAAACTTACAAAAAAAGGCAGGGCCATGGCAGAAGCCATCGTCAAAAGACACCAAGTTCTAACCAGTTTTTTACGTTTATTTCATCTCCCTGAAAGCGTAATCTACAATGACGTAGAAGGCATGGAGCATTACATATCTTTGCAGACTCTCACCTGTGTAGAATCCCTCACCAAATGCCTCACACAAGAGCCTAACTTCCTCAATAAAGTTATTTTGGAAATTGAAAAAAGTTCACAAAACATCACAAAACCTTAAAATTTTTCTAGCAAACCCTCTAACTCATAAAACCCATTAATATCATGATTAACCCCGACCAATTTAACGCTCTTTTTGACAAATGCCTAGCTCAATACAAAAGCGGCAACACCAACTTTACTACCTACTATGACGACCAAGATTTAGCCTTCCTTGCAAGCATAGGATACAAAGTACGCGAGTTTTTTGATTTTATTGAGGACTATGGCGACGCTCAGGTGCCTACACCGCAGGAAGCCTTAGCGATTGCAAAGGTTAGACAAAATTACCTCCTACAAGAGCAAGGAGGCACGCTCTCCACTCATGAAATCAGTCATGATGAATTACCCGTATTTGGAGAAACCATCCAAGGCATCGACTACCTACCACGTATTTTATTCAAAGCCACAGCCAAACTCAAAGGCGAGCTAGACCCTGACATCATGTTTGGTTGCGGTGGTGACCGCCGCTTTATCAGTAAATTCCCAGCTCACACATTAAGCAGCTTCTTACAACTAGTATGGGACATGAACTTTGACGCAGATAAAATAGCAGCATCTCTTAAAAACAGTTAATTACAGATCAATTCATAATGAAGATCTTAAAACTATGCACACTAGCAACCCTCACTTTACTTCTTAGTCATTGCCATTACATGAGCTCACCACAGAAACAACACAAAGTCCTTGTTAGCGTGGCAGACCAACAAATGCGCATATATGATGAGCAAGGCTATTGTATAGGCAACTACCCGATATCAACCTCAAAATTTGGTCTAGGCAGCCAATTAGGCAGCAACAAAACCCCACTAGGAAAATTCAAAATTGCCAAAAAAATCGGTCATGGCGCCGAATCAGGCTCCGTATTTTCAAGTCGCAAACTCACAGGAGAAATCCTCAAGCCAAATGCCCCAGGACGCGACCCAATCGTCACAAGAATCCTCTGGCTCAAAGGCGTAGAACCTCACAACAAAAACACCTTTAGACGTTACATCTACATCCACGGAACCCCCGAAGAAAACAAAATAGGTTCCGCAGTCAGTTACGGCTGTGTACGCATGAAATCCAAAGACATCATAACCTTCTTTGACCAAGTAGCCCAAGGCACCCATGTTACTATATTTCCCGAAAGCTTCCTGGAACACCAAGCCCAACTCGCCAGCCTCAGCCAGTAAGAGGGAGTGAAAAGTCAAGAGTGAAAAAACTCTTCCATAGGTATTCACTGAGGGCATTTATAATACCTACAGAAGTATTTTAATTTTTAAGTTTTATAGAAAATATAATGACAAAAGAAACAATAGAGTTGTTAGAGGAATATTTAAAATCAGCGAAAGAGATAGTATCCAAATTCAATTCAAATGATTCAGATGCTAAAAAAAGAAATGTTGATAATGACTTTCAAAATAAAATATTATCGATATTAGATAATATTTATACTAGTCAAGAGCTAAGAAAAAGAAGCTATTTTCCTAGACCAGAAATAAACGAAAATATCGAAAGTTATTTAAGTAGAGGTAAACTTAAAAAAGAAAAACAATTACCTAAAAAAGTATCGATTCTGCTTAATAAAGCATATCACATTAATTCCGAAAATGATTATGCACTCTCTTTCTTAACCCCTCATATTAAGCACAGAGATCCTAATAATTTTGGTGAAATTGGAACTAGAGAGCTTAATTATAACTTAATAAGTAACCACCCAAGTCCTGTCACTGAAAAATCAGATGGAAGTATATCATTGATGGGGGGGTGTTATACGAGCAGCAGCAGGTAGTAAAATAAAGATACAAGACACTATTATTTCAACTCCGCAAGGTACAGTTAAAATTAATAGTTTAGAATTTACAGGCAACCCATTTTCAGGTGATAAAATTATACTTCACAATAATGAAATAGTTTTTGTTGATTGGGCAAATAATTGCATAAATATTTGTAACACACTTATTAATTTTATAACTAAGAAGTCTTGATTTAGCTATTATAACTTATCTTGAAAAGTTTAGCTTTGCTTAGATGCGAGTTATCTAAGGGCTGGCTGTAGCAAACTACTGCCATGTCCTTAGAGACCGAAGCAGGTAAGATAAAGATAGACTTTTACTCCCCACGTGCCAACAACCCACAGGATTTTAGATCTAACTTACCCGATGCTAGTGTTGGGATGGTCTCGACTTGCTTATAGATTTTTGGCATCCATAGCATGGTGAGGTCATTTTTTTTCCAGTAGCTCATAAGTTGTTCTTTGAAGCTACTAGTATCTAGAGTGGTGAGTATGACGAGGGCTTCGCCTTTCTTCTCATCGGGGACGCCTACGAGTACGAGGTTGAGCTCGTCTGTACTTAGATCTAGAGCTTTGACCAGTTCGGCTTCGATTGTTTCGTGTGGGACCATTTCTCCTGCGATTTTTGAGAATCTTGAGAGTCTGCCTTGTAGGGCGAGGAATCCTTGGGGAGTGAGCTTGGCCATGTCGCCTGTTTTAAACCAGCCTTCTTGCAAGACCTCTTGATTGACTTCGGGGCGGTTGAGGTAGCCTCCAAATATATTACTACCGCGCAACCAGAGTTCGCCGCCTTCGAATAAGGAGTTAGGTTCTCCAGTTTCTGGGTTGGTCATTTTAAAGTTGATGCCTTGGAGTCCTAATCCAACGGTACCAGCACAGGTAGAGTCGCACACCTCTAAGCTGTCAGATTCCGGATTGGGCAAGTTGACATGGGTAGCGGGCGAGGTTTCTGTGAGGCCGTAGCCTTCTTGTGGCGTGAGGTTGAATTTGGTACTGAAATCTTGGGCGAGTTTGTCTGGGAGTTTTTCTGCGCCTGTGATGACGAAGTCGAGGCTTGTGAGTTGATGGGGTTGAGCTCGACTGAGGAAGCCGCGTAGGAAGGTGGGTGTGCTTAGGAGTAGGTTTAGTTGGTGTTCCTCTATGAGTTTGGCGAGTTCTTTGACTTCCATGGGGCTTGGGTAGGTGACTAGCGAGAAGCCTTTGAGTATGGGGAAGAGTAGTGTGACGGTGTAGCCAAATGAGTGAAAATGCGGTAGGCAACCTAGCAGGGTTGAGCTTTCGTCTAGCTCTAAGCGTGAGCTAAATTGAGTGACATTAGCCAGTAAGTTGCGGTGAGATAGAGGGACTCCTTTTGGGGGGCCTGAGGATCCTGAGGTGAAGAGTAGTGAGGCTTCGGTTTCGTCTGCTTCTTGCGGAAGTTTAATGATGTTGGCTATGGCCTTGGCAGAAAGGAGCTTGCTGGCGAGGAGCCATTTGATAATTGAGCCTTTTTTGGTGGCTATGATTTCTTCGATATTGAGTGTGGTAGGAAGCTCGTCCCAGGGCAGGTGCTTGAGCTTGCTTTTGACCATTTTTGCACTAATGAGGGTGTCGATCTCAGCTTGTTCGATACAGTAGAGGAGGCTTTCTTTGGTTGAGGTGAAATTGAGGTTTACTGGTATTTTGCCTGCGAACATGATGGCAAGGTTGACGATGAGGCTGCCCTGACTAGGAGGTAGGAGTATGCCTATACGTTTTTTTTGGGTTTGTTGTTTGAGGTGTGCAGCAAGGGCTAGCGAGATGCCTAGGATTTTGTCAAAGGTGAGCTTTTTGTTGCTTTTTCCGTCGATTACGAATTTAGTTTTGCCAAAATACTTGAGTCTGTAGAGTAGGCTGTGACTGAGGTTTTCGTTGAGTACGGATTGCTGGCTAAATGCTTGCTCTTGTGCGCTAAGCAATGATTCCCAAAATAGGTTAAGTTGTTGCTCTTGGCTTTTTTCTTGGATGCTAAAACTTGCGCCTAGGGTGGCAGTTTTTGCTTTGGGCTTAGCAATAGGGGCGAGGTATGACTGATGCTCTACGGCTATAGCAATAGGCGTTACATCATGAATGAGTGTAGATAGGCTGAATAATTTCTGTAATGTTTCAGCAGGTAATTCGCAGGCAACCCCAGCTCGAGATAGGCGTAGTTTAGGAATAAATAAAATAGAGGCGTCTGGGTTTTTTTGTGCAAAAACGTTGAGTTCAGCTAGTAGGCGCTTTGAATTAGGGTCGGTTAAGCAGCCAATGATAATTTCGTTTTCGAGACTGAGGTTAGAATCTAACGCATCTTGCCCTGAGTCTTCTAGGATGATGCCTTGGTAATCACTTTTTTGCTGTATTTTATGGAGAATTGAGCTGTTTAAACTATGCGAAGGTATGAGTAAATTTGGCATAAAAATAAGAGAATAAGTGGGAAAATGTTTGACTTTATAAGGAAAAGCTCATAATTAAAGGCGAAGATAGCTCAAGATTTGTCTATTTATTAAACTTAACTCCTTTGAATTATTAACAGAAACGCCAAAAGACCTCAACGTAGAAATACCTACAAGAAAAATAATCCTAGACGCTCAGAAGACTCTGCACCTAAAGCATCTAGAGATGGTAAGTCTATTGAGGTAGAAGGTGTTGTGGCTCAGGTACTCCCTGGAACGATGTTTAAAGTGGAGATTCCTGGAGGACACCAAGTATTGTCACATATTTCGGGGAAAATGCGTAAGCGTTTTATTCGTCTTGTGGTGGGAGATAAGGTGAAGCTTGAGATGTCTCCTTATGATATGACTAAAGGTAGGATTACCTTTCGCTTGCGTGATTTTTGATAAAGCTGCCCTTTGGGGGTGAGTCGTGATAATCTCTTGTAAAATCTTTTTGCAGTTATATAGAGTTAGGCTGCTTATTATCTAACTATTAGTATTTACCAAGATGATTTTTGAAACATGGCAGCAGATATTCTTAGGGGTATTGGTGGTGTTTGTGTTTGCTTCTTTTGTTAAGCAGTGGCTGCCTACTGAGTTGACCGCGTTATTGGCGTGGTTTTTGTGTTTTGCTACAGGTATTTTATCTTGGGATGCTGCTGCTGATAATTATGGTTTTGGTATTTTGTCGCATCCTGCGCCATTGATTTTGATTTGCTTGTTTGTTTTGAGCACAGCTTTGGAAAGAACGGGTATCATTGATTGGTTGGGTCATTATTTTGAGAAGCTTTCTGGGGATAGCCCGTGGAAAATGTTACTTGCAATGATGCTTATGGTGATGCTGCCCTCTGCTATGATTAATAATACAGCGGTTGTTATTGTTTTTATGCCGGTGGTTATGAGCCTTTGCCGTAAAAAGAATTATTTCCCTTCTCAATTCCTGATACCTTTATCTTATATTGCTATTACGGGTGGCACGATTACGATTGTAGGTACTTCGACTAATTTAATTGCGGCTAAGATTGCAGAGGAAGCGGGGCAAGATACTTTTTCTTTATTTGAAATCACTCCATTGGGGTTGATTTTTACTGCGACAACGATGGTGTATTTGCTTTTGTTTGGGCGTAAGTTGTTACCTAATCGAGATACTGTTTCATCGTTGGTTGATGTGGAGCAAACGCGCTCATTTATTAGTCATGTGGTGATTACTCAGGAGTCTCAGTTGGAGGGAGAGCCTATTAATGAAGCGTTAAAAAAGTATTTTAGTAAAATTAATCTCTTAGAAATTATTAGAGATAAAAAGGCTTTAAAATATAAGGAGTCTGATTTGGTATTTAAAGTTGGTGATGAGTTGATTGTCAAGGGGGAGCTGGCTGGCTTGCGTGAGGTAGCCAAGCAAACAAGTAGTGATGCCGACGTGATTGAGGAGGTAGAGGCTAAAGACTTGAGCTTATTAGATATAAAAACAGAATCTGTGGTTCTTATGGAGGCGATTTTAGGTCCTGATTCGCGTTTTATTGGGCAGAGCCTTAAAGAAGCTAATTTCCGCGCTCAGTATGGAGCTAGTGTTATAGCTGTGCACCGCAAGGGTTTTAATTTAAAAGTTAAATTTAATGAGGTTAAATTACGCTTTGGTGATACGTTGTTGCTGCAAGGTAATAAGCAATCGTTGAGTCGATTGTTTCAGCAAAATAATTTTATTAATCTTTCTGAGCCAAAGGAGACGCCTTTGCGTAAAAAGCACGCTCCAGTTGTGTTGTTGGCTTTGGCTAGTTTTATAGGTATTTCCGTATTGTGTCAGTATAATGTGTTACCTAATATTCCTATTCTTATTTTGGCTTTGGGTGCGGCTCTGCTCTGCCTTGTTTCTGGGGCGCTTAAGCCTAAGGAGGCTTATGCATCGATTGAGTGGAAGGTGATATTTCTTATTTTAGGGATGCTAGGTCTAGGTCAAGCTATTGAGTATAGTGGGCTAGCGATGAATTTAGCTGAGGGAATAGTAGGTTTGCTAGGTACGCATCATCCAGGTATTGTACTTGCTGCATTTTATTTGTTTGCAGCTATTCTCACTGAAATTATTAGTAATAATGCTGTTGCCGCTTTATTAACACCACTAGCTATTATCGTGGCTGATCAGATAGGTGTAGATGCTCGTCCGTTTGTCATAGCAGTGATGTTTGGCGCGTCAGCAAGTTTTTCAACACCGATAGGTTATCAAACTAATACTTTTGTCTTTGGAGCTGGGGGCTATCAGTTTAAAGATTTCTTTAAAGTAGGGTTTCCGTTAGCTGTTATTTTATGGATAGTGGCTTCTTTCTTGATTCCTGCATTTTGGCCGTTTTAAAGAATAGGGTTGTAGCATTTTAAGGTTGAGATGATAAATCAAAATATTGCTTTATGAAGAAGTTTTTATTGGTGCTGATTATTTGTGGGGCTGGTTATTACTGGTACGAAGAAAAAGTGGCGACAGTGACCTTGGGTGATGGCATTAAAACGACTATGCTACCACAGCAAGTAAAGACGAGTTTATCGCCGTTTAAATATAAGGGCTATACTATAATTCCTCTGTATAGTTTTACATTAGAAGCTAAAGTGCTCGCAAAAAAATCTTATCGAGATTCATTTGGTGATATAGCGCCTATAGATATAGCTTTGGGATGGAATCAGATGTCAGATGAATCTGTATTAAAAAATATTAAAATTTCACAGCGAGGGCGTTGGTATTATTGGAAAACCCCTCAATTCCCTATCCCCAGAAAAAATATAGAAACCAGTAGTGCCAATATGCATTTAATACATGCTAATGATGAGGTTAAAAAGGCAATAGCTGCTGCTAAAAAAGGTCAAATAATTAAGTTGCAAGGAGAGTTAGTTAGAGTAAAAAAAGAGGGAGAAACGGTCTGGCTAAGCTCAACAACACGAAATGATACAGGCGATGGGGCTTGCGAAGTTATTTATGTTCGTTCTTTTAAGATTGTAGAAGGTTAAAGCATTAGTTACAATTTTTTCATGTCCGTAGCTAAGCATCTTGTTATTGGAATTCAGGGATATGCGCTCACAGCAGATGAGGTGGCCTTTATGCAAGAGTTCCGGCCTGCAGGCATTATTTTATTTGGACGTAATATCAAGAGTGTAGAGCAGCTTACTGAGCTTATAGCTCAACTTAAAAGTTTAACAGGGAATCAGTTATTTATTAGCTTAGATTTAGAAGGTGGGCGCGTGAATAGGCTGAGAGATTTAGGCTTGGAGTTGCCCAGCGCCTCCCAATTAGCTCAAGCTGGAAATGAACTTTGGATTAAGGAGCAGGCACGCTTAATAGCACAAGCGATGGAGTTTTTTGGCTTTAATCTCAATTATGCGCCTG
>DGKB01000030.1 GCA_002386905.1 Akkermansiaceae bacterium UBA4581 | reverse complement strand
AAAGTAGCGAACGCCCAGACGAATGGCCGATGCGCCCAGAGCTTCTAGAGTTGGCTCAAAGGCACGGATTAGGCGACAGCTGGTCGTATTAATGCTCTACTTTTGGAGAAATTAGGCAGATTCAAAACTTTCGCGGTTCTCGAGTAGCGTTTTTCTACACTTTGCTTCCACGATTTTTTCATCAGCCTAATTTCACTCAAAAACGTAAACTTTAGAGCATTAGTTTTTAAATAATAAATGAATAGTAGATTATGATGATGGCAGGCTACTACCAATGCGAGCGCTGCACTGCTTGTTGCAAATGGCCAGGAGATGTCAATATCACTGATGATGAGGTAGGCACAATCGCTGCCTACCTTGACATGAGTCAAGACGAGTTCATATCCCAACACACCAGACTTAACAAAAACCGCACAGGACTCTCCATTCTCGAAAGACCCAACCACGAATGCATCATGCTCGTAGATGGTGGTTGCAAAATCCACGCTGTCAAACCAGAGCAGTGCAAAGGATTTCCAAACAGGTGGAATTTTCCTAATTGGCAGGAAGTATGCCACGCCACCTGGCAAGAAGGGGAAATGGATAGCTAGTAGGTGGGCAGCTTATCTTTTTCCTCGTGGCGTTGTTCTGCGAAACTCGCAGTAGCTTCTTATTTCTTTAAAATATAGTATGAATGACTCATTTTAAATATATTTTTATTTGATTCGCCCGCTCTTATTCAGAGCGTTACTTACCCTAAAGAGTTGAGGGCTATCGCTTTACTCCAGTCTTATCAGCTCCCTATTCAGTCGCTGATTTGGCAGACTAACCAGAATTTGAAGGAGCGACTTATCACTTGCGCAAAAACTACACATGGGACATACTAGTGGAGTAAGTAATGCAAAGCGATGGGTAATGTGCAATAAAGAAGGACAAGAATTAATTAAGAAGTTAAATGAAAATTCAAATAATAAATGAAAGAATCAAAAATCAAAGGACCGACCCTCAAGACGCTTGCAAAGTAGAGAAAATCAAGCAAACTTAACTCCTCAAATCACCTAATTAAAAAAACTTTTAAAAGACAGTTGCTGACCCCAAATATGGAAAGAAACACCAGCTGGAGAAAAAACTGATGGAAAACATCGCCAATGGGTTGATGAAGATGGTAACATGAAGAGACGTTGGGATAAAGAAGGACGTGAAGCCGGAAAAGAACGTGGACCTCATTGGCATGACCTTGATGATGCTTCCAAAGGAAAAGATCACATTGAACCAGATGATGTAGAATGGACACAAAGTTAGAAAAGTTTAATTCAGGATGGGTTGGTGTTTCTATTGCTCTAAGTGAAGAGGAGATAGATGTACTTATACAAAAATTAAATCAGCTTAAAAACGATCAAGTTAAACATTTTCATTTTAGGAATGAAGATTTTAATTCTGAAGAAGGTGTGGCAGATATTGAAATTACAATGATAAATGAAAAAGATGACAATATGATAATTGAGTAAAAAAATAAACCCACGAGCCAACCAAATATATAAAAAATAACGATGAAAAGAGATTGGGATTTAATACGAGAAATACTTTTAAAATTAGAAGAGAATACAATTAAGAATAATTTGCATTTATCTAATCTTGGGGGTCGGTTCTGAATGGCACGTCATTAAGCTTGTTTTCTGTATTTTCCACGGTGGGGTAATTCTTTAAATTCGTGTCTTGGTTTGTTGAGTCTTGGGGGTCGGTTCTTTGATTTTTGATAACTAGCAATAAAAGGAGCAACTAAGTTTAATAAGTCTTAGATGGCTTTAGATACGAGGCGTTTGATGGGTGGCTGTAGAATAGCTACTGCTATCTCATCAAAGAACAAAGTAGATGAAGTCATTTAAAACTTATCCTTCCTTTTTCTTACGTCTCGCTTCTTGGAAGAAGTGTTTAAGAAGTGTGACGCAGTCTTCTTCGAGAATGCCTCCTACGGTTGGAGCTTGGTGATTGAGGGGAGGGTTGCTGTCTAGTAAGTTTTGCCAGCCTCCGCAGCAGCCTGCTTTGGGGTCACGGGCTCCAAATACAACTCTGCCAATGCGGCAGTTCATGAGTGCTCCTGCGCACATGGGGCAGGGTTCTTTGGTGACGTAGAGGGTGCATTCGTTGAGTCGCCAATCTCCTAGGTGAGATTGGGCGGCGCTAAGTGCTATAATTTCGGCGTGGGCGGTGCCGTCTTTGAGGGTTTCGACTTGGTTCCAGCCTTTGCCTATGATTTGCTCATCTTTGATGATGATGGCTCCAATGGGGACTTCGTCGTCGTCGAGTGCTCGCTCTGCTTGGCGTAGCGCTTGGAGCATCCATGTTTCATCGTTTTTTTGGATGATTTCAGGGTAGGCTTGTAAAGAGTCTTGGGTAAATGCGTCTTGATTAGTCTCCATATTTTGATCTCGTTTATAAGGTTATGCACTCTTTGAAAAGGAAAAAGCTTGTCAAAACACTCTAAAATGTTCAGTTATTAAAGCAACAAATATTTTATTTACACTTATGAAATTTCAAATTGATCAAGCAGTTTTATTAGAAGGCTTACTCCAAGTGCAGAGTGTGGTTTCTTCACGTGCAACTTTGCCTATTTTATTTAATGTTCTTATAGAAAGTGATGGAGATAGCGCTCTTAAACTGACGACTAGTAATTTAGAAACTGGTATGGTGGTGAGAGTCGAGGCCAAGGTGCTTGAGCCAGGTCAGACTACGTTGCCAGCTCGTCGTTTAGCTAGTGTGGTTAAGGAGTTGTCCGCTCGTGAGATTGAAATTTCAATTGATGATAAGAATGCAGCTACTCTTAAGAGTGGTAAGAGTTTGTTTAAGCTTGTGGGCTTATCTAGTGCTGATTTTCCTCCGCTTACAGAGATTAAGGGTGATAAGCAATTCAGCATTTCTCAAGAGTTACTTAAAAAATCATTACGTAAGACTTCTTATGCGATTTCAAGTGATGCGACACGTTATGTTCTTCATGGTATTTTTACTTCATTTAAAGAGGGTAAAATGACGATGGTTGCTACTGATGGTCGTCGTCTTGCTATGGTGGCTGAAGATTTAGATTATCCTCAGGCTAATGAGGTAGATATTATTATCCCAGCTAAAACAATCACAGAGCTTTCAAAGCTACTTAGTGATGAGGGTGAGATACTTGTTAAGATTGATGAGAGCTCGATTTCATTTGAGCTTGAGAACGCTACATTAGTAAGTAAGCTCATCAGTGGTAATTACCCTAATTATAAGCAGGTGATTCCAGGTGAAGCTAGGCATCGTGTGACACTTGACAGAAAGAGCTTTTTGGAGACTTTGCGTCGAGTAACGACAGTTTCTGATAAGACTAATAATGTGACACTTAATTTTGAAAGTGGTCAATTACAAGTCGTAGCGCATGCTGCAGAGGTAGGTGAAGCAGAGGAAACTGTAGAAGTGAATTACACAGGTGATACGCTAGCTATTTCATTTAATGCTGAGTATATCGTATCAGTATTAGAACATTTAGTAGAAGAGCAGGTTTATTTAGATTTAATTGACGGGTTAACTCCAGGTGTGATTCGCTTAGATTCGGCTTTCCTCTATGTATTGATGCCGATTAGACCAGTAGCACCTCAATCCTAAGTTAAATCATTAATTTTGGTGATTAAGCGGCTTATGTAAACCTTTCGCGGTGCTCGAGTAGTCTTATCTACACTGTGCTCCACGAGTTACCATAAGCCACTTAATCATCCAAAACCACTTACTGCATAAGTTTTAATTAATTTAACTCAGAATTGTGCTGCTTAAAATTAATTTGATGATATTAAGTAAATTTTAATGGGTTTAATTCAGGAGTATAGTTACTAAGATTTATTTGATGATGGATTCTAATAATTACGCGCTTATTCTTTCTGGTGGTGCAGGCGCTAGATTTTGGCCTGTAAGTCGCAAGGCTAAGCCTAAGCAGTTTCTTAGTTTATTTTTTGAGAAAACTCTACTTGAGCAAACTATTGAACGGCTAAAAGGTGTCGTGCCTTGTGAAAATATTTATATTTTAACAAATCCAACTCAGGTAGAGCAGATTCTTGCTGTAGCCCCAGAGTTTAATTCGTCTAATATTTTAGTTGAACCTAGTAAGCGTGATACAGCTCCAGCTATTAGTTATGGCATGGCTAAAATAGCGCAGATAAACTCAGAGGCTAAAGTAGTAGTGCTACCATCAGATCAGTTGATTGATAATCATCAAGCTTTTAATTCACTGATTCAAGATGCCTTTAGTTTGGCTGAGCAAGATGATTACTTAATTACGTTGGGAGTTAAGCCAACATGGGCATGTTCGTCCTACGGCTACATTGAAAGAGGTGAAGCTTTAAAGAGTGAATTACAGAATCAAGCATATCAAGTACTAAGATTTAGAGAAAAGCCAGCTACAGAGTTAGCTGAAAAATTTATTAAATTAGGGCGTTTTTCTTGGAATGCTGGGATTTTTGTTTGGTCGGTAGCAGGATTTAGAGCAAATTTAAATCAGCATGCGCCTGAGTTAGCCGAGTTTTTTGAGGCTGTCATGAGTCATAAGTTTAGTTCTGAATCTGACTGTGCTATTAAGTTTGAAGAATTAGAGGCACTGTCTATTGATTACGCCTTGATGGAGCGTTCAGCTAAGGTGCTGGTCATTGAAGTTGATTTTAGTTGGGATGATATAGGATCCTGGATATCTGCAGCGGAGTATCTTCCACTACTTAATGATAATAATAGGTCAAATCAAAATATTACTACTTTAGATGCTAGAGGAAATATAGTGTTTGATAGTGTGTTAGATCAACCTAAGCATGTAGCGTTATTGGGTGTTGATGATTTAGTAGTTGTTAGAACACCAGATGCATTACTGGTGGCGAATAAGCATCAAGTAGAGCAAATTAAAAAGCTGGTTGAATTGTTACCATCGAATTTGATTTAATATGAGTGATATAGGTGAGCACCCTATCTTAGCCATTGATCATGGGCGCGCTCGTATAGGTTTGGCTGTGACTGACCCTTTAGGTATGATGGCTCATCCGCTAACTACTTTGTATGTCAAAGAAGGTAAGGTATTAGAACAGTTAGCTGAGATTATTGAGTTAAAGAAGGTTAAGCAAATCGTTATAGGTATTCCGCTTTTAACTGATGGTAGTGAGGGTACTGCAGCTAAATATATCAAGAAGTTTTCACGACAAGTAGCTCATAATTTTCCTGCTCTACCATTGCATTTTGTTGACGAAAGTTATACTACAGTTATGGCTAGTGAGAAGCTCTACGAAACAGGTAAAAATGCCAAGCAACAGAAGAAAATTATTGATAAAGCTGCTGCAGTAGAGATTCTTAATCAATGGCTACAACTCAAAGACCCTAGTTTTAACGACCCTGACTTGTATGATGAACCGGACTTTATCTGAAAATTTATTTAACAAAGCTTTAGAGCTCATTCCTGGCGGAGTTAACTCTCCTGTACGAGCATTCCGTAATGTAGGTGGGAATCCATTTTTTACTAAGCGCGCTAAAGGAGCTCAACTTGAGGATGTAGATGGGAATCATTATATTGATTATATAGGTACTTGGGGGCCTGCTATTTTAGGTCATGCGCCTTTAGTTGTGACTGAAGCCGTACATGAGGCCGCTAAGAAAGGTGTGTCATTTGGTACGCCTAACCCGTATGAGATAACGCTCGCTCAGATGATTGTGGATTGGGTGCCGAGTGTGGAGAAGGTTCGTTGTGTCAGCTCAGGCACTGAGGCTACCATGTCTTGTATTCGCCTTGCTCGTGGTTATACAGGTAGAGATAAAATCATCAAATTTAATGGTTGTTATCACGGTCATGTGGATGGCTTGCTTGTTGCTGCAGGTTCTGGAGCTCTGACTCATGGCGAGCCTGATTCGGCTGGTATTCCTGCGAGCTATGCTGAGCAGACTATTGTGCTTAATTATAATGATGCTGAGCAGATAAAGGAGTTTTTTGCCGCTAGAGGTGACGAGGTTGCAGCTATTATAGTTGAGCCATTTCCAGCCAATGCTGGTTTAATTTTTCCTAAACCTGGGTATTTAGAGTTGCTTAGAGAGCTCACTGAAAGGCATGGCGCTGTACTTATATTTGATGAAGTAATGACAGGATTTAGGGTTGCTAAGGGTGGTGTACAAGAATTGGTGGGAGTCACTCCTGACTTGACCGCTATGGGTAAGGTTATTGGAGGAGGTTTGCCGGTAGGAGCTTTTGGTGGTAAAAAAGAAATTATGGATTATTTAGCTCCTGATGGCCCTGTTTACCAGGCGGGAACACTCAGTGGTAATCCTCTAGCTATGGCAGCGGGTATTGCGCAACTTAAAGCAATGGAAAAAGCTAATGGTTATGAACGCCTTGAAATTATTGGTGCTAGTTTAGAGAAGGGGATGACAGATGCTTTAACCAAAGAGGGGATTGCCCATACTTTCCACCGTGTAGGTTCTATGTTTTGCCTCTATTTTGGAGATAGAGAGATTTTTAATGTAGATGATGTAATGGCTAGCCAAACAGGGCAGTTTAAAAAGCTCTTTTGGAATATGTTAAATAATGGAGTTTATATAGCTCCATCTCCTTATGAGACTGGGTTTATTAGTTTAGCCCATAGTGAAGAAGTTATAGAGCGTACTGTAGAGGCTTTTGAATTATCAATCAAAGACTTGTAGTATATAAGATAGTTATTTGAGTAAATAAAAAAGTCCGTAACAGTTTACCTGTTACGGACTTTTTGTTTTAGAGTTTAACTCAAGTGACTATTTAATAATTTTGATTAAATCTTCAGCTTTATTTTTAACTTCTTCAACTTTTTCTGTAGCTGCTTCTTTAAGTTTTAAAGCTTCTGCTTTGGCTTGCTCAGCTGCTTTTTTAGCTTCTTGCTGAGCTTTACGTTTTGCTCTATGTAAGGCTATTCTTTCTTCTTCAATAGCTTTGAATTCAGCTTCTGTCATGTGACGTACAGGAATAGGCGTTTCCCATCCAGCATGATCAAGAGGTTTGACTCCTCTAACATATTTGTACATGTCAAATTTAGTGGGTTGATAGACTCCAATAAAATCGATGTTGCTATCGGCTTTAATTTTATCACTAAGCCCTGATAGATATAGAGCTGAGTTAATAAGTGAACGT
>DGKB01000008.1 GCA_002386905.1 Akkermansiaceae bacterium UBA4581 | reverse complement strand
ATAATATAAGCTTTTTTTCGCTTGCATATAATTAGGGTCGCTTTCTTTCTCTATAAAATCTCTCGCAGCAACATATTCCAAAAATCCTGCATGACATATTATAAAGTCTTTAAGGTCATCAAATTCAAAGTTAGGTATATTTGCATTATTAAAATAATCTAATACAACAGTAAGCTGTGGTTCTGGAGAGTCATAATCAAGAGTATTTGCAGCCCAGTAAGTAATATCAACTAGAGCATTAAAATACTTTCCTTCTTTACTCAAAATTTCAGCAAAATATTTATGAACTATTGCTTCAGAAGTAAATAGCTCAAATTTACTTAACTTATTAATATTAATATATTTTCTTAATTCAAATTTAATTCTGTTTAGGTAAAGCCATGCTAAATCAAAACTATCATAATCTATACAGTCCTTAGCTGCAGACAACATGATATCAGACCTAAAAATATAATCATCTAAACATTCTAAATAATAAACTTTTTTTTCTCTCAAATCATCAGTTAAATCTTCAACGGATTCAGTTAGATCGTCAGTTTTTTCTATATTTAAACCATTTTCTTGAGCCGCAAAATTTTTAGCTACAAGAATTATAACTATCAATATTACTACGACTATTAGAAAACCTAACATAAAAAATCAAATATTGCCTCAGATGCTAGGCGTTTGAGGCGAAGCTGTAGAAACCTACTGCGAGTCTCAAAGAACAACGCAGATGAAGTGATAGTTGGTTTTTCCTCCCCAAGGAGAAAAAACTTACATCATACCTAATTGCATCTTCCCCTCCTCCGAAATCATATCCTGATTCCAAGCTGGCTCCCAGACTAGATCTACTTTGGCATCTTTGATGCCGTCGATTGCCATGACTTTAGATTGGGCGTCAGCGGCGATTGTAGGCCCCATACCACAACCTGGTGCTGTAAGGGTCATTTGGATAAATACATCGGTAGTGCCGTCATCTTTGGGATCAAGAGCACAATCGTATACGAGTCCTAAATTAACAATATCTACAGGGATTTCTGGATCAAATACTTTTTTGAGTTGAAACCATACTTTGTCCTCTAAAGAAGCGTTTTCAAATTCTGCACTTTCGGCTTCTTTTTCTGCCTTAACATCTGCATCTTCTTCTATACCTAAAGCATCTGCATCGTCAGTTGATATACGAGCAAGTCCTGCTTCTGTAGCTACTGTGTATGACCCACCTAATGATTGAGTGATAAAAACTGCCAATCCAGCTGGCAAACTTACTGCATCTCCACTAGGTATTTGAATAGCATCGACATCTCGGTTTAAAATAATTTCTGATTGCATAAAATAATAAATATAAAGTAATTAAGTAAAATATATGTAAGAGTTTTTTACGACTCTCCTTTAGCGCAAGGCTCAGCATCGACACGGCTTTTAGCTCCTGGATTCGTGACAAATGGCCCGCCTTCGAGTGGTGCTTTATCTGCTGAAAAATTAGCATCTGGAATCTCTGATTCAATACCAGCTAGTGGGAAGTCCTTGCGTAATGGGTAATGTTCATAACCCTCCCACATGAGTATACGAGTCATTTCTGGATGATCACTAAATTTTATACCCATCATGTCAAAAATCTCGCGTTCATGCCAGTTAGCTGTCTTCCAAATAGTGACTACTGTTGGAACGCTTTGATCTTGTGCTACAGATGTTTTTACACGAATATGTTGCCTATCATTAAGCGTCGCTAATTCATAAACAACTTCAAAGCGTGGGATATCATGTAAATGATCTACACTAGATATATCAAGGAGCATTGCCATCTTATGCTCTTTGCGTAAATTTTCTAAAATTTCATAGAGCTTTTCTAACTCAACATTAATCGTAAGTTCACCACGAAAAACAGTCACACTCTCAATGGCGGATTCCCATTTAGCTTGTAATTTATCTACTAAATTTTGTTGAGTCAAAGTTGGCTGTGTTGCTGTTAATTGAGACATAAAATGAACGGAAATGATAATATGTTAACTATATAACGACTCACTTAGCATTTTGTGCTGATAATTGTTTGCTTGCTGAGCTTTCATTGGCAATTTTATCTTGTAACTTCATGAGGCCGTCAATAAGCGCTTCTGGACGTGGAGGACAACCTGAAATATAGACATCTACTGGCAAAATTTGATCTACCCCCTGCAAGACAGAATAACTACGGTACATGCCACCACTTGAGGCGCAAGCTCCCATCGCAATGCACCACTTAGGTTCAGGCATTTGATCCCAAATACATTTAACAGCTACCGCCATTTTATAAGTCACCGTCCCTGCAACAATCATCACATCACTTTGACGTGGAGAAAAACGCATAACTTCAGCACCAAAACGAGAAATGTCGTAACGTGCCGCACCTGTCCCCATAAGCTCAATAGCACAACACGCTAAGCCCATAGGCATTGGCCATAGTGAATTTTTACGCATCCAATTAATCGCTTCATCAACACGTGTAATGATGACATTACCTTCTATTTTTGAGTCGTATGCGTAATCTTGAATTGGAGCAGTTGGTGTAGGTGTTTGAGTTTCTGCTTGCATAATTAATAAGTTACACTAGTTCTTCTAAAATAGTCAATCGCAATTCACTTTGATGCGTTTTACTGATGTTATAACTAAGTATTTCTCCTAAGTATTAAACATCAAGCCAAAGCGTATTGATAAGGAATTTAGCTAATTATTTAATTCTGCCCCAGTTCTCTGTTACAAAGGGCCATAACACAAAAGCGGCAGGGCCTACAAGGTTATGTTGAGGTACAGGTCCCCAATATCTAGAGTCAAATGAGCTTTGAGTGTTATCTCCCATAGCTGCATACTCTTGCTTATCTGGATTTAATTCATCCTCTAGTAATTCACGCTCTTGGCTGTATCTGGATAAGTATGAATTAAAATAACGTTTATCAGGTACTTGATAACCTTGATGCTTCGCGTAGAGACCTTGAGCCTGAATGACTCTTTGAATACCTGCCTCTTGAGGTTCTTGCTTATTTATCATCAGCTTACCTTGAGGTTCAATACTTAATACATCTCCTGGTACACCTACCAAGCGCTTAATATAATTAGTACCACCTTGCTGATCTGCAGGTCCACTATTACTTTGCTTAAGCTTAGTCATGCCTACCGTATCAAATACAAAAACTTCGCCACGCTTAGGCGCACGGAAATTATAACTCATTTTATCCACAATAATCAGGTCGCCAGTGTCTACATAACCACGGATAATGGTTTCTCCAGCTTTATAATTACTATTAGCTGCAGGAGTGAAGCCTAAATCATTTGTTAGAACATTGGTACTTATAGGTAGAGTAATTGTTCTACCATCACTAAGTTTAATATCTGTTCTAATTAAAAATTTAAACTTCATGTATTGCCTAATACTCACAACACTACAATCAGATTTAGCTACATGATCAAAGTAAGCTCGACCGTGAGTCAAACGTTGTGATAGGCGAATTATAGGGTTTGGGAAATTCTCTGGAGCTAAGGACTCAGCGTGTATGCCATATAGCGTGGGCTGCATTGAACCTGTAGGTATTCTAAACGGCTGCAAGAAAAAGGCTTTAAGTGAGAATATAACAAATAATGCCAATAAAAACTCTTCTACTTGTATATGTAAAAAATTGCCAAAAACACCAAACTTACGACTCCATGTTTCATTCAGTTTTCTAAGTCTAATAAGAGCTTCATTTAAATCATCTGATTCTTTTTCACCTCTTTGATGCTGCTTCCAAAGTTCAGCGAGAGTGTCTCTACGTGATTTCAGCTCAGTGAACTCACCCAAGCTAAGCCTATCTTGTTCGTAATTGAGTAATTTAGTAGCTAGAGCAAGCTGCTCTTTGATGTTAGCCTTTATTTTTTTACTCAAAATAAATAAGAATCAGATGGAAAAACCATCCTAAGTTAAAGACACCTAATTAATGTCCTTCTTTAGCATGGTGATCATCATGATCTGTATGCTCCTTATGTGAATCATGACTTTTTTCATGTGAATCATGACTTTTTTCATGTGAATCATGATAACCATGTGCCTCAAATAAACGTTTAGATCCAGGAACTAACGAACCATCTGCATCATAGGTATCTTCCCAGCTATGAGAATCACAGGCAGTGAAGAATAACAAACAAGCAAGGCTAACGAATAAGTAAATAAAAGACTTCATAAATATATACATTAAAAATGTCCCCCATAACTACACCACATCCATGAAAAATCAACCTAAAAACCAAGTTTTAATCAAAGGAATATTGAAAAAGACTCGCTTTAATACACTATTAAAAGTATATGAATGGCAAGCCAACAACTATTTTTTATAAGCAAAGCGCAAATGCAAACTAGCTTATATACAGTGGTAAAAAAGCAAAAACTTATAAGAAAACGAGCATTAGCTACTTTATCTTGCCTTATTTAAAGCAAAGCAACTTCTATCTAAGTACTTGTATTCTTTGACTATTAGATGTTTTTTATAGCTCTTTTAAATAGAATCACTTTTCAATATTCCAGCTTTTATGAAACACACACAAACTCTCAATAATATCGTTTTATTTGATCTAGATGGCACTATTTTACAACCAGACACTCAATTATTGTTTTGCCATTGGGTATTAAAACAGCAACCTTGGCGAGTAGTACTAGTTTTCATTTATCTACTTTTACTGCCTTTGGGGCTCATAATTAAGACTGCAGGACTCAAACGTCTATTTCTGATTTACCTAGCAGGCATTAAGGAAAACGAATTAACAAAGCTTGTTCACGGCTTCTGTGATCACTATATTCCTAATATTTGTTACCCTACAGTGCTACGTCGTATTCAAGAACATCAATTACAAGGACAGACTCTAATCCTTTCATCTGCTAGCCCTCAATGGTGGGTCAGCGTTATTGGTGAAAAGCTAGGTTTTAATACAAGCTTTGGCACAGAAGTTCAATTAGTTAAAGGCTCTTTATTTCCAGAAATCCCTCAAGGCAATCACAAGTCTGAACGTAAAATTGAAGTTCTCAATGAGTATTTTATCAAACAATCACTCATTGAGCCCAATCAAGACTGGCAAGTCGCTCATGCTTATTCTGATAGTTCTGCGGATCTGCCGATGCTAGAGTCAGCTGCTCAAGCGACACTTATCCATCCTAGTGCTAAGCTCCAAGCATATAACCAAAATCACGATAAATCATGGGAGCAATTATTCCCTAAACCTCATATCAAAGGAGTGAATCTCATCATTCATACCCTCCTCTGTCTTATAGGTGCTGGTGAAGGTTGGGATAACGATTGGAAAGCCTTGCTCCTAGACAAGATTGTTCCTAAATAATTCCACAGTGAATTAATGGTATTGTGAAAACTCAGTTACTCATTCCTGGCAAGCCTAAATTGGCTTACGCTCAAACTGGCTGTGACTTTTATTTAAAACGGCTCAAGCCTTATGGTAATTATGAGCTCAATTGGCTTAAAGAAAGCAATCAGAAGCACCCTAGCGAACAACTCCTAAATGCTAGTGAGGGCTGGATACGAATCGCTATTGATGAACGAGGCAAGAGCTACACCACTGAAGGATTTTTGGAAATGACACAAAATCTGCAACACGATCCTGAACATCGACATAAAAAAGGACTCTGCTTTCTCATTGGTTCAGCAAATGGTCATAGCGATGAACTACGCCAAAAAAGTGACAAAATAATTAATGTAGCACCTTGGGTCTTGCAACATGAACTGGCATTGCTTATGCTACTTGAACAGCTATATCGTATTGAAAGCCTCAAAGCAGGAGCTCCTTATCATCGAAAGTAACGCTCTATTACCTTTAGCTGTTTAACTATTTTTCTTAAATTCATGGAATCTCATGCTCCTATTGGTATTGTTGCAGGCAAAGGCCTCTACCCTAAACTCCTACTGCAAGCTATTAAAATTTTAGCACCTCAACGCACACGTTTTGTTATCGCTTTCAAAGGTGAAACAGACCCTGAACTCCTCAATGATTGCGAAGTTTTATACTGGTTTAATGTTGGACAATTGAGCAAACCCATTAAAACACTAAAAAAAGCCAATGTAAAAGAGGTCATTATGGCTGGGCAAATCACACCCAATAACTTATTTAAATTACGTCCCGATTTACGAGCTTTAAAACTCTTATCTAAACTCAAAGAAACCAATGCAGACAGCTTGTTTGGAGCTATAGCTGATGAACTAGAATCATCAGGTATTCATGTGCTACCTGCTACCAGTTACATGGAAAGCTACTTAACTCAAAACGGCCCTTTATTTGGACCCAAACCCAAAGGGAAAACTCTCGAAGATATAAACTATGGTTATCGTATTGCTCAGCAAACCAGCTCTCTTGATATTGGTCAAACCTGCATTGTAAGAAATGGAACAATTCTTGCTGTCGAAGCTTTTGAAGGAACCAATGAATGCATTACACGTGGTGGAGAGCTAGGACACGGAAAAAATGTCACTATGGTCAAAGTTGCTAAATACAATCATGATTTTAGGTTTGACGTGCCGGTCATTGGAGCCACCACCGTAAAAAAATGTGCTAAAGCGGGTATCAATACCATTGCATTAGAAGCTGGACGCACTCTCATACTAGAGCCAGATGCTATGAGCGAAATGGCAAAAGAACACAAAATTAGCATCTACGGTATTAAACCTAATTTAGGTTAGATTTAATCATTAATTTCTTCACTGAGAAGATTGAGCTCGTAGTACTTGCCTTTTTTGCTCAGTAACTCTTGATGCGTTCCTTGCTCAATAATTTCCCCATTGTCTAAAACATAGATTTTATCAGCTTTTTCTACTGTTGATAGACGGTGAGCAATGACAAAAGCGGTGCGCTTATCTAGCAACTTATCTAATCCCTCTTGAATTAGCTTTTCAGTGGTGTTATCCACACTAGAAGTCGCCTCATCAAGAATAAGAATAGGAGGATTTTTAAGAAAGGCACGAGCCATAGATATTCGTTGCTTCTCCCCTCCTGATAATTTAACCCCTCTTTCTCCAATTTGAGAATCTAGTTGATCTGGTAAATCCCTTACAAATAAATCAGCATGCGCCACTTCTAAAGCCTGCCACAACTCTTCATCTGTCGCGCCTTGCTTAGCTAAATAGAGGTTCTCTCTTACCGTACCATTAAAAAGGAATGGATCTTGACTCACATAACCAATTTGTTCGCGTAACGAAGGTTTATTAAGTTTATTAATCTCTTGCCCATCGATACTTATAGAGCCTTGAGTGTATTCGTAAAAACGTGTAAGCAAGTTAACAATTGTAGATTTTCCTGCCCCAGTTGTCCCTACTAAGGCAATCATTTCTCCTGGTTCAGCTTCAATTTGAATATTATTAAGTGTATTTTCCCTCTCTAAATAGCAAAAATTCACATTATTAAATATCACTCTACCCCTAACAGGTTGCTCAATAAGATCACCATCAAAAGCGTGATCTTCTTCGTCATCATCTAAAATTTGAAAAACTCGTGCCGCAGCAGCCCTCGCTGATTGAGCCATTTGATTGAGTTGATGCAATTTAGTGACTGGAGCATAAAGTGCAGACAAAATGGTAAAAAATGGCAAAAACACAGTATCAGAAACCTCCCCAGATAACACTCGTTGAGCTCCAACCCATAACACAAGTACGTAGCCCACTGTATTTAAAAACGCCATCGAAGGTGAATAAATAGACCAAGCTGTCATCACTTTAAGCGTAGCTATTCGAACCTTATCCGTGGACTTATAAAAACGTGAAGCTTCTTTAGACTCTGCCGCATAAGACTTAATCTGCTGAATACCTGATAGGTTGTCATTTAGAATAGAGTTCATCTCTCCTGTGAGTTTCTTAACTTCTGAATAACGGTGACGAGCGTTACGACTATAGAGCAATGCTCCCATAGCTAAGAAAGGAACTGGAGCAAGTGCCGCTAATCCCATAGAAACATCCATAATCAACAAAAACCCGCTAACTACCAAAATTTGCAATATCGCAATTAATCCCTGCTCAATGCCATCAACCATTAAGCGCTCCATCGCCGGCACATCTTCTAACACGCGAGTCATCGTGTCTCCAGTACGCTTGTTATCAAACCAACGCATTGGTAATGCTTGGAGTTTTTTATACAATTCATTACGCAAATCTTGAATGGCCCGTTGCTCAAAAATATTATTCAAACGAATACGAAAATGATTGAACAACTCTTGCAATATATAAGCGCCTAAACCTATTAAAACATAAGGTATTAGCTTCTCAATTTTACCATCTTTAATCACATCTTGATGTACAAGTTGAGTCATTTTAGGAAAAATCCAAACCATGGATACCATTAAAATGGAAATCCCAAATAAAGCTATAGCTAGTAATTTATACCTACCTAAATAAGAAAAAATTCTCCACACCTCTTGCATTGTGACAGCTTAGATGAAATTTGCTACTTGGCAATAGCGATCTAATAGTTTTTCTAATGACTCAAGCTATCAAGATGCGCTTTTTAAACAATGTCTTATAAGCTTCCATGAGAATCACTACTTCTAAAAGTAATGAACTAAGACCTATAATCACCAATAGCCAGTTTTTTTGCTCTATCCATGATAAATCTGAACCTAAAGCATTAAAAAAGATTTGCTGAATCATCGCCCAAGCAGGCAGGACAAGCATAAATACTGCTGGAATAACAATGAGTAACTTTTTCCACCCTTGCAAGACATCACGCTTTTTAAGCCAAACTAACACTACAATAAATGCCAAACCTCCTAAAAGCTGATTGATAGCTCCAAATAATGGCCACAAAATGAGACCTCCCGTACCCATAGGCATTTCAGGCTTAGCTCGCAAACAAGCTAATACAAAAGCAAATACAACAGCAATCGTAGTAGCTACATATTTATTAGTTAGCCAAGAGAGTGTGAATGGCTTAAGTTTTTTGTTATTAGAAACCAAAGTTTCATCCTCCTTACGCCAGTTAATTTGACCTATTTCTTGAATGACATAACGCTGCAAGCGACAAGCTGAATCTAAAGTAGTTGCCGCAAATGAAGCGACAAAAACCCCCATCAAAGCCCTACAAGCTTCAATCGGCAAACCTAAACTCAAGAACCAATTAGATGAGCCATCCACAAAAGCAGAAACTTTAGCAGCCAAACCCTTTGCGCTTAGCCAATCTCCATAACGATAATTCCAAGCTTCTTGCCCAAACAACCATCCATCATTTTGAGTGAATATACCTAACCCTAAACCTGCACAGCAAGCCATAATAACTAGTATCGCAAGGAAACCTTCCATAAGCATAGACCCATAACCTATAAACTGAGCATCTTTCTCGCAACGTAACTGCTTAGATGAAGTACCTGACGCGACCAAACAGTGAAACCCCGATACAGCACCACAGGCAATCGTAATAAATAAGAACGGAAGTATTGCGGGTAACATTTTAAGGTCAGCATTCGGCTCAATCATCGGAGCCGCTAAGCTTAGCTTTTGAGTGACACCTGAATGATTAATATCTAAACCAGTAAAAGAAACCACAACTAACCCCACAACCATTAACACTACAATAACTCCTAGCTGCAAGGCATTGATAAAATCTCTTGGTTGCAGCAACACCCATACTGGCATAATTGAGGCAACCCAACAATAAACCAAAAGTACAAGTACCCACCATATCGTGGTCTGAGAAGATAGCCAAAGATTAGCAGACTCAATCCATGGTATATTTGCCAAAAACACCATGCTAAGCATAATCATTAAACTAATAAAAGCGGGAATAAATAACCTCACTTTACCTTGTTTGATGAGAAGTCCTACCCCTATTGCCAAGGGGATTTGAATTAGACACGGTATAATCGCCTGAGGAAACTGCCTAAAAATAGCCGCAATAACCAAACCAAAAATAGCCAAAACAATCGTAATCGCAAATAGCAAAATAAATAAGAAACAATTCTTAGCCCTCACCCCTATTAACTTGCCTGCTATCTCACCTAATGTTTGCCCTTTATTTCTTAATGAAATAACCAGTGATGAAAAATCCTGTAACGCCCCAACAAAAATAGAGCCAAACATCACCCATAACAAAGCTGGTAACCACCCCCATATTACAGCTAAAGCAGGACCAACAATTGGACCTGTCCCCGCAATTGAGGTAAAATGATGACCAAATACCACCCATTTAGAGGAAGGCACATAATCTTGACCATCTTCAAACTCGACAGCTGGGGTCTTGCGCCGCGAATCTAGTTGAAACATATTTTTAGATAGCCAACCTCCGTAAATTTTATAAGCAAAAACAAATAAAATGGCGCAAACTAAAACTATTATTAATACAGACACATAAATTAACTAGCTAAAAATCCAGCTAAAAACAACTTTGTTATTGCAAAAAAAGACCTGCTTGCTAGTTTTTAGCATCTTATATACATTTTTATTATATGAAAAAAATACTCTTACTCCTCGTCAGTTCAATATCTCTACTGCTCCTCACTCAATGCAATTCAGCGACTTCTTCAGAAACCGCTAGCAAAAAAGACTGTTCAAGCAAAGCTTGTTGCTCACCTCTTGCCGATCTTGATGATAGTCAGCCACTTACTTATCAAGGTTGCCCAGGTGGTATAGGCGAAGGTCAACACATCGTACTTATTGCTGCAGATCACGAATATCGCTCCGAAGAGACCATCCCTGCTCTTGCTCGTATTCTCGCTAAAACTTACGGTTTCAAGTGTACTGTACTTTTTTCTGTAGATGAAGAAGGTTACTTAAAAGCTGGGCACTCTAATGTACCACATATGGACAAGCTAAATGATGCTGACTCGCTCATTTTGTTTGCTCGCTTTTTGGATTTGCCAGATGATCAAATGGCTCCCCTTATTCAATACCTAAAAGATGGCAAACCTATTCTATCTTTACGCACCTCAACTCATGCTTTCAATAACGGAGGCAAAGGAACCTATGCTCACCTTGACTGGAAAGCTAAAGACACTAATTTTGGTCGTCAAATTGTAGGCGAAGGCTGGGCTGGTCACTACGGAACCAACCACAAGCAAAGCACCCGTTTGGACATTATTCCTGAGCAAGCTAACCATCCTATTTTAACT